>CALWWF010000062.1 GCA_944385165.1 uncultured Oscillospiraceae bacterium
CCCACTCACGTGTACGTCTGCACCAGATGCCTCCGTTCCGGTAAGGTCACCCGCGCTGTGTAATCGGTATATGGCAGAATCAAATCCCCCGTGGTCACCCACGGGGGATTTCTTAATTTCCATCCAAAAAGCAGAAGGCGTGCTCAGCCCGCCTCCTGTTCCAGGACCTCCGCTGCCTGGTCCACCGCCATGCGCACCGAGGCCGCCAGCCCCAGCTCGGGCAGACCGGCCACCGCCACGCCGCAGCTGCTCATGGGGATCAGGACCTTTTTGGCCCGGCATCCTCCCACCGCCTCGGCCATCTTTGGGGTGATCTCCCCTAAAATGGCGTGGGCCACCACGATGCCCAGGGGGCCCAGCACCACATCCGCGTCCATGACCCCCCGGACCACCGGGTTCTCCCCCGTGGCCACATGGGAGGCCCCCGCCTTCTGCATGGCGGAGGCGGCGATGCCATTGGTGCCGATGGCCAGCAGCTCCGCCTGAGGGATGCGGGCCCGGACCTCCTCCACCAGCAGCTTTCCCAGCCGGCCCCCCTGGCCGTCGATGACCACGATTTTTGCCATAGTTCCGCCTCCATTGTTTTTGTTTATGTTATCATAGCATAGTTCTTCGGCCTTGGAAAGAGAAAGCCATTTGCCCCCATCTTCTTCATAGAATAATGGGGAGGTGGTTCCCTTGTCGTCTTTTTCCCTGCCCTCCGGCCCGCTAATCTCCGGGGCCGCAGCGGCTGCGGCCGCGCTGGCACAGGGCCGCTCCCGGGAGGAGCTAGAGCGCCTGGCCGCATTTTTCTCCCTGCTGGGGGAGATGCTGGACGCCTTCGCCCTGGACGCCCCTGGGGACGGTCCTGTCATCGACCCATGAAGGCCCGGATCTCCTCCAGGCGCTCCATCCCCTGCTGATAGCCCTCGGCCCACAGCATACGCAGCTTGTCCACATTGTGCTCGATGCGCCCCACCCCGTGGAGGGAGTTGGGCGCGAGGACCAGCGCCTGGCCCTTCTGCTCCAGCCGAAACAGCTCCGCCCGGGCGCTGTTGTCCCGCTCCGGCCGCTCCTCCATGGTGCGGCAGAAGTTGGGGTAGGCCCGGTACCGCCGCTGGATCAGGGGGAGGAGTTTTTCCGGCTTGCGGACAAAGCTCCGGGGTTTGGTGAGGATGACCACCACCCGGTCGCACCCCTGCTCCAAAGCCCGGCGGTAGGGCACTGCGTCGGCCACGCCCCCGTCCAGATAGGGTTTGCCGTTCAGGTGGAAGATGGGGAACATCAGCGGCATGGCGCAGGTGGCCTGGAGGAGACGGAAGTGCTTATCCTGGCTTGTGACCTCTTGATACTCCGCCTCTCCCGTCTCCAGATTGGTGACCCCGGCCTCCACATGGCCGGGGAAGGCGTCAAAGGTCTTGTAGTCAAAGGGCACCAGCTCGTTGGGGATGGTGCCGTAGGCAAACTCCAGCCCAAAGTAGCTGCGGTTGTGCCGGTCCACCAGGTTCTTCAGGCCCATATACCGCCGGTCGTTGACGAACCGGGTCAGGATCTCCAAATTCCGCCGGGGCTGTCTGGAGACATAGCTCACCCCGTAGGCGATGCCTGCGGACACTCCCACCACATAGTCCGCCATCAGGTCCTTCTCCAGCATGGCGTCAAACACGCCGGTGGAAAAGATCGTCCGGAGGGCCCCGCCCTCCAGCACCAGTCCGACTTTCATGGGTCCTTCCTCCTTGCTTTGGCGGCGCGCCGCCTGTGGTTTTCTGATCTTTATTATACGAGATCCCATGGGTTTTGCAAGGGGGAACCGGTTGACAACCTACCCCGCCGGTAGTATCATCAATCCAAAGCAAACAATACAATCAGGAGGCGCGCCTATGTCTGCCATTGCACACAGTGTTGAAGAACTGATCGGCCACACCCCCCTGCTGGAGCTGAAGCGCTACGGCGCCAAGCACGGCTTCCAGGCCCGGGTGCTGGCCAAGCTGGAGTATCTGAATCCCGCCGGCTCCGCCAAGGACCGGGTGGGCCTGTCCATGATCCAGGACGCGGAGGCCCGGGGGCTTTTAAAGCCCGGCGGCACCATCATCGAGCCCACTTCCGGCAACACGGGCATCGGGCTGGCCTGCGTGGCCGCCGCCCGGGGCTACCGGCTCATCCTCACCATGCCTGACACCATGAGCGCCGAGCGCCGGGCGATGCTGGCCGCCTATGGGGCGGAGCTAGTCCTCACTCCCGGAGCCCAGGGGATGCAGGGGGCGGTGGATAAGGCGGAGGAGCTCTCCCGCTCCATCCCCGGCAGCTTTATCCCCGACCAGTTCTCCAACCCCGCCAACCCGGCGGCCCACTACCGCACCACCGGCCCGGAGATCTGGGAGGCCACCGGCGGCCAGGTGGACGTGTATGTAGCCAGCGTAGGCACCGGCGGCACCCTGTCCGGCGCAGGCCGGTATTTAAAGGAGAAAAACCCCGCCCTCCAGGTGGCGGCGGTGGAGCCGGATAGCTCCCCCCTTCTCTCCGGCGGGAAGGCAGGCCCCCACCAGATCCAGGGCATTGGGGCCAACTTCATCCCAGATGCATTGGACCGCACCATCTACGACCAGGTCATCCGGGTGAAGGACGAGGACGCCTTTTCCGTGGGCCGGGAGATTGTCCGCACCGAGGGCATCCTGGTGGGCATCTCCTCCGGGGCCGCTCTGTGGGCGGCGGGAGAACTGGCCAAACAGCCGGAGTACGCGGGAAAAACCATCGTGGTGGTCCTGCCCGACTCCGGGGACCGGTACCTGTCCTCCCCCATGTTCCAGGTGTGATCGTTCCCAGAAGAAAGCAAGCCCCTTGAGGCCGTTCGGAGCGTTTTGATTTTCGCTCCGAACCCCTCAAGGGGCCTTTTCTTTGATTTCCAGATTGCTGCGGGGTCCGCCCAAAGCGGATATGACGCAAACAGATACGGCGTGAAAGGTTTTTACGCCCCGCATCTTGGATGGTTACGGCTGCTCGTTCACCGGAGCTTCCGGCTCTGTCTTCTCCGCCTCCACCGGCCGGCCCAGGCGCTGGATCAGACCGATGATCTGTCCGGAGAGGAGGACCGTCAGCAGGGAACAGCCCAGGCGGCTCAGATCGATGTAGGTGGCCGACAGGGCCAGCACCACCAGGTCGCTGATTAGGTAGGACCACTGGATGTCCCAGTGGGTGAGCGTTGAAATGCTCATGGCCAAAGCGTCGTCGCCCCCCGGCGCGCCGCCGGCTCGGACACTCAGGCCCACGCCCACGCCTACAAACAGGGCGCCCAGCACCGCCGCCAGCAGCGGGTGGTCCGCCAGCTGGGGCCACAGGGGGTCAAACTGCTCCACGACGGCGTAGAATACGGAAAATCCGCCCCCCGCCACAATGGAGTAAGCGATGAACTCCTTCCCCAGCAGCTTCCAGCCCATGAGATAACAGATCGCGTTCATTACCAGTCCCGTCACCGCCGGGGAGAGCCCCACCCAGTGGTGCAGGAACAACGTCATGCCCAGCACGCCGCCCTCGGTCACTCCGGACAGGGCGTGGACATTGTACAGGCCGAAGGCAAGGATCCCGCTGCCCAGCAGGGCCAGCGCACACTTCTTCGGCTTTATGAGGGAAAACAAAATAACAACTCCTTTGATGCCTTCCACGCATCTCCATTATATCGGAACCGCTCCTTTTTGGCAACCCCTCTACTTTTCTTGTAAGAAAAGTAGATAAAAGAACTTTCTGCGAAACTGCGTTTCGTCTCTGTCCTCTCTTGGGATGATTCGGTTTTGGATGCGTTTCCCAATCACAGACGGGCCGCAGAGAGACGGCGATTTTCTGTTTGCGCCCAATTTCCTATCTCCCCACAGGTTTAGACTTGTTCAATGAGACAAAATGCGGTATGATAAACAGGACATCCGCCCTTCTATTTTGACGGAGCGAAAGGAGTTTTCCCATGTGGTTTGATGAAGCGGTCCTGTACCAAATTTACCCCCTCGGCCTGTGCGGCGCACCGGAGTACAACGACAATGTCACCGTCCCCCGCATCCGCCGCCTGCTGTCCTGGGTGGAGCACATCCAGAAGCTGGGAGCGGACACCGTCCTCTTAAACCCGGTCTTTGACAGCGACAAGCACGGCTACGATACCCGGGACTACAACCGCCTGGATCCCCGGCTGGGAACCAACGAGGATCTGGCCCAAGTGTGCCGGGCTTTCCACCAGGCGGGCATCCGGGTCATGCTGGACGGGGTGTTCAACCATGTGGGACGGGGCTTCTGGGCCTTCCGGGACGTGCAGGAGAAAAAATGGGACAGCCCCTATAAGGACTGGTTCCACATCGACTTCGGCGGCAACACGGACCGGAACGACGGCTTTTGGTACGAGTGCTGGGAGGGCCACAGCGAACTGGTGAAGCTGAACCTAGATAACCCCGCGGTGGTGGAGCACCAGTTCCAGGCCATCCGCAGCTGGGTGGAGCAGTTCGACATCGACGGACTGCGCCTGGACGTGGCCTACTGCCTGCCCATTGACTATCTGAAACAGCTGCGCGCCTTTACCCAGACCCTGAAACCGGATTTCGTCCTGCTGGGCGAGGCCCTGGGCGGCGACTACAACCAGTGGATGGGGCCGGACAAGTGCCACTCGGTGACCAACTACGACTGTTTCAAGGGCCTCTGGTCCAGCTTGAACGACCAGAATCTCTTTGAGATCGGCCACAGCCTGGCCCGCCAGTACGGGCCGGAGCCCTGGACCCTGTACAAAGGGGCACACCTGCTGTCTTTCGCCGACAACCACGACGTGACCCGGCTGGCCTCCCAGCTCTCCAACCCCGAGCACCTCCCCCTGGCCTACGCCATCCTGTTCGGAATGCCCGGCACCCCCGCCCTCTACTACGGCAGCGAATGGGGGATCACCGGAACCAAGGGCGCCCACAGCGACGATGAGCTCCGCCCCGACCTGGAACAGCCGGAGTGGAACGCCCTCACCGGCTGGATCGCCAAGCTCACCGCAGCACGGCGGGGCAGCCCCGCCCTGTGCAGAGGCAGCTACCGCAACGTTCTGCTCACCAACCGGCAGATCATCTTTGAGCGGAAAGTGGAGGAAGAACGGGTTCTGGTGGCGGTCAATATCGACGATCAGCCCTATGTGGCCCATTTCGACGCCGGGTGCGGCCTGGCTTGGGACCTGATCACCGGGGCCCAGCACGACTTCGGCGGAGGCAGCCAGCTCCCCCCATACAGCGCCTATTTCTGGAAGATGGAGCGGTGATCCCCGTCTATGTTCCAACATGGAAAATCATGTCTAAAAATGCCCCGGCCGGCTGTGCAGTATACGCTGTACAGCCGGCCGGGGCGTTATACTTCCGCCACCCAGAGGGCGGCGGCACGGAGTTTTTCAAGGATCCGGTTCGTCAGTGCCGGAGGCAAAGCTCCGCAGAAGAGTTGCCGCGAAGGATCTCACCATCTCATAGATGGAGAGGAACACATAGTTTGCATGAGCAAGTTCCAGGGCTCTCCGCTGCTTGTCCGTCACCACGGTGTACGGATAGACGCCAAACAGGAACGGGAAAAAGGCATAGAGAAAACTTTGTATGTCCCCTACCGTCATTTGTGGGAAAAACTTTTCCAGGCAGCAGGTGACAGTCCGCATGGAGTTTCCGTACGCTTTTTTAAAGGCCACCAGATTCTCCATCCGGCTGTTGTCCTCCAAATCATAGTGGTTCATGGACATCAGCTTCAGCAGCAGCGCCCGCCGCTCCAGGGTGTGGGCCAGCTCATTGGCAAACTCCTCTGCGGTCATACGCTGGTGTCCATGGAGCACGGCCTCCAGGTCTGCGATCCACGCCTCATACTCCCGCTGAAGCAGAGCCAAGAAAATTTCCTCTTTGGTCTGGAAATAGTTATAGATGGAAGTCCGGGTAAAGGAGGTCTGTTTCCCGATCTCCTTCAGGGTGATCTCCTTGAAGCTCATAGTCTCATACAGCGCCGCACAGGCGTTAATGATTTCTTCTTTTCTTGTGTTGGCCAACGCTTCCGATCCCTTCGGCATAAACGCTCCCGCCTCTCTGAAACGTCTCTCTCACGGGACCGGCATAGCGGTGCATGGCACGAAGTGAAACGCTCAAAATTTTGAAGAAATTCCCTTTCCTTTTGGAGCTTACGACGCGTTAAAGCGTTTTTGCCCACTTGGCCGCGTCGGTGTGATTCAACAGTTTTCCTTTCTTCCAAACCGCCTTGGGGCAGTGCGTCTGTAAACTATGCTCCGCCTTCTCGATCCCGCTGCCGCCGGAGGTGGCAAAGGGGATCATGGTTTTTCCGGTAAAGTCGTAGCTCTCCAAAAAAGTATCCACAATACGCGGCTCTACATACCACCAGATGGGGAATCCCAGCAAAATGGTATCATACTCAGCCAGATCCACCGCCGGTCCCCCGATGGCCGGGCGGCTGTTCGGGTCGTTCATCTCTACCGAACTGCGGCTCTTCCGATTCATCCAGTCCAAGTCCGCAGCGGTATAGGGCTCCTGGGGACGGATCTCATACAGGTCCGCCCCGATGGCCTCCGCCGCCTCTTCCGCCGCTTTTGCGGTGACCCCGCTGGCGGAAAAATAGGCAACCTATGACATCCAAGGCGCTGTTTACCGGGAATTGGAAGGCCATGAGCTGCCATTTGTCCTGGCAGTCGGCACCAAGGAGGCAGTGACCGACCTGGCCGCGCTGACCATCTCCGACGCCGATCTCACCTCTGCCCTGTATCAGGTGGAAGACCGCGCGCCGTACTACCAGGAAATCAAGCGCGGCGAGCTTCAGCCCCGCCGGTGCGAGCACTGTGACTACTGCAAGGCCACCCACCAACTGACCAGCATCATCGACTATCGAGATCTGGTGGACGACGATGAATGATCTGGCCGGCGAAATCAAAAGAACTCTGCCGGCCTGGGATGTATTTGAGCACTATGGGTTCCGTCCAAACCGGAGTGGATTTATCCAGTGCCCCTTCCACCAGGGGGACCGGCACGGCAGCCTTAAAGTCTATGACGGGGACCGTGGCTGGCACTGCTTCGGCTGCGGAGCCGGGGGGAGCGTCATTGATTTTGTGATGCGACTTTTTGACCTAGACTTCAAGGGCGCATGCCTGCGGTTGAATGAAGATTTTCACCTTGGGCTGTCCAGCCAGAGGCCTACCAGGGCGGAACTGTCCGCCCTGGTGCGGGCCAGGCGGGAGGCGGAGGCCAAAAAAGAGGCCGAGGCCAAAGAGATCCGGAAAAAATGTGAGGAACATCGGTACTGGTGGGATATAAAGAAAAATTTTGAGCCGAAAACGCCGGAAGAATTATCTGTTGCGCATCCGCTTTATGTGGAGGCTTGTAAACGGCTTCCGCGGTTGGAGGAATGGCTCGATCAGCACATGGGGAGGTGATCGTTTGGCGGAATGGAATTACAGCGCGGAGGATTTCTTGACGCCTGCGCCATACGAAGCACTCTATATGGATTATAGACA
>CALWWF010000063.1 GCA_944385165.1 uncultured Oscillospiraceae bacterium
TTTGACGCCATTCAAATCGGGATCGCCTCCCCCGAGCAGATCCGCGCCTGGTCTTACGGCGAGGTCAAGCGCCCCGAGACCATCAACTACCGCACCCTGAAGCCGGAGAAGGACGGACTGTTCTGCGAGAAGATCTTTGGCCCCACCAAGGACTGGGAGTGCAACTGCGGCAAGTATAAGAAGATCCGCTACAAGGGCAAGATCTGCGACCGCTGCGGGGTGGAGATCACCCGCTCCAAGGTCCGCCGGGAGCGCATGGGCCACATCGAGCTGGCCGCTCCCGTCTCCCACATCTGGTACTTTAAGGGCATCCCCTCCCGGATGGGCCTGCTGCTGGACATCAGCCCCCGCATCCTGGAGAAAGTGCTCTACTTCGCCAGCTATATCGTTATCGACCCCGGCGACCCCCCCCTGTCCAAGAACCAGATCCTCTCCGAAAAGGAATACCGGGACATGCGGGAGAAGTACGAGGACGACTTTGACGCGGGCATGGGCGCCGAGGCGGTGAAGAAGCTGCTGCAGCAGATCGACCTGGAGCAGCTCTCCAAGCAGCTGCGCGCCGAGCTGAAAGACGCCTCCGGCCAGAAGAAGGCCCGGATCGTCAAGCGTCTGGAGGTGGTGGATGCCTTCCGCATCTCCGGCAACAAGCCCGAGTGGATGATCATTGACGTGCTGCCGGTCATCCCCCCGGAGATCCGGCCCATGGTCCCCCTGGACGGCGGCCGGTACGCCTCCTCTGACCTGAACGACCTGTACCGCCGGGTCATCAACCGCAATAACCGCCTCAAGCGGCTCATCCAGCTCAACGCCCCGGACATCATCGTGCGCAACGAGAAGCGCATGCTCCAGGAGGCGGTGGACGCCCTCATCGACAACGGCCGCCGGGGCCGTGCCGTCACCGGCGCCAACAACCGGGCGCTCAAGTCCCTGTCCGATATGCTCAAGGGCAAGCAGGGCCGTTTCCGTCAAAACCTGCTGGGCAAGCGTGTGGACTACTCCGGCCGTTCCGTTATCGTGGTCGGCCCCTCCCTGAAGATCTACCAGTGCGGTCTGCCCAAGGAGATGGCCATTGAGCTCTTCCGCCCCTTCGTGATGAAGAAGCTGGTAGACGACGGCTCCGCCAACAACATCAAGGCGGCCAAGAAGATGGTGGAGAAGGGTGAGCCCGCCGTGTGGGACGCCCTGGAGTTTGTCATCAAGGACCACCCGGTGATGCTCAACCGCGCCCCCACCCTGCACCGCCTGGGCATCCAGGCCTTCGAGCCGGTGCTGGTGGAAGGCCGGGCCATCAAGCTCCACCCCCTGGTGTGTACCGCCTTCAACGCCGACTTCGACGGCGACCAGATGGCCGTTCATGTGCCCCTGTCCGCCGAGGCCCAGACCGAGGCCCGCATCCTGATGCTCTCTGCCAACAACCTGCTGCGGCCCCAGGACGGTAGCCCGGTCACCATCCCCACCCAGGATATGATCCTGGGCGCCTACTACCTCACCTTTGAGCGGGAGGAGGAGGGCTCCGGCCACAGCTTCGCCGACAAGGACGAGGCTATGCTGGCTTACGACGCCGGAGTGGTCACCCTCCACTCCCCCATCCGCGTGCGCCTGTCCAAGGAGGTGGACGGGGTCACCCAGTACAAGCTGGTGGACACCACCGTAGGCCGCCTGATCTACAACGAGTCCATCCCCCAGGACCTGGGCTTTGTGGACCGCTCTGACCCGGAGAAGATGTTCGAGCCGGAGATCAACTTCGTGGTGGGCAAGAAGCAGCTGGGCCAGATCATCGACCGGTGCATCTCCAAGCACGGGTTCACCGTAGCTGCCGGCGTGCTGGACGCCATCAAGGACCTGGGCTACCACTACTCCACCATCGGCTCCCTGACAGTAGCCATCGCGGATATGACCGTACCCCAGAAGAAGTATGAACTCATCGGGGAGACCGAGAAGGAGATCGTCAAGATCGACCGGCAGTACCGCCGGGGCCTCATTACCAACGACGAGCGTTACCGCCTGTCGGTGGAGGCCTGGGACGACACCACCAAGAAGGTCACCAGCGCCCTGCAGGAGTCCATGGACCGCTACAACCCCATCTTCATGATGGCCGACTCCGGCGCCCGTGGCTCTATGGCCCAGATCCGTCAGCTGGCCGGTATGCGCGGCCTGATGGCGGACACCTCCGGCCGCACCATTGAGATCCCCATCAAGTCCAACTTCCGTGAAGGTCTGTCCGTGCTGGAGTACTTCATCTCCTCCCGAGGCGCCCGAAAGGGCATGGCCGATACGGCTCTGCGTACCGCCGACTCTGGTTACCTGACCCGCCGCCTGGTGGACGTGTCCCAGGAGGTCATCATCCGGGAGGACGACTGCGGCACCGACGACGGCATCGTGGTCAGCGAGATCGAGGAGCACGGCCAGGTCATCGAGACCTTTGCCGAGCGCGTCCACGGCCGCTACCCCACCGCCGACATCAAGGATCCCAAGACCGGTGAGGTCCTCTTCACCAAGGACACCATGCTGCGCAAGGACGACGCCAAGATCCTGGAGGCCCACGACATCCACGCGGTAAAGATCCGCTCCGTGCTCACCTGCCGGGCCCGCAGCGGCGTGTGCGCCAAGTGCTACGGCATCAACCTGGCCATCGGCGAGCCGGTGGGCGCTGGTGAGGCGGTGGGCATCATCGCCGCTCAGTCCATCGGCGAGCCAGGCACCCAGCTGACCATGCGTACCTTCCACACCGGCGGCGTGGCCGGCGGCGACATCACCCAGGGTCTGCCCCGAGTGGAGGAGCTGTTTGAGGCGAGAAAACCCAAGAAGATGGCCCAGCTGGCCGAGATCGGTGGCCGCGTGACCATCGAGGAGACCAAGCGCAACGTCATGTGCAACGTGACCATCACCGCCGACGACGGAGAAGTGGTCACCTACGCCCTGCCCTACTCCGCCGGCCTGCGGATAAAGGACGGGGATGTGGTGGAGAAGGGCTTCCAGCTCACCGAGGGTGCCCTGTCCCCCCACGAGGTGCTCCGCATTCGCGGTCTGTCCGAGTGCCACAACTACCTGATCCGCGAGGTGCAGAAGGTGTACCGCCAGCAGGGCGTTGACACCAACGACAAGCACATCGAGGTCATCATCCGTCAGATGATGCGCAAGGTCCGGGTGGAGGACGCGGGGGATTCCGACCTGCTGTCCGGCTCCACCATCGACCTGATCGAGTTCCTGGACGCCGAGGCCGCCATTCAGGCCCGCATCGACGCCGGGGAGAAGAACGAGGCGGGGGAGGAACTGCGCAAGCCCACCTGCACCCGCCTGCTCATGGGCATCACCAAGGCCTCTCTGGCCACCGATTCCTGGATGTCCGCGGCCTCCTTCCAGGAGACCACCAAGGTGCTCACCGAGGCGGCCATCCGGGGCAAGGTGGACCACCTGCGCGGCCTGAAGGAGAACGTCATCATCGGCAAGCTGATCCCCGCCGGTTCCGGCTTGACCCAGTACCGGAAGTTCGACACCATCGACGACGAGGGCAATCTGACCGCCAAGTCCTCCGGCTCCATCGTAGCCGATCCTCTGGAGGCCCCCGAGGAGGATACTGAGGGGGAGGAAGAGGAGTCCCTCTTTGAAGAGGGCGCCATTACGCTGGATTCCGAGGTCCCCCAGGAGGAGGACCACGAGTCCCCGGTCCTGTAAGCCGGCGCGCCAGCAACCATCCCGAACCCCTGCGGCCCGCGGAGGGAATTTCCTCCGCGGGCCGCTTTTTGCTTCTCGTCGTTTTCACGGAAAATCGTCCTTCCACATTGGATGAGAATCTGGAATGTTTACATATAGAAAGAGTAAAACAACTTTTTCCCCGCAAAATCTTTGGTATTTTAGACTGGAAATTTTGAATTTGCATTTTAGGAAAAGAGACGAACAAAATAGACAACAGTCCCCCTAGTTTTTGGAAAACAAACCGTCACAGTATCCATTGACGCGCCCGGGCCTGCCGCAGTAAGATAGAGAAGAAAGAAAGGGGTGCGATCATATGGTAGACGTCATCACGGTGGCCGGTATGCTGGCCGTCCTGTGCGGCATGATGTGGGCCTTTCAGGCAGACTGCCTGCGGCTGAAGCACCACAACTAAGCAGGGAAAAAGACAGGCCGGAAGCGCTCCCAAAGGGAGCCGTCCCGGCCTTGCTTTTTGCAAACAGAACAATGGCGGAGTACGTTATGAAAACGGGAGAATGCCTGTGCATCCTCCCGTTTTTGATCTGTTTTGACAGCGGTAGGGCGTCTGTTCACAGGGCGGGAAAATTTCCCTCGAAAAATTCCGGGGAAGGGTTTGACAAATGGTTACGAATATGTTACAATTCGGTTACAACATTAAAATCAAGTAAAAATTGAAGGAGGAGTCCTATGGCTTCCGAGAAACTTCCTCTTTCCTATAAGGGGCACCCCCTGCGCCGGAAAGACAATCTGATTTATTACGGCACCATGGCCGAGAAATATATCATCATGCTGCAGATTCTCTCCACCCAAAATGTAGACGGGCTGGAGATGGCCAACAAGGTCAGCATCCAGCTTCAGCTCACCGACCCGGATCTGAAGAGCCGGGACCGGGTGGTCAAGAAAAGCGAAAAAGACAGCCTCTACGCCGCTATGGACGTGGCCGCTGTCTGGCTGGACCGGGCTTTAAGCGGGAAGTAACCTCCCGCCCGTTCCGTCCCCCCTGATACAAAAGAGAAATTGGAGGAATCCTGCCATGCACCTGTCGAAACAGCTCACAGCCAAGCTCTCCGCCGCCCTGCTGGCGGTGGTTACCGTGATCCTTCCCTCCTCCGCTGCCAGCATCGGCACGGTGATCAGCGACTCCGGTCTGAATGTCCGCTCCGCGGCCAGCACCGACGCCTCCGTGGTCTGTGTTCTGGACAGCGGGACCCAGGTGGATGTGGTCAGCACCTCTGCTGACGGCACCTGGCACCAGGTTACATACAATGGGATCACCGGCTATGTCAGCGGCGATTACCTTCAGGTCACCGAGGAGAAGATCTATGGTCAGGTGGTGGACGGCCCCCTGAACGTGCGCTCCGGCCCTGGTACGGAGTATGCCAGCGTAGGCAACCTGTCCGTGGGAACCATCGTGGAGATTGAAGAGATCATCGGCGGCATGGGCGGTTGGTACAAGATCGAAAACGGCTATGTGAGCAGCGACTATGTGGCTCAGGTGGACGCCTCCGTGGCGGCCTCCTCCGGCGTAGGCAGCCAGATGGCCCAGTTCGCCCTTCAGTTGGTGGGCTGCCCCTATGTGTACGGCGGCAGCAGCCCCAGCGGCTTTGACTGTTCCGGCTTTGTGACCTATGTAGTCAACCACTTTGGCTTCTCCGTCAGCCGCACCGCCTCCGGCCAGATGGACAACGGTGTAGCGGTCTCCCGCAGTCAGCTTCAGCCCGGCGACCTGGTGTTCTTCAACAGCGGAAACTCCAGCAAACGGGCCACCCATGTGGGCATCTACACCGGCAACGGCCAGTTCGTCCACGCCTCCACCTCCACCACCGGAGTGATCGTCAGCGACCTGAACAGCTCCTATTACAGCCGCACCTATGTGGGCGCGTGCCGTCTGGGCTGAGTTCTGAATTTTTCTTTCGACAGCTGCAAAGGGGAATATCAAAAATACCGGATGTTTTCCAGGGAGAAAACATCCGGTATTTTTTCTTATAGCGACGTCACAGATTCTCGTTGAGCACCCGAACGAACACGTCCTTGGGGAGGGCACCCACCTCCCGGTGGATCTCCTTGCCGTCCTTGAAGAAAATCACGGTGGGGATGCTCATCACGCCATAGCGCATGGCCAGCTCCCCCTGCTCGTCCACGTCCACCTTGCCCACCAGGGCCTTCCCCTCATACTCCTGGGCCAGCTGTTCGATCACCGGGCCCAGCATCCGGCAGGGCATACACCAGTTGGCCCAGAAGTCCACCATCATCAGCTTACCTTCCGCCAGGGCCGCGTCAAAGCTCTTCGTGTCAAAATGCTGCAAAGCCATCTTTCATTCCGTCCTTCCGTTTCGTGATATAAGTTTTATGACCGCGGGTCAGCCCGCGCCCTCCCGACCTCGCCGGTCCAAGTACTCCGCCGCGGACAGGGCTGCCACCAGGCCCTCCCCCACCGCCTTGGAGACTTGCAGGGGCTCGCCGGTACAGTCCCCGGCGGCATACACTCCGGGGATGCTGGTGGCCATGGAGCGGTCCACCCGGATAACTCCGTTCTCCGTTTTCAGCTGGGGCAGCAGATCGGTGGGGGCCACCGCCTCCCGGAGAATGAAGACCCCCGAGCAGGGGATCAGCGCCCCGTCCGCCCGCAAGCCGGTGACCATCTGTTCCCCCTCCACCTCCAGGCGGCCGGCCTGGACAAAGGGGATGTCCGTGTCCAGGGTATCCGGGCGCTTGGGAGCCACATAGACCACCTGACAGCCCAGTTCCTTCAGATAGGCCGCCTCCCGGGGCGCCTCCCTGCTGCGGCCCACCACCGCCACCGGGCGGCCCCGGTAGAGCATCCCATCGCAGGTGGCGCAGTAGCTCACCCCCCGGCCCAGGTACTCCGCCTCGCCGGGGTACTTGGCCTGGCACACCACGCCGGGGGCCAGGATCAGGGCGTCTCCGGCATAGAGTTCGCTGCCCACCGTGACCTGAAAACCCTCCCAGGGCATCACGGCCAGGGCCTTTCCCACAATCAAATTGACCCCCATCTCCTCCGCGTGGCGGGTAAACCGGTCCAGCAGCTCCGCCCCGGAGAGGGAGGGCATCCCCAGGTAGTTATCCACCTGTTCCGCCCGGGCCAGAGGGCTGTCCTGCCAGCGGTTGCCGATCACCAGGACGCTTTTGTTCCGTCCCCGGGCGGCCACCGCGGCGGAGAGTCCCGCTGGGCCGCTGCCCAGGACAATCATATCATAGCGCATGTTCCTCACCTCCCGCCCCCCGCCCGCCGGGGCGGGGGCGCGTTTTTGTTTTCTGTTCCCTAGTATATCCAGCAGACCGGCCTTTTTCTGTGACCAGATCACAAAACTGCACGGATTTTATACCGGCCCTTGGGTCAGCAGCCGGGCCAGCAGAGCCGGGTCGGCGTTGCCGCCGGAGAGGACGAACACCGCCTTATCCTCCGGCTTCACCGGCAGAAGTCCCGCCAGAGCGGCGGCCACCGGCAGCGCGCCGGAGGGCTCGGCCACTATCTTGGCCTGGTTCAGCAGCAGCACCATCGCTTTTTCAATCCACAGGTCCTCCACGGCGTACAGCTCGTCCACCCGATCCTGGATGACGGCGAAGTTGTCCGGGTTGGCGTGGTCGGTGCGGGTGCCGTCGGCAATGGTATTGACGGACTCCAGCTGCACCGGGCGGCCCTCCGCCCGGCTGCGGGTATATCGGGGGGCTCCGGCGGGCTCTACGCCCACGGTACGCACCTGGGGCGCCACCCCCTTCACCGCGGTGGCCACGCCGGAGATCAGTCCGCCGCCGCCCATGGGGGCGGCCACCAGGGCCGCGTCCGGCAGATCTTCCAGAATTTCCAGAGCCAAGGTCCCCTGCCCCGCCGCCACATAGGGGTCGGCGTAGGGGTGGATCTCCACCATCCCCCGCTCCTGAACCAGCTCGGCGGCCCGGGCCTCCCGCTGGGAGGAGAGCGTGCCAACCAGCTCCACCGTTCCGCCCCACTTCTTCACGCCAGCCAGCTTCACCGGGTTGGCGTTGGTGGGCATGACGATGACCGCCTGGGTTCCCAGCTTGTGGGCAGCATAGGCCACCCCCTGGGCATGGTTGCCGGAGGAGGCGCACACAAGTCCCCGCTCCCGCTCCTCCGGGGTGAGGGAAAGGGCCTTGTTCAAGGCCCCCCGAATCTTAAAGGCCCCGATGGGCTGAAATCCCTCGTGTTTCAAATAGACCTGACAGCCCAGCGCTTCATCCAGCGCGGGGACTCGCAGCAGGGGCGTGCGGACCATATAGGGGGCGATGCGCTCCCGGGCCTGCTGAACATCCTTCCATGTGATCATGGGGCAACCCTTCCTTCTTCTTTTTTGATACTTTCATTAAAGCACAGCCTTCCCCCTTTGACAAGGAAAAAACGCCGCCGGAGCGCAAAACCGCCTGAGCCGGCATCTTCGACCGGCCCAGGCGGCGCGCTCATATCCCATCCAAAAACTGCCGGATAAAGTGGAGGGCGGCCCCCAGAGGGACGGCATGGCTGCGCAGCTTGCTCAATTCCAAATACTCCGCCCCCTTTTCATAAGGGTTGTTGGCGGCGGCATAGTCCCGCAGCACCGGGAGGTAGGGGGTCAGATACTGGCTCATAAAGCCCCCCAGCACCACCTGGCAGTCCAGGGCCATGCGGATGTTGCTGGCCCCCACCGCTAGGTGGAGGAGGTAGTCCTTCCACAGCAGGGCGTAAAATTGCTCCCCCTCCTCCACTCGCCGGAAAAATTCCTTCAGGGTGATCCCCAGGTTGTCGCTGACCCGCCGGGCGGAACAGTAGGCCTCCAGACATCCCCACTTTCCGCAGGCACAGGGCAGCCCGCCTGGCTCCACACACATGTGGCCGAATTCGCCGCTGCGTCGGTTGTCCCCGCCGTACACCGCCCCATTGATGATGACCGCTCCGCCTACGCCGTTTTCCAGGGAGAGGTAGGCCATATTGGACCGGTCCCCCCGGGCAAACCACTCGGCATAGCCGCTGCTGGTGGCGTCGTTCTCTACAAAGGTGGGATAGGGAATGCGTTTGGTCAGTCCCTCCAGGCGGATGTCCTTCATGCGAAGGGTGGGGGCCAGGAGAATGCGGTCCCCTGCGGCGCTGATGACTCCAGGCAGAGTGATGCCCACCCCCAGCAGGCGGCTGCGGTCGATGTGAAAGCCATCTAAAAAGTGCTCCAGCTCCCGCTGGACCAGAAGTCCCAGGTCCTCCATCTCAAAAAGGGAGCCGTAGGTGATCCGGTGGTACGCCACCTCGTTGAGCCGCAGATCGGCGGCGGAAAAGCGCAGGCGGGTCTCAGTGATCGAGACCCCGACCGCGATGCGGGCGTCCGGCACGATGGCCAGGCCTGCGGCCTTGCGCCCACCGGTGGACTGGGACTGTCCGGTGAAGCGGACCAGACCGGCGTCCATCAGCTCCGTCAGATTTTGAGAAATGGTGGGCAGGCTCAGGCCCAGCGCCTGGGCCAGGTTCTGCCGGGTGCAGAAGTTCTGGTTTTCGTACAGATAGTGGTAGACGCTGCTGCGGGTCTGCCGCCGGCGCTCGGTCGTACTGACATCCATGGCGGTTCTTCTACTCCTTCTTCTCCGGATCGGCGCTTTGGGGATCGTCCCATTGTTTTCCTATGATTTTTCTATATTTTATCTTACCACATTTCTCGTTCCCGTCAACTATCCCACCCCCCTGTGGAATGGACTTTCTCGACTATTTCAGGGGTCTTTTTTAAAGTCTCTTTTTGAAAGAAAATTATTTTTTGGCCGTTATGCATAAATATTTTACATAGTTTTAATGCAATAAGCCAAAATTGACAGTTTCTTTTGCTCTTATTCTTGACTTTTGTAGGACAAGTTATAAAATAAATGCAACAGCGGACCGGCTCTCCGGTCCCATGCCAGCAAATCTGTGAGAACATCAAGGAGGAGAATGAACTATGAAAAAATTTCTTGCACTATCTCTTGCCCTGACCATGTCCCTGTCTCTGGCCGCCTGCGGCGGCACCGGCGGGTCCTCCGGCTCCGGCAGCGATACCGGCTCCGGCAGCAGCAGCGGTTCCGGCGGGGACAGCGGCGCCCAGACCATCGGCATCTCCATGCCCACCCAGTCTCTGGAGCGCTGGAACCGTGACGGCTCCTATCTGGACCAGCAGTTCCAGAGCGCCGGATATGAGACCATCGTCACCTACTCCGACAACGACACCAACCGCCAGGTCAACGACATCCAGAACATGATCGCCGAGGGCGTGGACCTGCTGGTGGTGGCCGCCATCGACGGCGAGGCCCTGAACACCGTGATGAACGAGGCCGGCGAGGCTGGGATCCCCATCATCGCCTATGACCGCCTGATCATGAACGACAACGTGTCCTACTATGTGTCCTTCGACAACTACACCGTAGGCACCCTCCAGGGCCAGTACATCGTGGAGACTCTGGATCTGGAGAACGCCGCCGGTCCCTTCAACATCGAGCTGACCGCCGGTGACCCCGCCGACAACAACGCCCCCTACTTCTTCGGCGGCGCCATGGACGTGCTCCAGCAATACATCGACTCCGGCAAGCTGGTGGTGGTCTCCGGCCAGACCGAATTTGACACCGTCGCCACCGCCCAGTGGGACAGCCAGACCGCTCTGGAGCGGGCTCAGAACATCCTGGCCTCCTACTACGCCGACGGCACCCAGCTGGACGCCTGGCTGTGCTCCAACGACTCCACCGCTCTGGGCGTGACCCAGGCCATCCAGTCCGACTACGCCGGCAGCAACAGCGTGCTCATCACCGGCCAGGACGGCGACGAGGCCAACCTGCGCAATATCGTGGACGGCGTTCAGTCCATGACCGTGTATAAGGCCGTGGCCAACGAGGCCGTGGTCACCCTGGATCTGGCCAAGGCCATCCTGAACGGCGACACCATCGACGAGAGCCTGATCGAGAACTCCGCCTGGGACTTCGACTGCTCCTATGACACCGAGTCCTACTCCACCTCCGAGGGCCACACCTGCCCCTCCTTCCTGCTGGTGCCCGACGTGGTGACTGCGGACAACATGGTGGAGAAGCTGGTGGACACCGGCTATTACACTCAGGACGCGGACGGCTATCTCACCGCCGCGGGCTAATGGACCGCCAGAACAAGATCTGATCGCATTATGACGGATGGGCGGGGCGCCTGCCCCGCCCATCTTCCTTATTCAGACATCTGCGCGGAGAGGAGGAATTTTGTTTGGCTAAGGTACTTTTGGAAATGCGCTCCATCACCAAGGAGTTCCCCGGCGTCAAGGCGCTGGACAACGTGAACTTGAAGGTGGAGGAGGGAGAGATCCACGCGCTGATTGGGGAGAACGGCGCGGGAAAATCTACTCTGATGAATGTGCTCTCCGGGACCTACCCGGCGGGCAGCTACTCCGGCGAAATTTACTACGACGGCAAACTGTGCCAATTCAAATCCCAGAAGGACAGCGAGGCGGTGGGCATCGTCATCATCCACCAGGAGCTGGCCCTGATCCCCCTGCTGTCCATTGGGGAGAACATGTTCCTGGGCAATGAGATCAAAAACAAATTCGGCGTCATCGATTGGAACAAGACCTACTATGAGGCCGAACAGCATATGCGCCAGGTGGGGCTGAACGAGTCGGCCCAGACCCTGGTCAAGGACATCGGCACCGGCAAGCAGCAGCTGGTGGAGATCGCCAAGGCTTTCTCCAAGAAGGTGAAGCTTCTGATCCTGGACGAGCCCACCTCCTCCCTCAACGACGAGGACGCAAAAATGCTGCTGGACCTGCTGATGGAGTTTAAGAAAAACGGCCTGACCTCCATTATCATCACCCACAAGCTCAACGAGATCATCTACTGCGCCGACAAGGCCACCATCATCCGGGACGGCTCCACCATCGAGACCCTGGTCAAAGGGGTGGACGAGTTCAGCGAGGACCGGATCATCAAGGGCATGGTGGGCCGCGCCATGGAGGACCGCTATCCCAAGCGGGAGCACAACGTGCAAAATGAGGTCAGCCTGGAGGTCAAAAACTGGACGGTGCACCACCCCCTGTACCCCGAGCGGGTGGTGGACGACAACATCTCCTTCTACGTCCGCCGGGGCGAGGTGGTGGGCTTCTCCGGCCTTCAGGGCGCCGGGCGCACCGAGCTGGCCATGTCCATCTTCGGCCACAGCTACGGCACCGGCATCTCCGGGGAGGTCTACCTCAACGGGGAGAAGGTCAGCCTGAAGAGCCCTGAGGAGGCCATCCGCCACAAGCTGGCCTACGTCACCGAGGACCGGAAGACCAACGGCCTGATCCTGGACGAGTCCATCCGCTTCAACACCACCCTGGCCCGTCTGGACAAGGTGTGCCGGGGCGGCATCATCGACACGGACAAGGAGGTCCAGGTGGCCGAGCAGATGACCCGGGAGATGGGGACCAAGACCCCCTCCATCGAGCAGCGCATCGGCAACCTGTCCGGCGGCAACCAGCAGAAGGCCCTGCTGGGCAAGTGGATTTTTACCGAGCCGGAGGTGCTCATCATGGACGAGCCCACCCGCGGCATCGACGTGGGGGCCAAGTACGACATCTACTGCCTCATCAACGACATGGTCTCCCAGGGCAAGTCGGTGGTGATGATCTCCTCTGAGCTGCCCGAGCTGCTGGGTATGTGCGACCGCATCTATGTGATGAACGAGGGCCGCCTGCTGGCGGAGGTCAACGCCGCCGACGCCACCCAGGAGAGCATCATGGGCTATATCATCCGCGATACCGCCAAAGCATAACAAGGGGAAGGGGCAATCACAATGAAAACAAGTTACTCCAGTGTTGTATTGAACTTTTTACGGAAATATACCATGGTCATCGCCCTGGTGGTGGTGTTCCTGCTGTTTGCACAGCTCACCGGGGGCCGGCTGCTGTACGCCCAGAACATGTCCAACCTGATGCTGCAAAACGGCTATGTGCTGGTCATGGCCTGCGGCATGCTTTTGTGCATCCTCACCGGCGGCAACATCGACCTGTCCATCGGCTCGGTCATCTGCCTGGTGGGCGGCCTGGCGGCGGTGATGATCTCCGACATGTCCGTCAACCCCATCCTGGCCATCGTGGTCTGCCTGGCCGTTGGCCTTCTGGTGGGCGTGTGGCAGGGCTATTGGATCGGCTATGTGCGCATCCCGCCCTTTATCACCACTCTGGGCGGCATGTTCATCTTCCGCGGCCTGGGCCGTCTGGTGCTGGATAACCAGACCGTGGCCATCCAGGACTCCACCTTTCTGAACATCTTCACCGCTTACATCAAAGTCCCCGGCCTGGACGACGGCGAGGTCATCTACTCCGCCCTCATCGTAGGCGTGGTGGCCGCAGTGTACGTCATCCTGAGCACCGTGAAGAACCGCCGGGACCGGGCCAAGAACGGCTACCGGCAGAACAGCGCCGTCAGCGACTATGTGAAGGCCGGCCTCATCGCCGCCCTCATCCTCTACTACTGCGGCCAGCTCAGCCAGTACCGGGGCATCTCCGTCATGCTGGTGTGGGTGCTGGCTGTGTGCCTGATCTATAACTTCATCACCGCCAAGACCGCCTTCGGCCGGTACTTCTACGCGGTGGGCGGCAATGAGAAGGCCACCCAGCTCTCCGGCATCAACACCAACAAGATCTACTTCATCGCCTACGCCAACATGGGATTGCTGGCCGGACTGTGCGGACTGCTCAACGCCGCCCGCGTGGGCTCGGTCAACGGCTCCACCGGCACCTCCTTTGAGATGGACGCCATCGGCGCCTGCTTCATCGGCGGCGCCTCCGCCTACGGCGGCAGCGGCACCATCGGCGGCGTGGTCATCGGCGCGCTGCTCTTGGGCGTGATCAACATGGGCATGTCCATCATGGGCATCGGCGACTCCTGGCAGTATGTGGTCAAGGGCGGCGTGCTGCTCCTGGCCGTCATCTTCGACGTGGTCACCAGCCGCAAATCCGGCAAGGGCTAATCAAAACCGGAAAATATCGGGCCGGAGGTTGACCCGCCCCCGGGCGCGTGTTATCCTGTACTGGGAAGCGCCGCTGGGCGGCGTCTGCCCCGGCCCGAGGAGGAAAATTGCGTATGCTGTATATTGGAATTGATCTGGGGACCTCCGCCGTCAAGCTGCTGCTGATGGACGAGGAGGGAACCGTACAAAACGTGGTCTCCAAGGAGTACCCTCTGGAGTTCCCCCACCCCGGCTGGAGCCAGCAAAACCCGGAGGATTGGCGCAATGCCGTTTTGAATGGAATCCCGGAACTGCTCCAGGGCTTCGACGCGGGCCAGGTGGCGGGCATCGGCGCCGGGGGGCAGATGCACGGGCTGGTGGTGCTGGATGAACACGACCAGGTGATCCGCCCCGCCATTTTGTGGAACGACGGGCGCACCGCCCAGGAGGTGGACTACCTCAACCAGACTGTCGGCAAGGACAAGCTGTCCGCCTGGACGGCCAACATCGCCTTTGCTGGCTTCACCGCCCCCAAGGTGCTGTGGATGCGCAAGCACGAGCCGGAGAACTTTGCCCGCATCCGCAAGGTGATGCTGCCCAAGGACTACATCAACTTTATCCTCACCGGGGTGCACTGCACCGACTACTCCGACGCCAGCGGCACCCTTCTTCTGGATGTGGAGCACAAGCGCTGGTCCCCGGAGATGCTGGAGGTGTGCGGCCTGACCGAGGGGCAGATGCCCAAGCTCTTTGAGAGCTATGAGGCCGTAGGGACCCTAAAACCGGAGATGGCCGCCCTGTTGGGCCTGTCGCCCCATGTGAAGGTGTGCGCCGGGGCGGGGGACAACGCCGCCGCCGCCATCGGCACCGGCACGGTGGGGGACGGGGCGTGCAACCTCTCCATGGGCACCTCAGGCACCCTGTTCATCTCCAGCGAGAAGTTCGGGGTGGACCCCAACCACGCCCTCCACGCCTTCGCCCACGCCGACGGACGCCATCACCTGATGGTCTGTATGCTCTCCGCGGCCAGCTGCAACAAGTGGCTCATGGAGGACGTCTACCGCACGGAGGATTACGCCGCCGAGCAGGCGGCCATCTCCCCGGACAAGCTGGGGAACAACCATGTGTACTTTCTGCCCTATCTCATGGGGGAGCGCTCCCCCATCAACGACACCAACGCCCGGGGCACGTTCACCGGCATGACCATGGACACCGGCCGGGCCGACCTGACCCAGGCCATGCTGGAAGGGGTGGCCTTTGCCATCCGGGACAGCCTGGAGGTGGCCCGGTCCCTGGGGCTGGACATCCGCCGCAGCAAGCTGTGCGGCGGCGGGGCGAAGAGCCCCCTGTGGCGGACCATCCTGGCCAACGTGCTGAACGTGACGCTGGAACTGCCCGTCTCCGAACAGGGCCCCGGTATGGGCGGCGCTATGCTGGCCATGGTGGCCTGCGGGGCCTACCCCACCGTGGACGCAGTGTGCGCCAAACTGGTGAAGGTGGCCCAGACCATCACGCCCGATCCAGAGGTAGCAGCCCGGTATGAGGCGCGCTACCAGCAGTTCCGGCAAATTTACCCCGCCCTGAAGGGGATCTTCCCCGCACTGCTGTAAAGGAGCGATTCCATGGAAAACTGGGGCGAACAGACCCGGCTGGTGTTCCGGCTGGCCGTGGGGCTGTATCTGATCTATCTGGCCTATCAGCTCATCTCCGCCCAGCTGGGGGGAGGGACCGATATGCCCGATCTGGTGGCCTATGGCGGCGGCGGAATCCTGGGGCTGGCCGGGCTGGCCTTCTGCGGATTCTCCCTGGCGCGCTACTTCAAACAGCGCCGGGAGCAGCAGACGCGGGAGGAAAATGATCTCTTTCCAGAGGACAAGCGGTAACCCGCTCTCCTCCCTTCTCCGCTCTCTGCGGCTGCGTCCAGCCGCACTGGCACAATTTGCGGGAGTGCGCTCCCAAACTTGAGGTGAATTCACTATGACCATTCAATCGGTATTTGACCCCGCTTTCGCCAATTACGGCCAAGTACTCACCGGCTACGACCTCTCCCAGCTGCTGGAGACCCTGGAGCAGGTGACGCCGGTCCCGGCGGGGACCGAGTACGTCCCAGAGCAGCCGGAGCTGATGGCCCTGCCGGTGTGCGGGGAGCTGTCCGAGCGGGCCTACGGCGGGATGCCCATCCAGATCGGCTGGTGCAACGGTCACAACACCAAGCTCAACTGCCTGGAGTACCACCGGGACAGCGAGCTGAACGTGGGCGTGCAGGACTTCATCCTTCTGCTGGCCAAGCGGGAGGAGATGGAGGACGGTCGCCTGGACACCGGCAAGGTACAGGCCTTCCTGTGCCCCGCCGGGACCCTGGTGGAGGTGTACGCCACCCCCCTGCACTACGCCCCCTGTTCCGCCAAGGCGGGTGCGGGCTTCCAGGTGGCCATCGTCCTGCCCAAGGGCACCAATGTGGGCAAGCCCTCCATCCTCCCGGGCAACGAGGAGGACCGGTGCCTGTGGGCCCGAAACAAATGGCTGCTGGCCCACAAGGACAGCAGCGAGGCCTCCCAGGGGGCTCCCGTCCGGCTGGACGGAGAAAACGTGGACCTTGCCGGGCTGATCTGACCGGCTTAAATTTAAAAGAGGTGTGAGAACATTATGCTGACCAACATTCCTACTGTAAAATTGGGCATCATTGCGGTGTCCCGGGACTGCTTCATCATCTCCCTGTCGGAGCGCCGCCGGGCCGCGGTGGTGGCCGCCTGCCAGGCCAAGGGCGTGGACCTCTACGAGTGCAAGACCACCGTGGAGAACGAGAAAGACATGCTCAAGGCCGTGGACGAGGTGAAGGCCGCCGGCTGCAACGCCCTGGTGGTGTTCCTGGGCAACTTCGGCCCCGAGACCCCCGAGACCCTGATCGCCAAGAACTTTGACGGCCCGGTGATGTACGCCGCCGCCGCCGAGGAGACCGGCAAGGACCTGATCGACGGCCGGGGCGACGCCCACTGCGGCCTGCTCAACTGCCCCTACACCCTGGGGCTGCGCCACCTGAAGGCCTATATCCCCGAGTACCCCGTGGGCACCGCCGAGGACATCGCCGATATGATCGTGGACTATCTGCCCATCGCCCGCACCCTCATCGGCCTGTCCAAGCTAAAGATCATCACCTTCGGCCCCCGGCCCCAGGACTTCTTCGCCTGCAACGCCCCCATCAAGGGGCTGTATGAGATCGGCGTGGAGATCGAAGAGAACTCCGAGCTGGATCTGCTGGTGGCCTACAAGGCCCACGCCAATGACCCCCGCATCCCGGACATCTGCGCCGACATGGCCAAGGAGATGGGCGAGGGCCGCTACTACCCCGAGATGAACGAGCGCATGGCCCAGCTGGAGGTCACCCTGCTGGACTGGGCGGAGGAGCACAAGGGCTCCCGGGAGTATGTGGCCTTTGCAGACAAGTGCTGGCCCGCCTTCCCCAAGGAGTTCGGCTTTGAGCCCTGCTATGTGAACTCCCGCCTGGTGAGCCGGGGCATCCCTGTCTCCTGCGAGGTGGACATCTACGGCGCTCTGTCCGAGTACATCGGCATGTGCGTCTCCGGCGACACGGTGACCCTGTTGGACATCAACAACTCCGTCCCCGCCGATTTGTACCACGAGGACATCGAGGGCAAGTTCCCCTATCAGCTCACCGACACCTTCATGGGCTTCCACTGCGGCAACACCCCCAGCTGCAAGCTGTGCGCCGACCGGGCCGTGAAGTATCAGCTCATCCAGCACCGC
>CALWWF010000064.1 GCA_944385165.1 uncultured Oscillospiraceae bacterium
AAGTGCGCCATCCTGCCCCTGTCCAAGAAGCTGGGCGACAAGGCCCGGGAGATCCAGACCGAGCTGTCCAAGTATTTCATGGTGGACTACGACGACGCCGGCTCCATCGGCAAGCGCTACCGCCGCCAGGACGAGATCGGCACCCCCTACTGCATCACCGTGGACTTCGAGACCGTGGGCGACGACAAGACCCCCGCCGACAACGCCGTCACCATCCGGGACCGGGATACCATGGAGCAGGTGAGAGTGCCCATTTCTGAGCTGAAGGCTTGGCTGGACGAGAAGCTGGACTACTGATTTTTATCCACAAAACCCCGCCTTCCTGTGGAAAACTTTCCAGGGAGGCGGGGTTTTTTTGTCTTTCTTGGGGGATTTCGCCGCTGCAGCGGCCTACTTTTCTTGAAAGAAAAGTAGGCAAAAGAACTTTGTGCGAAACTTCGTTTCGCCTCTTTCTAAATGGGTCTGCGTGCCCATATTCGCTTACCCTACCCCCTCTGGCCCTTCGGGCCATCTCCCCCTGACAGGGGGAGTCGGCCCCCTCCAAGGGGGACGCCTTGGCGGGCGACCGCAAGGGCCGCCCCATGGCGTTAAACGGGCGGGAATTCACCCCTCCTTGCTCTCCTTCTTTTTCTTCTTATGTTTCTTTTCCAGCTTTTCCACCAGGGCGGCGGTGCGGGTGCGGTAGTCGTCCAGCTCAGTGACGATGCCCATGAAGGAGGACACCATGTCCAGAGAGGCCCGGAGGGTGCTCTGCTCACTCTCGTTAATGGCCCGCTTGGTCAGGAGCATGGCCTGCTGGGGGCCCTCCAGAAGCTTTTGCATATACGCCTCCACAAACTGGTCCAGCTCCTCGTCCGGCACCACCCGGGTGACCAGGCCCATCCGCTCGGCCTCCACGCCCTTCACGGTGCGGGTGGTCAGGAACATATCCAGGGCCGCGTCCCGTCCCACCAGCCGGGGCAGGAAGTAGGCGCCCCCGTCCCCGGGGACGATGCCGGCGTTGAAGTAGCTCTCGGACATGGAGGCGCTCTCCCCGGCGATGCGGATGTCGCACATCAGGGCCATATCCAGCCCCGCGCCCACGGCCGCCCCGTGGATTTTGGCCACCACCGGCCGGTCGATCTCCTCCAGAATCAGGGGGATGCGCTGGATGCCCTTCCACAGGGAGTTCTTCCGGGCCAGGGCGGTGGAGGTGATGTCGTCCTGGCTCTCAAAGAAGCCGTCCCCGGCGGCCATGGCCTTCACGTCGCCCCCGGCGCAGAAGGCCTTCCCATTGCCGGAGAGGAGCACCGCATAGATGTCGTCCCGGTCCCGGATGTCCTCCAGGGCGGCGGTCCACAGGCGGATCATCTCCTCGCTGAAGCAGTTGAGCTGGTCGGGGCGGTTCATGGTGAGCCGGGCCAGGTGGCCGTCCACTTCGTACAAAAAATCAGGCATAGCAGAAACCTCGCTTTCCCCGCCCCGGACTCCTTCTCACAGCCCCCGGGGCGGACATTCCTTCCAAAACTTCCGCCCCTATTGTACTGGGAGGTTGGGGAAATTGTCAACTGGAAAGGGAAATGGTAAACTGAAGCACCAGTTCCGCGGTCCCGGACTTCTCCTGAAGCAGCGTCCCGCTGTGAATGGTCTCCTGATAGCCCTGACTGGCGAGCACCTCCACCGCCCCGCGGAGACCTCCCAGGGACTGTGCGGTCTCCGTCCGGCTGCTTCCGGCCAGAGTCATATCCGCCTCCAGCAGTCCCAGGGTCAGCCCCACCGCGTCCATCCGCTTCTCTTGGATGCGCTCCTGCCACGGCGCGTCCCAACTCTCTCCGCCGGGGGAGAGGGCCATGATCAGGTTGGGCAGAAACTCCGTCGCCGGGGTCCACAGGTCCAGCTCCCGCTCATAGTGGTTCCATACGGGAGACCAGGTAATGGTAAGGGCGGTGACCTTTCCCTTCTGATTCGTGGAAAATTCTACCGGGCTCCACGGACCGTTTATCCCCTCCACCCAGGTCCAGGGCTCCAGATAGGCCGGGGGCGTATGCTTCCAGCTCCCGTCCGGGTTCAGAACCGCCTGGGGCCGCTCCCCCCACACGCTGTCCACCCGCTGTTCCAGAAAGTTGTAGTTCTCCACCACCTGCTCCGGGGTGAGGGGGCCGGCGGGGTGGGGCAGGCGCCAGCTCAGGTCTGGGATCAGCCAGTTGGGAGACACCGTCAACAGGAGGATCCCAACATAGGCCGCCGCCCGCTTTTTCCCGGCGGGCCGGGCGGTGTACCGCAGCCCTACATCCCAGGGCATGACCTGGTCTTTCAGACATCGATCGTAGCAAGTGCCCAGGCACAGGAGATTCAGGAGGGGGATGCCCAGGGCGAAACCCCGGAGAAAAATCCAGGCAGTCCGGATAACGGCCCGCTCCCAGTCCAGCTTGCTCCCGTCCTCCCGGCGCACCTTCAGCCGCAGCAGCCACTTGCCCGGCGTGTACCCCCAGGTACACAGCAAAATGGGTTCCACCGCCAGCAGGAGCAGCCAGGACCCCCAGGCGGTGACGATGCCCTCTGCGATCCCCATCAGGCCATGCTCCGGCCAGTACCAGCGGAGCACCAGGTATTGCAGCCCGCTCCACAAAACCCCCATCCATGTCACATCCAGCGCCCGGGCAAAGAACCGCCGCCAGGGGTAGGGGGCGGCGGCAATGGCGTCCTGCTCCGCCGGGTCCACCCGCCGGGACGGGGGGAGGTTTTTCTCCGCCAGGGCGGCCAGCCAGGGCCCCGGGTCCAGGGTCTCATAGCCGGCCCCGGTGCGGCTGAGTTTTTCACACACCTGGGCGTACCGGGCCAGGTCGGAGCGGTCCCCCTCCAGGGCCTGGGCCTGCTGTTCCAGAACCTGGCCCAGCGGGATCTCCCCCGCCTGGAGGCGGCGGATGGTGTCCAGGTCCAGACTCAGCTGCCGCAGCAGCTTGATTTTCTCCAGGGTGCGCACGTCCTCCGGGGAATAGTCCCGGTAGTTATTTTCCCGCCGCTCCGGGTGCAGGAACCCCTCCTGCTCGTAGAAGCGGATGCTGGTGCGGGGCAGCCCTGTGCGCCTTTCCAACTCCTTGATAGTCATGGCCGCGCCTCCTCTCTGGCACCAGTGTAGGGCATCCACCAGGTGGACAGTCAACCTCTTTTTTGTTCATTTCCTCAAATTTTTGAGGGAAAGAAAAAACGCTCTGTATTTTCTGTTTTAGAAAATACAGAGCGTTTGTTATTTTCCAAATTGTACCGCCGGTTTTCCACATCCCCGGGGCAGGCGGTGGAATTAGCCCTTCTTCTTAGAAGCCTGCTTCATTCTCTCTCCATGGTCCAGAATGCGCTTGCGGAGACGCAGGTTCTCGGGGGTACACTCCAGCAGCTCGTCGTCGGCCAGAAACTCCAGGCACTGCTCCATGGACATCTGCTTGGGGGGCGTCAGGCGCAGCGCCTCGTCGGAGCCGGAGGCCCGCATGTTGGTCAGCTGCTTCTTCTTGCACACGTTGACGGAGATGTCCTCCGCCTTGGGGGTCT
>CALWWF010000065.1 GCA_944385165.1 uncultured Oscillospiraceae bacterium
CACACCTTGTACAGGAAGGGCTCGTTCACCCCCAGCAGCTTGCCGTGGCGGGCGGCCCGGCGCAGCAGGCGGCGCAGCACATAGCCCCGGCCCTCGTTGGAGGGGAGCACGCCGTCGCAGATCATAAAGGTGGCGGAGCGGATGTGGTCGGTGATGACCCGCAGGGACACGTCCACCCCGTGGCTCTGGCCGTAGGAGGCCCCGGTGAGCTCGGTGACCTTGTGGGTGATGTTCATCACCGTGTCCACGTCAAACAGGGAGGGGACGTTCTGGCACACACAGGCCAGGCGCTCCAGGCCCATGCCGGTGTCGATGTTCTTCTGCTTGAGCTCGGTGTAGTGGCCCTCCCCGTCGTTGTCAAACTGGGAGAAGACGATGTTCCACACCTCGATATACCGGTCACAGTCACAGCCCACGGTGCACCCAGGTTTGCCGCAGCCCCACTCGGGGCCCCGGTCGTAGTAGATCTCGGAGCAGGGGCCGCAGGGGCCGGAGCCGTGCTCCCAGAAGTTGTCCTCCTTGCCGAACTTGAAGATGCGGTCCTCCGGGATGCCGATCTCGTCCCGCCAGATGGCGAAGGCCTCGTCGTCGGCGGGGGTGGTCTCGTTGCCGGCGAAGACGGAGGGGTACAGCCGGTCCGGGTCCAGACCCACCCACTCCGGGGAGGTCAGAAACTCCCAGGCCCAGTGGATGGCGTCGTGCTTGAAGTAGTCCCCGAAGGAGAAGTTGCCCAGCATCTCAAAGTAGGTGCCGTGGCGGGCGGTCTTGCCAATGTTCTCAATGTCGCCGGTACGGATGCACTTCTGACAGGTGCATACCCGATGGCGAGGGGGTTCCTGCTCCCCGGTGAACCAGGGCTTCATGGGGGCCATGCCGCTGTTGATGAGCAGCAGGGACGCGTCGTTTTGCGGGATCAGGGAAAAGCTAGGCAGCCGCAGGTGGCCCTTCGTCTCAAAAAATTTCAGGAACATCTCCCGCAGCTCATTCAAACCAAAAGGTTTCGGGTCGCGCATCATCAATTACCTCCCAAATATCATATCTTTTATAAAGTGAGTATACATATCGGATTTTCGTCCCGGCAGCCCCGGGGTCAGCCGCCAAACAACCCGCTTAAATTGCCGGTCAAATTGGAGAAACTCCAGCCGGAGGACTGGACGCCGGCGGACAGGCCGATCAGCTCCATATCGGGGTCGAAGGCCAGGTTGATGGCCACGTCCTCCTCCGAGAAGTTGCACAGGAAGCGGGCGATGCCGTGTTCCTCTCCCTCGGTGCTGCCGATGGTGTCGGCCTTCTCGATCCCCTCGTAGGCCCCGGCCTCCTGGGTCTCGGATTCGATCAGCTCCTGAACGCTCTCCGCGGTCAGATTCTCCTGGATGTCCTCCCGGAACTGCTCATAGACCGCCTGGTACTCCCCGTCCAGCAGCTGGTTCAAAACTTCCTCTCCCGCGGCCAGGACGGTCTCCTGGTCCATGCTCTCCGGCAGGGGCTCCGTCTCCTCCTCGGCCGCGCATCCAGCCAGGAGGGCCAGAGACACCACGGCGGCGCATAAAATTCCCATTCGCTTCATTAGATTCAGTTTCCTCCTTCCACCATCAGTTCGCCCATGGAATACAGGGCCGCCCGGCCAGCCAGGATCACCCGCTCCCCCTCCAGGCGGCAGTACAGGGTGCCGCCCCGGGGGGATGCCTGCCGGGCGGTCAGCTCCTTTTTGCCCAGCCGCTGGGCCCAGTAGGGCACGATGTGGCAGTGACCGGAACCGCACACCGGGTCCTCCGGCACCTCCATCTTGGGGGCGAAGGTGCGGGAGATGCAGTCAAACTCCGTCCCGGTTCCCGGGGCGGTGACCTGCATCAGGGCCCCCTTCAGGGCCCTGACCTTCTCCAGGTCCGGCTTCATGTGGATGACCGTCTGGGGGTCGTCAAAGACGCACACCAGGTCCCGGGCCCGCCACACCTCCAAGGGCCTGGCCCCCAGGGCCTCGGTGATGGCGTCGGTGACCTCCAGAGGTTTTAAGGTGTAGGCGGGGAAGTCCATGCTCAGTAGCTCCCCCTCCCGCTTCACGGTCAGCAGGCCGCTGAGGGTCTGAAAGCGAAGTTCCTCCGCGTCCGGGTCCACAAACCGGCCGATCACATAGGCGGCGGCTAGGGTGGCGTGGCCGCACAGGTCGATCTCTCCCCCGGGGGTGAACCAGCGCAGGCGCCAGCCCTCCTCCTCCCGGACGGCAAAAGCCGTCTCGGACAGGTTGTTTTCCCGGGTAATGGCCATCATCTGCTCCTCACTGGGCCAGGCCTCCGGCAGGCACACCGCCGCCGGGTTCCCCTCAAATACGTGGTCGGCAAAGGCGTCCACCACATACTGCTTCATTTCTGTTATAACCCTCCTTGCTGCAAAAAACGCCCCTGGGCCCGATCCGATGCTGTACAGACCAGGTCCAGGGGCGAAAGAGATTCGTTTCTTCCACGGTACCACCCTGATGATCCCCTTCAAGGGGACCTCTCCACCATCCAGGGTAACGGGGATGAGCCGTCCCGGTCCTCCCGGGCCGCTTCGGAGTGGCCCGCGCCGCGTCCAGGCCGGGGGCTCTCACCAAACTCCCCCCTCGCTGACGGCTTTCCGGCGGCGCTTTGCTCCATCAAGGCGTTTAACAGAGTTATTTTATCATAGTTTTCTCCCTTGTCAAGTGGTTTTCCAGACGAGACTGCGGGCAAGAGAGAAAAGAGGAGGATTCACAACGGCAAGGCGGAGCACAGCCGCCGGGAACGCCGGAAACTCCGCCGTTTCCGGCTCCGTCAGCCCTCCTGGGGCGGCAAATCCTCTCCCTCGTTGGCCTGCTGGGGCGTGAGAGCCTGGCCGGGCAGTTCCGGGACAAAGGCGGTCTGGAGCACCGCCTGAGGCCAATTCACCCGCACCTGGGCGTGGAGCCCCTTCTCCTGGGCGCTCCGTTCCAGCAGGGAGACCAGCTCCCGGAGCGCCTCCCGGGTCAGGTATCCGCCCCGCCAGTGGAACACCAGGGGCTTCTTTTTCCGGATGGCCTGGAAGGCCCGCTTCTCCACCTCCTCCGGCTTGGTGAAGGACAGTTTCTTCTCCCGGTAGTAAAACCGGTCCCCCTGGGTGCAGGAGGGGGCGGGGAACAGCAGCGGCTCGTGGTCCCGGAAGAGCTTCTTGTCGTCCAGGTTGAAATAGTCGTACCGCACCACTCCATCCCGCCCCAGGGAGTTGTCGAAGGTGGCGTCCAGGTGGTAATACTGCCCGTCGATTTTGACGATGTTCCAGGCGTGGCGGTAGCGGATACCCTTGGCCGGGTTGTTCTCCGAAATGGCCACGATGCACCACAGTCCCAAGGCGTCGCACAGTACCTTCACCGCCTTGGCAATGCCCTCGCACACCCCCACCCCCTGGCCCAAGGGGCCCAGGATCTCGTGGGAGTAGGGCTTTTTCAGCTTATCGTACCGCACGTTCTGGCAGATAAAGTCGTGGATATACTGCTCCTTCTCCCACGAAGATTTGCCCTGGGCGGACCGGGCCAGCTTGGCAATCCGGGCGGCCATGGCCTTCTGGTGCTCCCGGATCTTCCCTTTATCAAAGAGGTACTGGGGCAGAAACTCCACGCTGGAGGCCGCCGGATGGACCCGGCAGGAGAAGCCGGTGACAAAAAAGATCTCCGGGTGGTCCAGGCGGAGCCGGAAGAGGATGTTCCCCAGCTCCTCCATCTCCATCCGGGGGACGGGAAAGGAGGGGCGCAGTTCCTCCAGGCCGGTGAGGATGGCCCGGTAGACACTCTGCTCCCCTTTTCCCATGCGGCTGTAGTAATAGGGCTCCACAGCGCTCCTCCTTTACAGAAACAGCGCCAGCAGAGAGGTGAAGATCCCGCACACGCAGATGGCGATGGAGCTCATCGCCCCCTGGATCTCCCCGATCTCCATGGCCTTGGTGGTGCCCAGGGCGTGACTGCACGCCCCAATGGCCAGCCCCTCCGCCACCGGGTCGTGGACCCGGAACCACTTGGCAAACATGGGGGCAAACACCGCCCCCACCAGTCCCGCCAGGATCACCGCCACGGCGGCGATCCCCTGGATTCCCCCTTGGCTCTCGGCAATGCCCAGGGCGATGGCGGTGGTGACGCTCTTAGGCAGCAGAGAGGCGGTGAGGGCGTCCTCCAGCCGGAACAGGCGGCACAAGAGCAGTACGCTGCCCAGACTGGCCAGGCTCCCCGCCAGGCATCCCGCCAGAACCGGCCAAAAGAACTCCTTCAGCGTCTCCCGCTGGTGATAGATGTTCAGGGCCAGTACCGCCGTCACCGGCCCCAGCATCATCTTGATGATCTCCGCGCCCTCATTATACTGGGACAGTGGAATGTGAAAGACCGACAGGAAGGCGATGATCAGCACTCCCGCCACCACGAGAGGGTTGCACAGCACCCACCCGGTTTTCTTCTGGACCCACACCCCGGCGCACCAGGCGGCGGCGGACAGCCCCAGGCCAAAAAAGGGGGAGGTCAAAACCGCCTCAAGCATGGCCCCCCTCCTTTCTCCGCTTCGAGCCCAACATCAGCAGCCGCACCGTCCAGGCGGTGACCAGATAGACCACCGGGGTGGTCAGCACCGCGATCAGCACCAGAGGCAGCGCCTGGCTTTTCAGCAGCTCCGCGTGCTCGATCATCCCCACAAAGGACGGCAGGAAAAAGAAAGCCATATTCGCCACCAGGAAGTGGGATACAGTCTGAATCTGCCTGTCTTTGACCACGCCGGCCAGCAGCAGGATCATCAGCAGGATCATGCTGATAACGCTGGCCGGAAAAGCCACGGGGAGCAGCGCCGCCACGCCCTCCCCAACCAGGCAGATGCCGAAAATCAGGGCTAACTCGCCCATAATGTGCATAAAATCTCTCCTTGTTGATTTCTATGGGGGGAATTTCACCGCCTGCCTGCGCCCGCAGGCGCGTTTCGGAGCGCAACCGCCGCACAGCGGCGGCTCTTAGCGCGGAGATGGCGGCGAGTTACTTTGCCCATGGCGGCAAAGTAACCAAAACGCCACCAGGGGTGGGCTCAGGATGGACACTTCGTGCCCATATTCGCCCACCCCTGGACCCCATTCACGGGGACCCTCTCTTGCAAAATGGTTCGAGCCCTTCCGGCGCGCAAAATTTGAGCGACGGTTTGAAATTCCCGCCGGGCCACTGGGCCCTGAGTATCCGAAATTTATACTTAGGTGCGGTTCCAATTCTGCGCCTGGTTTTGCCGAGCTGTCGTTCCGGGGCAGAAACCCGCGGAAAGAAGCCGGCTCCGCTGCCCCAGCCGAAACGCCGGCAGACAAGCTCTGCTCCACTGGAACAGATTCCTCTCTCAATCCCAAATCGCCGTAGCGAAGTAATCTTCCGGCGTTTCGGCTCTCCGGATGAGCCGGGTGGAGCCGTCCTCACACAGCAGCACCTCTGCCGAGCGCAGGCGGCCGTTGTACTGATACCCCATGGCGTGGCCGTGGGCGCCGGTGTCGTGAATGACCAGCAGGTCGCCGATGTCGATCTCCGGCAGCATCCGGTCCACGGCAAACTTGTCGTTGTTCTCGCACAGGGCGCCGGTGACGTCGTACTTGTGGTCGCAGGGGGCGTCCTCCTTACCCATGACGGTGATGTGGTGATAGGCCCCGTAGATGGCCGGGCGCATCAGGTTGGAGGCGCAGGCGTCCACCCCGATGTACTCCTTATAAATATGCTTTTGATGCAGGACCTTGGTGACCAGGTGGCCATAGGGGGCCAGCATGAAGCGGCCCAGCTCGGTGCACAGGGCCACGTCCCCCATCCCGGCGGGGACCAGGACCTCCTCATAGGCTTTCCGCACTCCCTCGCCGATAACGGCGATGTCGTTAGCGGGCTGCTCCGGGCGGTAGGGCACCCCCACGCCTCCGGACAGGTTGATGAAGGTGATGTGGACCCCGGTCTCATTTTTCAGGTCCACCGCCAGCTGGAACAGGATCTTGGCCAGGGCGGGGTAGTAGTCGTTGGACAGGGTGTTGGAGGCCAGGAAGGCGTGGATGCCGAACTCCTCCGCACCCAACTCCTTCAGACGCTGGAAGGCCTGGGCGATCTGGGGCCGGGTCATGCCGTACTTGGCCTCGCCGGGATTGTCCATGACCTGGAAGCCCTCCTCGCTCTCCCCCAGCTGGAAGGTGCCGCCGGGGTTGAAGCGGCAGGAGATCTTTTTGGGGATATACCCGATGGTATCCTTCAAAAAGTCGATGTGGCTGATGTCGTCCAGATTGATGGTGGCCCCCAGTTTGGCGGCCAGGGCAAACTCCTCCGCCGGGGTGTCGTTGGAGGAGAACATGATCTCTCCCCCCTGGAAGCCGCAGCGGTCGGACATCATCAGCTCGCACAGGGAGGAGCAGTCCACGCCGCAGCCCTCCTCCTTCATGATCTTCAGGATCTGGGGGTTGGGGGTGGCCTTCACGGCAAAAAATTCTTTATAACCCGGGTTCCAGGCAAAGGCCGCCTTCAGGGCCCGGGCATTTTCCCGGATGCCCTTCTCGTCGTACAGGTGGAAGGGGGTGGGGTACTGCTTGACCATCTCCTGAAGCTGCTCCAGGGTGACAAACGGCTTTTTCATTGGCATTCGCTCCTTCGCGTTCTCTTTCTGTTGGGAGCCCTCGGGCCTCCAGTGTAAAAGCATTTTTAGTTTATCCAGTTTTTCCGGGAAAGTCAACCAAAAGCACGGCGAAATTCCGGCTCTCCTCCCGCCCCCGCCCCCGTCTGTGGAAAAAGCAGAACCGCCCTTCTCTCCCGCTCCAGCGGCCGCGCCGGAAAAACCTTGCGCTTTTTCCGGCGGTCTGATACAATAAGCTTCAGTATGGAACAAAGGAGGGGAGCGTCCATGGCCAGTCTGATGGCGGATTTCCGGCGCTTTCTGTCCCCTTTACCCTCTTTCGCCCGGACAATCACCCTGTGATTGTCTTTTTTTGTGTGTGTCTTTTATAAAAAAGAAGGGAGTCCTGTTCATGAATCAACCGCAAGGGATCTATGACGCCCGGCAGCTGGGCCGGCCGAAAATGTTTGTGTTAGGCGCCCAGCATATGTTCGCCATGTTCGGCGCCACCGTTCTGGTCCCGGCGCTCACCGGGCTGTCCGTCTCCGCCACGCTGCTGTTTGCGGGGCTGGGCACGCTGCTGTTCCACTTTCTGACCAAATGGAGGGTCCCCGCGTTTTTGGGCTCCTCCTTCGCCTTCATCGGCGGCTACCAGGCCATCGCCCCCATGCTCGCCAATGAGGACGGGAGCCTGATCGCCAATACGGAGATGCTCCCCTACGCCTGCTTCGGCGTGGTGCTGGCGGGCCTCCTGTATGTAGTGCTGGCCGCTCTCTTTAAGGTCTTCGGCACCAAGGCGGTGATGCGCTACTTCCCCCCTATCGTCACCGGCCCCATCATCATCTGCATCGGCCTGACCCTCAGCTCCACCGCCATCACCAACTGCCGCTCCAACTGGGCCATCGCCCTCATTGCCATCGCTATCGTGGTGGTGTGCAACATCTGGGGCAAGGGCATGGTGAAGATCATCCCCATCCTGCTGGGCGTGGTGGGCTCCTACGGCGTGGCCGCCCTGTGCCAGGCCGCGGGCATGGAGGTCATGGACCCGGCTAAGGTCCAGGCCCTGATGGACGCCCCCTGGCTGGGGCTGCCCTTCCGCTTTGAGGACACGCTGTTCGGCCTGTTCTCCCGCCCCGCGGTGGACACCGGGATGCTGCTCACTGCGGCGGTGACCATCATGCCCCTGGCTCTGGCCACCATGGTGGAGCACATCGGCGGCATCTGCGCCATCTCCTCCACCTGCGAGCGCAACTTCCTGCAAAACCCCGGCCTGCACCGCACCCTGCTGGGGGACGGCCTGGCCACCTCCCTGGCCGCCCTCTTCGGGGCCCCGGCCAACACCACCTACGGGGAGAACACCGGCGTGCTGGCCCTGTCCCGGGTGTATGACCCCAGGGTCATCCGCATCGCCGCCTGCCTTGCCATCCTTCTCTCCTTCTCCCCCAAGTTCGCGGCCCTGGTGTCCGCCATGCCCACCGCCACCATGGGCGGCGTGTCCATGGTGCTCTACGGCATGATCTCCGCCGTGGGCGTGCGCAACATCGTGGAGAACCAGGTGGACTTCACCAACAGCCGCAACGTCATCATCGCCGCCATCATCATGGTCCTGGCCATCGGGGTCAACTACTCCGGGGCGGTGACCTTCACCGTGGCCGGCATCGACGTGAGCCTGTCCGGCCTGGCGGTGGCCGCCATCGCCGGCATCGCCCTGAACGCCGTCCTCCCCGGCAAGGACTATGAGTTCACCCAGGAGGAGACGGAGTCCCTGGGAGAGTAACCGCACCTGCGCCTCCCAACTCTGAAACCCAGATGCAGAGAATTTAAAAAAAGCATTAAAACCCGGCCAAGGTCCTTGCGCCGGGGTGGAAAATGCGTTAGAATGAAGCCAAACCACGGGAAACCGTATGAATCAGGAGGTAATATTTATGGGATTTTTGGATAATCTCACCGAAATGGCCACCGATCTGGCCCAGAGCGGCGCCGCCGCGTCTAAGCGCCTGGCGGAGACCGGCGTGGCCACGTCCAAGCGCATCGCCGAGATCGCCAAGCTCACCGCCTCCAACCTGGCGGAGGAGGGCGGCATCAAGAAGGCCTATGTGGAGCTTGGCAAGCTGTACTACGCCGAGCACGGGGCCACCCCCGAGGCGGGCTATGCCGCCGCCTGTGAGAAGATCGCCGCCGCCAAGGCCATCATCCAGGCCAACACCGACCGCATCGCCCAGCTGAAGGCCGAGGCCAAGGCCGCCGGCGAGGAGATCGACGAGGAGGCTGTGGAGGCCGAGGTGGTCGCCGAGTCCGACCTGGAGCCCCAGGACGGGAAAGAGGACAGCGAGACCAAGACTCAGGAGTAAGAGAGACACACGCGCAGCAGCCGCCCCCAGGGCGGCTGCTTTTTTCACATCATTTTCAAAATTTCCTTCCTCAGCCGGGCGATGATCCGCTTCTCCAGGCGGGAGATGTAGGACTGAGAGATGCCCAGCAGGTCGGCCACCTCCTTTTGGGTGCGCTCCCGCTGGCCGTTCAGGCCGAAGCGCAGGGTGATGATCTTCCGCTCCCTGGGCTCCAGCTG
>CALWWF010000066.1 GCA_944385165.1 uncultured Oscillospiraceae bacterium
TAAACAAGGAGCACCTGGATCGCCAGGATCTGCAGCTCATCATCGAGAAGATCAAGGTCTACGAGGACCACCTGGAGATCCAGCTGAAGGCGGACATCGACGCCATCCTCCACGCCGGGACCCTGCCCGCGGAGGAGCCGGAGGCGGCGGCCGCCATGGCAGCGGTCCAGGGGGACACCGTAAATTTTAAGGAGGGCATGGGACATATCGAGCCTGTCACCCTAGTCCAGGCGTCCAGCAAGCGCCCGGACAAGGTGTTCCATGCCAATGTTATCAGTGACGGCGACCCCCTGGAGATCTATACGGACAAGGACGGCGGCGTGATCTTTAAAAAGTATTCCCTCATGGGAGGGCTCACCGACTTTGCCGGCCAGCTGTGCGACACCCTCAACCGCACCACCGGCCGGGTGACCGTCATCACCGACCGGGACAACTGCATCGCCGCCGCCGGTGCTCCCCGGCGGGAGCTGCTGGACCGGCAGATCTCCCCCCAGCTGGAGCGGCTGATGGAGGGGCGGCAGATCTATCAGTACAAGGCCGACGAGGAGCCTATCCCCCTGTGCGCCGGGGAAGACAAGTTTTCCCTGTCCACCGCCGCCCCCATCCTGGCCGAGGGGGACGTACGGGGCTGCGTCATCTTTGCCGGCCAGGGGACCGACCTGAACAGCAGCGAGGTGGACTACAAGCTGGCCCAGTCCATTGCCGCTTTCCTGGGCCGCCATATGGAGAGCTGAGCCGCTCCCCTCGGCTCTCCCCGCCTGTCCGCGGGGCACTGCAAAGGAGAACTCCCAAGGCCGGCAGACATCAAAAAAGGTGATGGGTGACGAAAAAACGTCCAGCCATCGCCTTTTTCTGACTTTCTTCTCTCACTGCTTGGGGGGCAAACCGGACAGAGGGTGGGGATCACTCCTGTCCTGGAGCATGGCCTCCACCTCATGGCGGGGACAGCGGCAGTCCCCCTCTCCCCGGCGGTAGTAGGTGCCCCGGTAGGGGTCCTCGCCCACATAGACGGGGCGGTCCCTCCGGCCCGCCCGGGGGACGAAGATGACCACGATGTCGTTTTTTCCGCTGCGGAGGATCTGCACGTCCTCCGGCTGGAGGATGTTTGCGCTGACCACCTTGGGGTCGTTCACCATGTCCCAGAACTCGTCCACCAGCTCCTGGGGGTCGAAGAGGGGCACGGAGTAGAGGGACTTGTCCGCCCCTTCCGCCACCCCCAGCAGGATGACGCCCCCCAGGGTGTTGGCGAAGGCGGAATAGGTCTCCCACAGGCTGTGGGGCAGGCCGCCCTGGGCCCGCTTGGCCTCGATGCGGTTGTCCTCCCGGTACTCGTTTAAAAAATCCAGCTGGTCCAGCAGGGCCGCCACCCCCTTTTTCTCCAGTATACCCCGGGTCACAGGGGGGCGCAAGGGCGCTGGGACCAATTTTTGCGGGCAAAGGCCAGGGCGTTTTTCCAAAAGAGCTTTTCCGCCCCGGAGCGGTCCAGCCCGGCGGAGAGCAGACGGTCCCACAGGGCGGGCACCTTGGCGCAGCTGTCCAGCCAGGGGGGCAGGTCGGCCCCGTCAAAGTCGGAGCCCAGGGCCAGGCAGTCCCCCGCCCCCAGCTCCAGGAAATGGAAGATGTGGCGGCAGAGATCGTCAAGATCCGCCTCGTTCCCGTCAGAGCGCAAAAACGGACTGTAATAATTCAGCCCAATGATACAGTTTCGTATCGCCATCTCCCGGATCTGCCAGTCTTCCAGGTTGCGCCGGTGGGGGCAGATGGCCCGGGCGTTGGAGTGGGTGGCGGCGAAGGGATGCCGGGCAGCAGCCAGCACATCCCGGAACCCGGCGTCGTTGAGGTGGGAGACGTCCAGGGTGATGCCCGCCTCCTCCAGGGCGGCCACCGCCGCCCTCCCCAGAGGAGTCAGACCCTCCTTCGTCTGGCTGCCCGAGCCCAGGGCGTTGGGGCCGTTCCAGGTGAGGGAGGCCATGCGCACCCCGTCACGGCTCAGTACCTCCGCCCGGTCCAGCCCGCCCGCCAGAAAGCAGGCGTTTTCCACCGTGAGCACCAGGGATGTCTTCCCCTGCTCCCAGGCCCGGACAATGTCCTCTCCGGTGCGGCAGGGGGCGGCCCGGGAGGCAAACCGCTCCGCCTGGCGGAAGAAGCGGTCTCGGTGGAAGCAGTAGTAGCGCCAGGCCTCCTCCTGAGTCAGGCCGTCGGGGACAAAGACCGCGCAGCACTGGCACCAGTCCACCCCCGCCGGAAGACGGGACAGGGCGAAGGCGGAGGCGGGGTCGTCCAGGGTGAAGGGACAGCGGTTAGGGGTCATAAAGGCGGTGAGGGTGTCGCAGTGGAGATCGAAAACGGCGGGAAGGGGCATGGGCGGACCTCCTGTAGCAGCAGAACTTCAGGCCATTTTATGCGCTGGGGCGGGGCAGAATACGGAACTCAGCCCGGTTTTTTCATGGTCAGGCTGATGCGCTTTTTCTTCTCGTCCACCTCAATGACCCACACGGTGACCACATCCCCCACGGACAAAAGCTCGCTGGGGTGCTTCACCCGCCGGGGCAGCTTGCTAATGTGGACCAGGCCGTCCTGGTGGACCCCAATGTCCACGAAGACGCCGAAGTCGATGACGTTGCGCACCGTGCCCTTGAGCTCCATGCCGGGCTTTAAGTCCTTGGCCTCCATCACGTCGGTGCGGAGGATAGGGGGCGGCAGCTCGTCCCGGGGGTCCCGTCCCGGCTTCATCAGCTCCTTGATGATGTCTGCCAGGGTGGGGGCGCCCGCCCCGCAGGTCTCGGCCAGCTTCTCCAGCCCCTGCTGCTCCGCCCGCTGCTTCAGCTCCCCGATCCGGCCCCCGCTCACATCCTCCAGGGTGTAGCCGCAGGCGGACAGGAGCTTCTCGGCGGCGGCGTAGCTCTCCGGGTGGACCCCGGTGTGGTCCAGCACGCTTTTGCTCTCGGGCACCCGAAGGAAACCGGCACACTGCTCAAAGGCCTTGGGGCCCAGCTTGGGCACCTTTAAAAGCTGCCTGCGGGTGGTGAAGGCCCCGTTCTCCTCCCGGTATTTCACCACGTTCTTTGCGGTGGTGGCGTTGAGACCGCTCACCCGCTGGAGGAGGGAGGGAGAGGCGGTATTGGCGTCCACCCCTACCGCGTTGACGCAGTCCTCCACCACCCCGTCCAGGGCCTGGTCCAACTGGGCCTGGGGCATGTCGTGCTGGTACTGGCCCACGCCGATGGCCTTGGGGTCGATCTTCACCAGCTCGGCCAGGGGGTCCTGGAGCCGCCGGGCGATGGACACCGCGCTGCGCAGGTTCACGTCCAGCTCCGGCAGCTCCTCGGCGGCCAGGGGGCTGGCGGAGTACACCGAGGCCCCCGCCTCATTGACGATCATATAGTTCAGCCCGCCCCCCAGGCGGCGGATGAGCTCCACCGCCGTCTGCTCCGTCTCCCGGCTGGCGGTGCCGTTGCCGATGGCGATGTGCTCCACATGGTGCTTCTCCACCAGCCGGGCAAGGGTGCTGATGGCCTCCTCCTTCTGCCGCAGGCCGTGGGTGGGATAGACCACCGCCGTGTCCAGCACCCGGCCGGTGCCGTCCACCACCGCCACTTTACAGCCCATGCGGTACCCCGGGTCCAGGCCCATGGTCACCTTTCCCTTCACCGGCGGCTGCATGAGCAGGGGCTTTAAGTTCAGGGCGAAGGTGCGGATAGCCCCCTCGTCCGCCTGCTGGGTGAGCAGGCTGCGGACCTCCCGCTCCATAGAGGGGCGGATGAGCCGGTCGCAGGCGTCGTCCGCCGCCGTGCGCACAAACTCCATATAGGCCCGGCCCGGCACCACCGCCCGGCGCACCGTCACATGGGCGGACTCCGGGTCCAGGTCCACGGACACCTTCAAAAAGCCCTCCCGCTCCCCCCGGTTGATGGCCAGGGTCTGGTAGCCCTGCATCCGGCTTACCGGGCATTTGAACTTGTAGTAGAGGCGGTAGACGCTGTCCTCCGGCTCCTCCTTGGCCGCCTTGGCCACCAGCACGGCCCGCCGCAGATACTGCTGGCGCAGTTTTTTCCGCACCGTGGCGTCGTCGGAGATCTCCTCGGCCAGAATATCCCCAGCCCCCTGAAGGGCCTCCTGGACGGACCCCACTCCCTTCTCCGGGTCCACATAGGCCCGGGCCGCCTCCTGGGGGTCCACCCCGCCGCCTCCCCGGGCGGACAGGAGCTGGGCCAGGGGGCCCAGCCCCTTCTCCCGGGCCATGGTGGCCCGGGTGCGGCGCTTGGGCCGGTAGGGCCGGTACAAGTCCTCCACCTCCGCCAAGGTGGCAGCGGAGGAGAGGGCCGTCTCCAGCCGGCAGGTCAGCTTCCCCTGGCTGTCAATGGCCTGGCGCACCTCTTCCTTCCGCTTTTCCAGATTCCGCAGGTACTGCAGCCGCTCGGCCAGCTCCCGCAGAAGCTGGTCGTCCATGGAACCGTGGAGCTCCTTGCGGTAGCGGGCAATAAAGGGGATGGTATTCCCCTCGTCAATCAGGCGGACTACGTTCTCCACCTGTTTGACCGGCCGCTCCAGCTCCTGGGACAGCCGCCGGATGATTGAATCCATGTTCGGACACGCTCCTTCTTCTCACTCTTCACTCGCTTTTCTTAGTTTATCGGAAATCAGGATGAAAGTCCAGGGGCGGAGCCCTGCAAATCCGTTCAGATTGCGCAAAGTTTCCTCCCTGTCTCAGGCCGCCTCCCCATACCGTGGGAGGCGGCCTGCTTCCAGGCATCTTTTTCTTGCCCTTCCCTGCCTTTCCGGCTATAATGAGAGAACACTGCCTGCTTGGAAAGTGGCCTGTTCATGGATATTCTGGTCACCGTCAACCGCGCCTACCTCTATCCTCTCTCTGTGATGCTGAAAAGCCTGGTCTTGCAGCATCCGAAAAAGCCGGTGCGGGTGTTCGTACTCAACCGCTCCCTCACCCCGCCGGACTTCGCCGCCCTGGAGCGGGCGGTGGACGAGCCAGCCCTGAGCCTGGTGGACCTGCCGGCGGACCAGAGCCTTCTCCCCCGGGCCCCCACCACCGACCGCTACCCCATGGAGATGTACGACCGGATCTTCGCCGCCTTCCAGCTTCCGAAGGAGCTGGACCGCGTCCTCTATCTGGACCCGGACCTGGTGGTAAACCGCCCCCTGGACCCCCTCTGGGAGCTGCCTTTGGAGGACTGCTTCTTTGCCGCCGCCAGCCATGTGGACAAGGTGATGGAGTGGTTCAACGCCCTGCGCCTTCAGTCCGAGGCCCCCGGCCCCTACATCAACTCCGGGGTCCTGCTGATGAACCTGCCCGTCCTGCGCCGGGAGCAGACCGTCCAGCCGGTACTGGACTATGTGGAGGAGCACCAGAAGAGCCTCCTTCTTCCCGACCAGGACGTGATCAGCGCCCTGTATGGCGACCGAATTTTGCGCCTGAACCCCTGGAAGTACAACATGACCGAGCGGCTGCTGGCCGACGCCCTGCTCCACCCAAAGGTGCCGGTGGATTTCCAGTGGGTGCGGGAGAACAGCGCCATCATCCACTACTGCGGCCGGAACAAGCCCTGGAAGGAGAACTACCTGGGCCGGCTGGACGCCATCTGGCGGGAGTACGCCGCCCTGGTACCCTTCCAGCCTCTCAAACGCTGAAACAGCAGGAGCGGGCCGTTTGGCCCGCTCCTCAGCTTGTCAAAAAAGCCCTCCTGCAAGGAGTTCCGCCATCCGCAGATGGCGGAATAAAATGAAATCCCGTCATTTCCGAGGACATGTGCCTCGGAAATGACACCTCTCGCGAAATTTTGACCGACAATTTCGCAAGAAATCGAGGTCAAAATTTCGTGCAGCCCAACTCGAAAAAGTGGCTTGCCACTTTTTCGACAGTCTCAGGAGCGGGCCAAACGGCCCGCTCCTGTTTTTGTGGACTACGCCGCCCCGGGCTGACAGCTCTGGGCAGTCTTGATCATGTTCTCTGCCAGAATGCCGTACCCCCGGGTGGGGTCGTTCACCAGCACATGGGTCACCGCCCCCACCAGCTTTCCGTTTTGCAGGATCGGGCTGCCGGACATGCCCTGGACGATGCCGCCGGTGGCCTCCAAAAGCCGGGGGTCGGTGACCTGGAGCATCAGGTTCCGGCTCTCCCCGGCGCTCTCCGGGTACAGGTGGGTGATCTCCACCTCATACTCCTCCACCGCGTCCCCGGCGATGTTGGAGAGGATGGTGGCCTTCCCGGTCTGGACCTCCCCCCGCTGTGCCACCGGCACCGGGGAAGCGCCCTCCTCCGGGACCAGGGTCTCGTCCTCCAGATAGCCGAAGATCCCCTGCTCCGTGTTGGCGTACAGATCCCCCAGGTCCGCGGTCAGGTCAAAGTCCCCGTGGAGCTCCCCCGGGGCCCCGGCGGCCCCCTTCTTCACGTCGGACACGGTGGCCCCCAGGATGCTCCCCGTCTCCAGGGGCATGAGGCGGGCGGTGTCCACGTCGTTGATGCCGTGGCCCAGGGCGGCAAAGACGCCGCTGGACGGGTCATAGAAGGTCACGGTGCCGATCCCGGCCATGGAGTCCCGCAGCCACACCCCCAGCTGATAGACCCCCGCCGTGGTCTTCACCGCCTGGGCGGTGAGCTGGACGGACTCCTTCCCCCGCTGGACCTGGAGGGTCACCCGCTCCCCCGGGTGCTGGGCCAGGTGGTCCTGGACCTCCTCGATGGTATCCACCTCGCCGCCGTCCAGGTGGGTGATCACATCCCCCGCCTTCAGTCCGCAGGTGCGGCCGGGAGAGGCCGGCCCCTCCGGCGTATCCAGGGAGGACAGGCCCACCACCAGCACTCCGTCGGAGAAGAGCTTGATCCCCACCGCCCGTCCCAGGGGGATCACCTGGCTTCCCACCTGGGCCTGGGCGGACGCGGCCACCGCCTCCGGACGCGCCAGCTCCAGCGCCGCCCCGGCTGCCGCCGCCTGAGCCCGGTCCCCGGACAGGGCCAGGGTGAGCAGCAGGCACAGCGCCGCCGCCCCGGCCGCCCCAAACAGGCCGTGCCAGGGGCGGCTTTTCCGTTTTGGTTTCAAAAATCTTCCACCCCCTGACTGCCGCGCCCCCTTTTTTGCGCGGCTGTCAAACTTTGGGCAGCTCCCCTGGCCGCCCGGTGTCAGTATGGCCGCCTTCCGGGGACAGCACGCCAGGGGGCTGCTGCCTGGGTTTCCATGTGAGAGTCTGGAAAGGGCTCCGGCGGCGGGGAGAGGCGGAAATCTCCTGAAAAATTTTGCAAAGGCTGCCGGAAGATTCCTGCGATTTTCCTTTCTTTCTTGCAGAAAATGCAAATAAGGAAGGAGATTTGTCTATATTTTGTCCAAGCGCGGCCCTTTGATGCAAAATTTTGCGAGACCGCCGCCAACCGCCCAGCGCCCCCTTGTCCCTTTACCCTACCACATCCATCGGGGCCTTTTTCCGCAGATTTTGACACAGGCAAAAAAATTGGGCATGGCCTCTGCCATGCCCAAAAAATCAAAATATGGTTTTGTGCCAGGTCCCGGCGCCTTACTCCCCGTCCTCGATCTTTCCGGCGGGCTTGCGCAGATCCAGCGCCCGGATGCGCTTGCGCAGGGGCAGGATGGCGGAGGGGGACACGGACAGCTCGTCCACCCCCATGCGCAGGAAGGTCTCGGTAAGGGCGGGGTCCGCCCCCAGCTCCCCGCAGATGCCCACCCAGCAGCCGTGGCGGTGGCCCGCCTCCACGGTCATTCGGATCATCCGCAGGATGGCCGGGTGGTGGGGATTGTAGAAGGCGTCCAGCTTGGGGTTCTGCCGGTCGATGGCCAGGGTGTACTGGGTCAGGTCGTTGGTACCCAGGGAGAAGAACTGCACCTCCTGGGCCAGCTCGTCGGCGATCATCACGGCGGCGGGGGTCTCGATCATGATGCCGATCTCCACCTGGCCCATGGGAAGCCCCTGGGCTTTCAGCTCGGAGCGGCACTCCTCCAGCACCTCCTTGGCGTCCCGCACCTCCCGCACGGAGATGATCATGGGGAACATGATGGACACGGTGCCGTAGGCGCTGGCCCGGAGGATGGCCCGCAGCTGGGTCTTGAACACGTCCCGGCGGGTCAGGCAGATGCGGATAGCCCGGTAGCCCAGGGCGGGGTTCTCCTCGTGGTCCAGGCCGAAGTAGTCCGCCTGCTTGTCCGCGCCGATGTCCAGGGTGCGGATGATGACCTTCTTGCCGGCCATGGTCTCCGCCACCCGCTTGTATACGGCGAACTGCTCCTCCTCGGTGGGGTAGTCGTCCCCGTCCAGATAGAGGAACTCGCTGCGGAACAGGCCGATACCCTGGGCGTCGTTCTGGAGCACCAGGCCCACGTCCCCCCCGTTGCCGATGTTGGCGTACACCTGGATCTCGGTGCCGTCCAGGGTGACGTTGGGCTTCTTCTTGAGCCCCTGGAGCAGGGAGGCCTGCTCCAAATCGGCGCGGCGCTTGGCCTCCATGGTGGAGAGCAGCTCCGCCGCCGGGTCCACATACACGCACTGGTTGTACCCGTCCAGCACGGCCAGCTCCCCGTCCCAGCTCTCGTCATAGTCCACCCCGATCAGGGCCGGGATGCCCATGGTCCGGGCCAGGATGGCGGTGTGGCTGTTGGTGGAGCCCCCCCGGGTGATAAAGCCCAGCAGCTTACTCTTGTCCAGCTGCACCGTCTCGCTGGGGGTCAGGTCGTCGGCCACCAGGATGGCAGGCTCGTCCCCCTGGGCGCTCCCCGTCTCCGCCCCGGCCAGGATGTTCACCACCCGGCGGGAGATGTCCTTCACGTCGGCGGACCGGGCCTGCATATAGGGGTCCTCCATGGCGGCAAAGGCGGCGGCGAAGTTGTCCCCGGTGGTGGCCACCGCGTACTCCGCCGTGGCCCCCTGGGTGTCCAGGATGCCCTTGACGGCGTCTACATAGTCCTCGTCCTCCAGCATCATCTGGTGGATCTCAAAAATGGCGGCGTTGTCCTCCCCCACCTCGTCCAGGGCCTTCTCATACAGCTCCCCCAGCTGCTCCTGGGCGGCCTTCTGAGCCGCCTGGAAGCGGGCGTACTCCTCCTCTGGGGTGAGGGTGGAGGTGCGGCTGGTCTGGGCCGCCTCCTTGCGGTAAATTTTCAGCTTGCCGATGGCAATGCCCTTTAAAATGGATTTTCCCGTGGCTACTTTCATAACCGGCGTCCTCCTTGCGTCTCCTGGTTCCTGTTACAGGTTTTCCCGGAAAAACTCTTCCATGGCCCTCCGGCCGGCCTCCTCGTCGCCGCCCTCGACGGTGACGGTGACCGTGTCCCCCTGCTTGATGCCCATGCTCATCAGGTTCATCAGCTTGACGGCGGAGACGGACTTGTCCCCCTTCTGAATGGTCACGGCGCAGTCCAGGGCCTTGGCCGCTTTCACCAGCAGTCCGGCGGGCCGGGCGTGGATGCCGATGGGGTCGGTAATGGTATAGGTAAATTGCTGCATATCCTGTGCCTCTTTTCCTGTTTCGATTTTGCGCGTCTCTTCTTCCAGACACCCCGGTCAGCGGGCCGGTCCCGCGGCCTCCTCCAGGGTGGGCATGGCGGGGATGGCCCCGGGCCGGGAGCAGGTGACGGCGGCGCAGCGGTTGGAGAAGTCCAGATACTCCTCCAGCTCCGACGCGGTCAGCCCCTCCAGGGGGGAGTCCCCCCGCCGGGTCAGCCGGTAGAGCAGGGCCCCCAGGAAGGTGTCCCCCGCCCCGTTGGTGTCTGCCGCCTCCACCGGCACGCCGGGCACCCGGCCGGTGCGGCCTTTCCAGCGGTAGAAGGCCCCCTCTTTGCCCAGGGTGACCACCACCAGGCGGATCCCCATGTCCTCTAAGATCTGGCTGCCCCGCTCCAGGTCCTCCGAGCCGGTGAGCAGCGGCAGCTCCTCCCGGGACACCTTCACCAGCCCCGCCAGGGGCAGGGGGATCTGGAGCCACTGCATGGCCTCCTCCCGGCCCCGCCACAGGCTGGGGCGGTAGTTGGGGTCGTAGCTCACCAGCTTGCCGGTCTTGTGGGCCCGGCGGGCGGCGAAAATGGTGGCGGAGCGAGACATACCGGCGGTAAGGCTCACCGAGCCGAAGTGGAGCACCTTGCTGCGGTCCACCCAGCCCTCGTCGATCTCATCCGGGGACAAATTCAGGTCCGCCCCCCGCATAAAGCGGAAGGCCCGCTCCCCGTCCGGGGAGACGGACACCACCGCCAGGGAGGTGGGGGAGCGGTCGGTGTGCAGGCCGGCCACGTCCACGCCGTTTTCCACCAAAACCCGCCGCAGGTAGTTTCCAAACCCGTCCTGGCCGGTCTTGCCGATAAAAGCGGTCTTCGCCCCCAGCTTGGCGGCGGCCACCGCCACGTTGGCGGGGGCGCCCCCGGGGTAGGCCGCAAAAAGGGGCACGCCCTGTTCGCTGCACCCCGTCTGGGTCAAATCAATGAGCACTTCTCCAATGGTGGTGATGTCCAGCATGGCCGCATCGCTCCCCCTTCTCACAAAGTCCCTCTCCTGCCGCCAGCCGCACCTGGGCGCACCCGCGCCCTTCCGACGGCAAAAGGTCGCCTTTATTCTACCATATCGCCATAATAATGGGAAGTATTTTTCGACGAAATACAGCGCTTTCCACAAATATTTTTTTGCCGCGCAAAATGCCCCGCCGCAGCCGCGGCGGGGCATCCATCTGTTGAAATAGCCCTTCTGCAAAAAATCGAGTTCCGGCTTGCGTGCTTGTTTCCTCGAAAAAGGGGCCAAGCCGCCTTTTCGGCCGTCTCAGCTCCGGCCCCAGGTGCGGGGGCTGAACAGGATCAGGATGGGAAAGATCTCCAGCCGGCCGGCGATCATGGTCACCGACAGCACCACTTTAGACAGGGGGGAGAACTCCGCAAAGCTGCCCACCGGGCCGATCTCCTGCAAGCCGGGGCCCACGTTGCTCAGACAGGTGAGGGCCGCGGAGAAGGACACCGCAAAGGATACATCGTCCAGAGAGACCACCAGCCCCGCTCCCAGCAAAATCAGCACATAGCAGCCCACGAAGGCCAGTACTGTACGCAGAGTGTCCTCCTCCACCACCTTGCCCTCCAGGCGCACCACCTCCACCGAGCGGGGGTGAGCGATCTGGTGGAGCTCCCGGCGGATGGCCCGCAGCAAAATCAGCATCCGGGAGCACTTCACCCCGCCGCCGGTGGAACCGGCGCAGGCCCCGCAGAACATGAGCAGGATGAGGATGAATTGGGACAGGTGGGGCCAGAGGACATAGTCCGCCGTGGCAAAGCCGGTGGTGGAGATGATGGAGGCCACCTGGAAGAAGGAGTAGCGCAGGCTTTGAAAGACGCTTTGGTACTGGGGGAAGATGTCCACGGCGATGGCCGCGGTGGCCAGGGCCACCACCAGGAGGAAAAAGCGCAGCTCGTCGCTCTTCAGGGCCTCCCACACCCGCTTTTGGAGAATCAGGAAATACAGGGCGAAGTTGACGGAGAACAGCAGGCAGAACACCCCGATGATCAGGTCGATCACCGCGCTGTCATAGGCCCCCACGCTGGCCGCCCGGTTGGAGAAGCCGCCGGTGCCCGCGGTGGAAAAGGCGTGGACCAGGGCGTCGTACCAGGGCATCCCCGCCAGCTTCAGCAGGAGGATCTCCACCGCCGTCATGGCGCAGTAGATGCTGTAGAGGATTTTGGAGGTCTGGGACTGTTTGGGCACCAGCTTGGAGAACACTGGCCCCGGGCTCTCCGCCTGGGCCAGGTAGTGGGAGCGCACCCCCATGGAGGGGAGCAGGGCCGTGGCCAGCACCAGAATGCCCATCCCCCCCAGCCAGTGGGTGAAGGCCCGCCAGAGGAGGATGCCCTGGGGCAGGGACTCGATGTCGGTGAGGATGGTGGCCCCGGTGGTGGTGAAGCCGGAGCTGGCCTCGAAGATGCAGTCCCAGATGGTGTCAAAGCCCCCGCCCCCGTCAAACAGGAAGGGCAGGCCCCCCGCCACTCCGGTGAAGAGCCAGATGAGGCCCACGGCGACAAACCCCTCCCGCAGGAAAAAGGAGGGCTTGGTGGGCAGGAAGGACAGGGGCAGGCTGATGCAGGCGATGATGGCCATGCTCAGCAGGAAGGGCATGGGGTCCTCCCCATAGAGCAGGGCGCAGCCCAGGGGCAGGACCATGGAGGCGGCCACCACCAGCTCCACACGGCCCAACACTTTCAGTACCAGTTTCAGATTCATATCGCAAACACCTGACAAAATCCGGGGCTACGTCCCCGGGGATCTTATGTATGCCGCCAGACGGCGCGGCTGAAGAGCACCAGGACGGGGAAGATCTCCAGACGTCCAATGATCATGCACAGGGACATGACCACCTTGGATAAGGGGGAGAGCACGGAGAAGTTCCCCGTGGGCCCCACCAGCTCCAGGCCCGGCCCCACATTGCTCAAGGCGGCCAGGGCGGAGGAGAAGGAGACGGAGAAGGAGTACCCGTCCAGGGAGATGATCAGGCCGGCCCCCAGCAAAATCAGGATGTAGCACCCCAAAAATACCAAAGTGGCCCGCACCGTCCGGCTCTCCACCACCCGGCCGTCCATCTTGATGACCTCCACACACCGGGGATGGGCGATGCGCCGCACCTCCCGGCGGAGGATGCGCAGCAAAATCAGCACCCGGGCGCACTTGATGCCGCCGCCGGTGGAGCTGGAGCAGGAGCCGCAGAACATGAGCAGCACCAGGATCATCTGGGAGAAATGGGGCCATACGGCGTAGTCCTCGGTGAAAAACCCGCTGGTGGAAATCACCGAGGTCACATGGAAAAAGGCGTACCGCAGGGACTCCAGAATTCCGTGGTGATACACCGGGTCCAGGTCCCAGGCGATGAGCACGGTGGCCAGGGCCACCACGGTGAGGAAAAACCGCAGCTCCTCGCTCTTCCCGATCTCCCGGAAGCGGCGGCGCAGAGCCAGGTAGAAAAGCCCAAAATTCAGGGAGAACAGCAGGGTGAACACCGACACGATCAGGTCCACCGCCGGGGTGGAGTAGAAGGCGAAGCTGGCGTTCTTGCTGGAAAAGCCCCCGGTGCCGGCGATGGAGAAGGCGTGAACCACCGCGTCGTACAGGGGGAGCCCCGCCCCGAAGAGCAGGGCCACCACCAGCAGGGTCATCACGCAGTAGATGCCGTAGAGGATCTTGGAGGTCTTGGCCTGTCTGGGCACCAGCTTCATCACCATGGGGCCGGGGGTCTCCGCCCGTGTCAGATACTGGGACTGCACCCCCAGGGAGGGGAGCACTGCCGTGGCCAGCACCAGCACCCCCATGCCCCCCAGCCAGTGGGTGAAGCACCGCCAGAACTGCACCCCCTGGGGCAGGATCTCGATGTCGGGCAGGATGGTGGCCCCCGTGGTGGTAAAGCCGGAGCTGGACTCAAACAGGCAGTCCACAAAGGAGGCAAAGCACCCGGAGAACCAGAAAGGCAGGCTGCCAAACAGGCAGGTGACGATCCAGATCAGCCCCACGGTGGCAAAGCCCTCCCGCTCATAAAAGGCCGGCTGGGCGGGCAGGAGGGCCAGGGGAACGCAGACGCACACCATGATGGCGATGCTGAACACAAAGGGCAGCGGATGTTCATCCCCGCCCGCTGAGAGCGGCCGCGGAGGGGAGGGGGATCTCCTCGGCATAGATGTCGTTCAGGTCCAGGATGCGCCGGCCATGGGAGATGAGGATCACTGAGTCCCCCTCCTGGAGGTAGGAGGAGCCCTCGGGAATGATGATCTCCCGGCCCCGCATGATCACCGCCAGCAAAATGCCGCTTTTCAGATGCAGGTCCTTCAGGGGGACCTTCAAATTCCGGGTGGTGGAGCGGACGGTGAACTCCATGGCCTCGGCGGAGCCGTCGGCGATGCGGTAGAAGGCGTTCATCACGCTGCCCTGGGAGTTCTGCATCCCCCGGACCACCTGGAGGATCTGGGCCGCGGTGATCAGCTTGGGGGAGATGACGCTGTCCAGGCCCACCGCTCGGGCGATGCCCGTGTAGTTTTGCCGGTTGGACTTGGCCACCACCTTGGCCACCCCCTTCTGCATGGCGTACAGGGAGATGATCAGGTTGTCCTCATCCCGGTCGGTGAGGGCCACAAAGGCGTCGGCGGCGGGCATCCGCTCCGACTCCAGCAGCTCCTGGTCGGTGCCGTCGCCGCAGATGACGGTGGCGTGGGGGAACATCTCGCTGATGTGCCGGCAGCGCTCCTCGCTGATCTCCACCAGCTTCACCCGTATCCGCATCTTCTCCAAAATAGCCGCCAGGTACAGGGCCACCTTGCCCCCGCCCACGATGAACACGTCCTTCACCTTGGGGGTGTACCGGCCCAGCAGGCGGAAAAACTGGTCCAGGCTGGTGGGGCGGCCCACCAGATAGAGCTTGTCCCCCACCTCCGGCACGAAGGAGCCGTTGGGGATGGTCACCTCTCCGTCCCGGTCCACGGCGCAGAACAGCAAAGAGAGCTTTTTCACCTGGTCGGACAGGGCGTGGAGGGGGTGGCCGGCCATAAAGTCCCCCTCCTGAATGCGGAAGCCCATCAGCTCCACCCGGCCCCGGCAGAAGGTCTCGATGTTGGCGGCGGAGGGGAAGCGGAGCAGGCGGGAGATCTCCACGGCGGTGGCGTTCTCCGGGTTGATGGCCATGTCGATGCCCAGGTCCTTTTTCAGGTCGGCCAGGCCCAGGTTATACTCCGGATTGCGGATGCGGGCGATGGTGTACCGGGCCCCCAGGTGCTTGGCGGTGAGGCAGCAGACCATGTTCACCTCGTCGGAGTTAGTTGCGGCCACCAGCAGGTCGGCCTCTCCGGCCCCCGCCTCCGACAGGGTGGACACGGACACGCCGCTGCCCTTGACGCTCATAATGTCCAGGGCGTCCGCAGCCCGGCGCAGACTCTCCTCCCGCATGTCCACGATGGTCACGTCGTATTTTTCCTTCACCATCTGCTCGGCCAGGGAGAAGCCCACCTTGCCGTTGCCGACGATGACCACCTTCAGGGACTGTTTCCCGCCTCTCTCTTGTTCTCTCATGGGTCTTATCTCCGCCCCCCCTTGGAGCGGCCTCCTTCCAAACGGTCGTTTCATTTCTCATTTAACTCATTTTTTAGATCATCAGATGGTCCACTGGCTGTGGATCAGTCCCACCAGATACCAGCCGGACTGGGTGGGGGCGAATACCATCTTCAACGAGCACCAGTCCAGCCCCTCATAGGCCGGGTCCAGTCCCGGGTAACACAGGTCCACGAACCGGCAGTCGGGGTAGGCCTCCTGAAGGTTTTCCAGGGAGTTGCCGCTCATGACGATCTCATCCACCCCCACCGAGGGCGCCTGGGTGTAGTCCACGGAGAAGATGTACTCCTGGATAAATTGCAGAATGGTCATCTGGATGGGCTCCCCCCGTCCGTCCGTATAGCCCCACACATAGCGCTGTTCGTCCTCCTCCAGCTCCCGGATCTGGTCGGCAGTAAAGCACTGGTTGGCCGTCAGGTCCACAGTGGAGTAGGGGGTAAAGGTGACGCCCCGCTCCGGGTGGACGCAGGCGGCCAGGGTCTCATAGTCCCCGTCCTTCAGGGCCTGCGCCACTCCGGCGGCGGCGCGCAGCAGGGCGGCGGTATCCTTGGAGGAGAAGGCGCTCTCCTCCCCCTCGCCGCTCTGGGAGCTGGAGGAGGCCGCCAGGGCAGCGTCCGCCCCGTCCGGCGTGCGGTGCAGCGCCGGGATCAGGCACATCAGCCCCAGAGCAAACCCAAATAAAAACAAGATCAATGGAACTGCGGCACGTTTCACAGGGAGAGCGCCTCCTTCCCCTCAAATTCCAAGCCTCCGCCGGCCCGGCCATTCCCATGCATTTTGACTGGTCCAGCCCACCGCAGGGCCGCGGCCCTGCGCACGTTACAGAGGGTATTATAGAAGCTCCCTGGAAAAAAAGCAAGGGAAGGGCGGGATTCTCTTGCTTTCCCCCGATTTTTACGGGGAAAATTTCAAAATCACCTTGACAGCCCCCAGGGCCGCTGATATAATTTTAGAGCCGCTTTGAGCAGGGAGACAAGTGAAGGAGGTTCCCTCCTCCCTCCTGTGAGAGCGAGCCCGTAATAAAGGAGTTGAACCATATGCAGGCAATCATCGTGACCGGCGGCAAGCAATACAAGGTGGCGGAGGGCGACACTCTGTTCATCGAGAAGCTGGAGGCCGAGGCCGGACAGGAGATCGTGTTCGATCAGGTCCTGGCCATTCTGGACGGGGACAACGCCACCTTCGGCGCTCCCGCCGTGGAGGGCGCTTCCGTGTCCGCCACCGTGGTGAAGAACGGCAAGGGCAAGAAGGTGCGCATCTTCAAGTACGCCCCCAAGAAGGGCTATCGGAAGCGTCAGGGCCACCGCCAGCCCTACACCAAGGTGCAGATCGGCGCCATCAAGGCCTGATTGATGACCACCGCCACATTCCACACCGAGGGCCGCCGCATCACTGGCTTTACCGTCCAGGGACACAGCGGCTACGCCCCGGAGGGAGAGGACATCGTCTGCGCCGCGGTGACCAGCGCCGTGCGCCTGGTGGAGTGCGCCGTCAACGACGTGCTCGGCCTGGAGGCCTCGGTGAAGGTCCGGCAGAAGGACGCGTCCATCACGTTAAAACTCCCCGCCCACCTGGGACAAACCAGCGAGAGCACCTGCCAGACCCTTCTGGCCGCCCTCATGGTTCACTTTGTCCAGCTGGCGGAGGAATATCCCGATTTCATCACTGTTATGGAGGTGTAAGTTATGCTGAATATCGGTCTGCAGTTTTTCGCCCATAAAAAGGGCGTGGGCTCCACCCGGAACGGCCGCGACTCTGAGTCCAAGCGCCTGGGCGTGAAGCGGGGCGACGGCCAGTTCGTCCTGGCCGGCAACGTCCTGGTCCGGCAGCGCGGCACCCACATCCACCCCGGCGTGAACGTGGGCAAGGGCAGCGACGACACCCTGTTCGCGCTCAAGTCCGGCAAGGTGAAGTTTGAGCGTCTGGGTAAGGACCGCAAGCAGGTCTCTATTGTGGAGATCGCCCAGTAATCTGCTGTATCAGGAAGGCCGCAAACGGACATGCGTTTGCGGCCTTTTTCTGTCAGGCGCGTCCGGCCGGTGAATACCGGCATGGATGTGTCAGATCCGGAAATCCTAATTCATGAACAATGACTGTAAAAGGAGGTGCCCGAAGATGGCAGCACCCTTTGTAGATACCGCGAAGATCACCGTCCGCTCCGGCAACGGGGGCAACGGGGTGGTCTCCTTCCACCGGGAGAAGTATGTGGCGGCCGGCGGCCCCGACGGCGGCGACGGCGGCCGGGGGGGCAACGTGGTGGTGGTGGCCGACGACCACATGTCCACCCTGATGGACTTCCGCTATAAGCGCAAGTATGTGGCGGAAAACGGCATGGACGGCTCCGGCAAGCGCTGCACCGGCAAGAACGGGGCCGACCTGGTCTTGAAGGTCCCCCGTGGGACGGTCATCCGGGACGCGGAGACCGGGGAGATCATCCAGGACATCTCCGGCAGCGAGCCCTTCGTGCTGTGCAAGGGGGGCCGGGGCGGCTGGGGCAACCAGCACTTCGCCACCCCCACCCGGCAGGTCCCCCGCTTCGCCAAGGCCGGCTTCCCCGGTGAGACCCGGGAGGTGATTTTGGAGCTGAAGCTGCTGGCGGACGTGGGGCTGGTGGGCTTCCCCAACGTGGGCAAGTCCACCCTCCTCAGCGTGGTCAGCCGGGCCCAGCCCAAAATCGCCAATTACCACTTCACCACCCTCTTCCCCAACCTGGGGGTGGTCTATGTGGAGGAGGGGGTGTCCTTCGTCATGGCCGACATCCCCGGCATCATCGAGGGGGCCGCGGAGGGGGCCGGCCTTGGCCACGACTTCCTGCGCCACATTGACCGGTGCCGGCTGCTCATCCATGTGGTGGACGTGTCCGGCTCTGAGGGCCGGGACCCGGTGGAGGACTTTGAGGCCATCAACCAGGAACTGAGGGAGTACTCCCCCGAGCTGGCGGCCCGGAAGATGATCGTCGCCGCCAACAAGGTGGACATCATGGAGGACCCCTCCCTGCTCCAGCGGCTGCGGGAGCATGTGGAGGGGCAGGGGCTGGAGCTCTTTGAGATCTCCGCCGCCGCCCACCAGGGCACCCGGGAGCTGGTGAAGCGCTGCGCCCAGGAGCTCCAAAGCCTGCCCCCTGTGGCGGTGTTTGAGCCCACCTATGTGGAGCGGCCCCCGGAGGTGGACACCTCCGGCGAGGTGTCCATCGAGAAGTTTGACGACACCTGGGTGGTGGAGGCCCCCTGGCTCCAGCGGCTCATGGCCAACGTGAACTTCTCCGACTACGAGAGCCGCAGCTGGTTCGACCGGCAGCTGCGCGCCTCCGGCCTCTTCGACAAGCTGGAGGCTATGGGTATCCAGGATGGGGACACCGTGTCCCTGTATGACCTGGAGTTTGAGTATCAGAGATAAATTCAGTTTTTTGATTCGCCCCGCAGGAAAAGTTTCGCCCTGCGGGGCGAGTTTCTTTCCCAGCGATGGGAAAGAAACCAAAGGATCGCCGGGGGACGGCTCAAAATGGGCACTATGTGCCCATATTCGCCTTTCCCCCGGCCCCCCCATTTACGAGAGTTAGCCCTTTAGGTGGGAGATACCCTTTCGGCGCGCAAAATCTGAGCGACTTTCCGCAATTCAATCCGGCCCCACTGGGGGCCTGAGGGTGCAAAATTTGCTCCCGGTGCGGTTCAACTTCTGCGCCTGAGTTTGCCGAACCAACGTGCCCGGTGCGAGATTCGCCGTAGGGGCGGGTCCTAGACCCGCCCGCCGGTTTCCCACGCCTGTAGGGGCGCATAGAATGCGCCCCTACAGCCTTCCCCCTTGGAGGGGGAAGGCCGATTCCCCCTGGCAGGGGGAAATGTCCCGAAGGGACAAAAGGGGTAGGGAGCCGAGCGAATGCGAGGCGGATGAGGGTGGGTTACGA
>CALWWF010000067.1 GCA_944385165.1 uncultured Oscillospiraceae bacterium
CCTATGACGCGGCGGCGGAGAAGCTGGGAAAGGACGCCTCCGTCCTCATCATGCCCTATGGCGGCTCCACGCTGCCCCATGTCAGGGCGGAGACCGCCTCCGGCGCGTAAGAGCGGGAAAGCCCCCCGCAAAAAAGGACTGTGTTCTGAGAAGAACACAGTCCTTTTTTTGCTGCTGCGGTGTCAGTCCAGAGCGTGGAGCAGATTCACCATCTCGATGGCCCCCTGGGCACACTCGGCGCCCTTGTTGCCGGCCTTGGAACCCGCCCGCTCGATGGCCTGCTCGATGGTGTCGGTGGTGAGGACACCGAACAGCACCGGCACGCCGCTCTCCAGGGAGGCGAGGGCGATGCCCTTGGACACCTCGGCACACACGTAGTCGTAGTGGCTGGTGGAACCCCGGATCACCGCCCCCAGGGCGATGACCGCGTCGTACTTCCCGCTCTTAGCCATTTTGGCGGCGATGAGAGGGATCTCAAAGGCCCCGGGGACCCAGGCCACATGGATGTCCTCCGGCTGCACCCCCCGGCGCAGCAGCCCGTCCTCACAGCCGCTGAGGAGCTTTGCCACGATGAACTCGTTGAACCGGGCGGCCACCACGCCCACCTTGATGTCTTGCGCGATCAGGTTTCCTTCCAGGATTTTCATAGTAGATTCCTCCTAAAACATAGTTTCTTAATTTTCATCAATAGTTTAAAAGATGGCCCATGCGGCGCTGCTTGGTACGCAGATAGAATAGGTCGTCCCGGTTGGCCTGCATCTGGATGGGCACCCGCTCCCGGATTTCCAGGCCGAAGCCGGAGAGCTGGTAGACCTTGTCCGGGTTGTTGGTCAAAAGGCGCAGGGTCTTCAGCCCCAGGTCCCGTAAAATCTGGGCGCCGGTCCAGTACTCCCGCAGGTCGGGGGCGAAGCCCAGCTTCACGTTGGCGTCCACCGTGTCAAAGCCCTGCTCCTGGAGCTCATAGGCCTTGAGCTTGTTGATCAGGCCGATGCCCCGGCCCTCCTGGCGCATATAGAGGAGCACCCCCCGGCCCTCCTCCTCAATCTGCTGGAGGGCGGCGGCGAGCTGCTGGCCGCAGTCGCAGCGGCGGGAGCCGAACACGTCGCCGGTGAGGCACTCGGAGTGGACCCGGCACAGCACGTCCTCCCCGTCCCCGATCTCCCCTTTCACCAGGGCCACATGGTGCTCCCCGGTCAGGTCGTTGACGTAGCCGTAGATCTGAAAGTCCCCGAAGCGGGTGGGCAGGTGGGCGCAGGCCTCCCGCACCACATGCTTGTCGTGGCGGCGGCAGTAGTCCTGCAAGTCCCGGATGGTGATGACCTTCAGCCCCCACTCCCGGGCCTTCTCCAGCAGCTGGGCGGTGCGCATCATGGTGCCGTCGTCCCCCATGATCTCACAGCACAGCCCGCAGGGGTACAGCCCCGCCAGCCGGCACAGGTCCACGGTGGCCTCCGTGTGGCCGCCCCGGGTGAGCACGCCCCCCCGCCGGGCCACCAGGGGGAACACATGCCCCGGGCGGCGCAGGTCCCCGGGCCGGGTGGCGGGGTCCACACACTTGCGGCAGGTGTAGGCCCGCTCCCGGGCGGAGATGCCGGTGGTGGTGTCCACATGGTCGATGGACACGGTGAAGGCGGTGGAGTGGTTGTCGGTGTTCACCTTCACCATCTGCTCCAGCCCCAGCCGGTCCGCCGCCTCCTGGCTCATGGGGGTGCAGATCAGGCCCTTGGCGTGGACGGCCATGAAGTTCACGTTCTCCGTGGTGGCGAACTGGGCGGCGCAGATCATGTCCCCCTCGTTCTCCCGGTCCGGGTCGTCAATGGTGATGATAATACGGCCCGCTCTCAGCTCCTCCAGGGCTTCCTCAATGGTGCAGTAGGGGGATTCCCGCTCTTCCATGTTGATAACCTCCTTAAAATCCGTTTTCCGTTAAAAATTCCAGGGTGAGGCTGGACTGGGGCCGGGAAGTTTTCTCCGTTCCCAGCAGCTTCTCCACATATTTTCCGATCAGGTCGGTCTCCAGGTTCACTTGCTCCCCCGGCCCCTTCCCGCCCAGGATGGTCTCCGCCGCCGTGTGGGGGATGACGGAGACGGAGAACCGGTCCTCCCCCACCGCCGCCACCGTCAGGCTGATGCCGTCCATGGCGATGGAGCCCTTCTCCACCACATACCGCAGCAGGGAGGGCCGGGTTTTCACCGTGTACCACACCGCGTTGCCGTCCCGGCGCTTGGCGGCGATGGTCCCGGTGCCGTCGATGTGGCCGGAGACGAGGTGCCCGCCGAAGCGGCCGTTGGCCGCCATGGCCCGCTCCAGGTTCACCGGGCTCCCCGGGGCCAGGGCCCCCAGGGCGGAGCGGTCCAGGGTCTCGTGCATCACGTCGGCGGTAAAGCCGCCCCCGTCCACCCCGGAGGCGGTGAGGCACACCCCGTTCACCGCCACGCTGTCCCCGATGGAGAGATCGGACAGGATGCCCTTGGCCCCGATGGACAGGACACAGGAGCGCTCTCCCCGGCGCAGGGCGCGGACGACCCCCACCTCCTCAACGATCCCGGTGAACATGGTACTCCACCTCCCCTTCCAGCAAGAAGTCCGCCCCCACGGGGGTGGCGGTGAGGTTTTTCAGGGAAAAGGCCTGGTCCGGGGCCTCCACCCCCAGGCCGCCCACGGGAGACTTGGCCTCTGCCCCACCGAAGAGCTTGGGGGCCACATAGGCCTGGACACGGTGGACCAGCCCCGCCTTCAGCATGGACCAGTTCAGGGTCCCGCCCCCCTCCAGCAGGACGCTGTCCAGACGCTCCGCCCCCAGCCGGTCCATGAGGGCGGGGAGGGACACCCGGCCCCCCTCCCCCGGCAGCACCCACACCCGGCACCCGGCCTCCTCATAGGGGCGGCGGGCCTCCGGAGTGGCCTGGGCACAGGCCAGGACGGTGGGGACGTCTTGGGCAGTGCGGACGATCTGGCTGTCCAGGGGGGTGCGCAGGCGGCTGTCGCAGATCACCCGCACCGGATGTTTCCCCCCGGGCAGGCGGCAGGTGAGCAGGGGATCGTCGGCCAGCACCGTCCCCACCCCCGCCAGGATGGCGGCGCTGCCGTGCCGGTCCTCATGGACCCGCCGGCGTGCCGCCTCCCCGGTGATCCACCGGGAGGCCCCGGTGGACGTGGCAATCTTCCCGTCCAGGGTCATGGCGTACTTGAGGGTCACATAGGGCTGCCGGGTCTGGATGAAGTGGAAAAACGCCCGGTTCAGGCGCCGGCACTCCTCCTCCAGCACCCCGGTATCCACCGTCACGCCGTGCTGCCGTAAGATTTCGATTCCCTTCCCGGCCACCAGGGGGTTGGGGTCGCCGCACCCCACCACCACCCGGGCGATCCCCGCCGCCAGGATGGCCTGGGTGCAGGGGGGCTGCTTGCCCTGGTGGCAGCAGGGCTCCAGGGTCACATACAGGGTGGCCCCCGCGGGGGAGCGGGCGCAGTCTGCCAGGGCCTCCCGCTCGGCGTGGAGGCCGCCGTACTTCCGGTGCCACCCCTGGCCGATGACCGCCCCGTCCTTCACGATCACCGCCCCCACCATGGGGTTGGGGGACGTCCAGCCCCGCCCCCGCCGGGCCAGCTCCAGGGCCAGGCCCATATAGTCCGAATCTTCCATACCATACCTCCCAAACAACAAAAAATGCCTTGAACCGAACTTCGTTCAAGGCATCATGGGGCGGGAGATACGCGGAGTCTTTCCATAGGGTCATTGGCGGCCAAAGGGAAACAAAAAAGCTCTGGAATATCACATTCCAGAGCCAATACGCGCGCAGAAGGGATACACTCCCACCGTACACGATCTTCTTCCATCCCGACTATACGGTCGGCTTCGGAGTTTCACCGAATCATGCCTTGCGGCTCGTGGGCTATACCACCGGTGGGGAGTCGCACCCCGCCCTGAAGATCGGATTCAATTGAGCACAGTATACCCTCCCCGCCGGCGGATGTCAAGGGGGATTTCCCGGGAAACCGGCGGGGCAGAAAAAAACGGGGCCGCGGGCGCCTGCTGAAGGCCCGCGGTCCCGGCGGTAGGGAACCCCCTCTCACAGCCCCAGCTGGGAGAGAATGGTCCGTTTGTACCCCAAAAATTCGTCGCTGAGGGAGAACTCCAGCCCCCGGGGGCGGGGGGCCGTCACCGGCCACTGAGCGGTGATGGTACCCGGGTGGCCGGAGAGGATGTAGATGCGGTCGGAGAGAAGGATGGCCTCGTCGATGTCGTGGGTGATGAAGAGGGTGGTCAGCTTCAGCTGGTCCATCATCTCCATGTACCACCGGTGGATCTCCCGCTTGGTCAGCGCGTCCAGGGCGGAGAAGGGCTCGTCCAGCAGCACCACGCCTTTGGAGCCCAAAAAGGTGCGCAGCAGTGCCGCCCGCTGGCGCATCCCGCCGGACAGCTGGGCCGGGTACTTGTCCTGGGTCCCCTCCAGCCCGAACTGCTGGAAGTAGACCCGGGCCTTCTCCCGGGCCTGGCGGGGCTTCTCCCCCTGGATGACCAGGGGGAGGGCCACGTTGTCCAGAATCTTCTTGTGGGGCAGGAGCAGGTCCCGCTGGAGCATATAGCTGATCTTGCCCGGGTGGCCGGTGATCTCCTCTCCGAAGAGGTACACATGCCCCTCCTCCGGCCGCTCCAGGCCGGACAGGGAGTGGAACAGGGTGGTCTTTCCCGCCCCGCTCACTCCCAGCAGGCATACCAGCTCCCCCTGCTCCAGGTGGAGGGACACGTCCTGGATGATGACCCGGCCGTCATAGGCCTTGGTGATCCCCTCCGCCCGGAGGGCGGAGACAGCGCCCTGCCCGTTCATTGGGGCAGATAGTCGTTGGAGAAGCCGGTGTTCTCCGGGATGTCCATGGCCACCAGGCCGTTCTCGTTGAGCCAGTTGTAGAAGGCGTTCCAGCGGGCGGGGTCGATGTAGCCCCACTGGTCCACCTCGGCCTTGTACTGGTCGGCCATCCACTTCTGGCTCTCCACGATCAGGTCCGGGTTGGCGGCCAGGGAGCCGGTGGTATCCCCGTCCATAAGCATCTGGGCGGCCTCCTCCGGGTTCTCGATGGCGTACTCATAGCCCTGGGCCACGGCGGACAGGAAGGCGCGGGCGGTGTCCGGGTCTTCCGCCAAAAAGTCGTTGTTGGCGATGATGATGGGGGTGTAGTAGTCGAACACCGGGTCGATGTCCTTAAAGTAGAAGTAGTCGAAGTCCAGGCCCTCCAGCTGGGCGGAGATGCCGCCCCAGCCGTAGTAGATCCAGATGGCGTCGGTGAGGCCCTCCCGCAGGGCGCCGGCCTCGTCCTCCAGGGTGTAGGGGATCAGGTTCACCAGGGAGAAGTCGCCGCCGTCGGCCTCCACCACCTGCTTCATAATGGCCAGCTCGATCTCCCCGTTATAGGTGGAGTAGTCGTGGCCCTCCAGGCCCTTGGGGCGGTCCATCCCCTCGCCGGCCCGGGAGATGATGCCGGAGGTGTTGTGCTGGAGCAGGGCGGCCACGGCGGTGACCCCCAGGGGCTCCTCCCGGGCGAAGGCGGCAGCCAGGTTGTCCTGGACGGTGACGGCGAACTCCACCTGGCCTGCGGCGCAGATGGCGGTGGCCCCGTCCTCGGGGGGCTGCACGATGGACACGTCCAGGCCGGCGTCCTCAAAGTACCCCTGGGCCTGGGCCACATACAGCCCGGTGTGGTTGGTGTTGGGGGTCCAGTCCAGGCAGATGGTCACCGGGGTCAGGGACTGCTCTTCGCCGCCGCTGCCCTCGGGGGCGGAGCTGCCGCCGCCCTGGCTGGAAACGGAGGTGTCCCCACCGCAGGCGGCCAGGGACAAACACAAGGTCAGGGCCAGGGCCGCGGCCCCAATGCGCTTTCGGTATGTCATAGTATCAATCGTTCCTCTCAATTTTTTCATAGGCCTCCCAGGGCATGGCCAGCCGCCGCAGCACGGTCACCAGGGCCATGAGCAGAAGGCTCACCGCCACGATAAAGATAATGACGGCGAACATCCGGTCGAAGGCGTAGGCCTTCCGCACCCGGGTCATATACACCCCCAGGCCCTCGAAGCCGCCCAGCCACTCGGAGATCACCGCCCCCACCACCGCGTAGGACACGGACACCCGCAGCCCGGAGAAGAAGAAGCTCAGGGCTGCGGGGAACTCCAGGTGGCGGAAGATCTGCCACCGGCTGGCCCCCATGGAGCGCAGCAGGTCGGCGGCGGCCTTGTCGGTGCTGGCGTACCCCTCCAGCAGGCTCACGGCGATGGGAAAGAAGGTGGTCAGGGCCACCAGGGTCACCTTGGGGGCCATGCCGAAGCCCATCCACAGCACCAGCAGGGGGGCGATGGCGATGGTGGGGATAGTCTGGGTCACCACCAGCAGGGGGTATAGGGCCCGGTACAGGGCCCGCACCCGGTGCATCAGGGTGGCCAGGACCAGGGCCACGGCGATGCCGATGGCCAGCCCCAGGGCCGCCTCCTGCAAGGTGACGGCGGCGTTGTCCATCAGGGTGGGAAATTCCGTGACCAGGGCGGAGACCACCTGCCCCGGGGTGGGGAGCATGAACTCCGGCACCAGGCCGCCCTCGCTCACCCCGAACCAGATGGCAACCACCACCGCCAGGGCCAGCAGGGCCGGGAGCTTACTGGTGATGCTTGGTGACTTTTTCATCGATGGTCAGCACGGCGCCGTGGGGCTTGTACACCAGCTTCACATAGGCGGAGACCTTCTGGCTGCCCGCCTTGGCGGCCACGTCCATGCAGTGCTCCAGGATGTCCACCAGCTGGTGCAGGTCGTCCCCCTCGATGGACGTCTCGCTGGGGCCCACATAGTAGTGCAGGCCGGTGGTGCGGATGTAGTCGATGACCTCGTCCACGATGCGCACGGCCTCGTAGTCGTCCTGCTGGTTGGGCTCGATCTGAATGGCGATGCTTGCTTTCATAGGAAATCCCTCCAAAAAAAGATAAAAATCGGAACCCCCGCCATGTCTACGCCATGCGGACGCTCCGATCAAAAAAGACGACCTTCCTACGTTGGCGTTACCAAACAGGTTCAAAGGGTCAAAGGCCTTTCGCCTTACTCTCAGCCGCGCGGCAGCTCCCCTGGCGATTGACTTGTCATCAGTTCCGGAGACAGACGCCTTCGTCTGTCTTGCAAACGAGTATAGCACATCCCTCCCAAAAACTCAACCCCCTGAAAAGAAAGGGGGGTTCAGGGGGACTTCATCGCCGGGGCGGCACACCTGGACTGCCCACAAAAGGCTTCCCCTACAAGGGGGAAGGCTTGCAGGCGCAACCTATGCGTCCCTACAAAACGGCGGGGAAACATTGGGCGACCGCAAGGGTCGCCCCTACGAGGAATCCGGAATGTTCTGGACGGGCGGGTCTAGGACCCGTCCCTACGAAATCTCCGGAACCGGTTTGGGTTCGCCAGGATTCGCACCGGGCGCGTTGGCTCGGCAAACTCAGGCGCAGATGTGGAACCGCAGCAAAAACAAATTTTGCAGTCCCAAACAGCCGCTGAAGGCGGCCCCAACGCAAAGCCCAACGCAGTGGGTTTGCGTTGGAGAGGAGGAGCGATGGAATGAGCGAGCTTTGCCCCTCTCGGGCGAAGCGAGGGATATGAAATCCGCGACGACGAGCGCGCCGGAAATTCAGCAACATCCAACAGGAGTGCGGCCCCCGTAATGGGGTCCGGGGCCGACTCCCCCTGTCAGGGGGCCGATTCCCCCTGTCAGGGGGAAATGTCCCGAAGGGACAAAAGGGGTAGGGAGATGTCGAGCGAAGCGAGACAGAGGGGGTAGGGAGGGCGAATATGAGCGCGAAGCGCTCATCCTGAGCCGTCCCCCGGTGATCTTTTGGTGACTTTCCCATCACTGGGAAAGTCACTCGCCGCCCGAAGGCGGTGAAACTTCCCAGTCAGACCCCATAAAAAAGCCCGTGCCCGGCGGACCGGACACGGGGAAAGAAGGGGGAAAAAGAGAGGAAACCGATGAAACATCGGATGGACGCGGGAAATTACCAGAAGAAGCTGCCGAAGGGCCAGTTGTGATAGGAGCCGCCGCTCTGCTGCTGCTGGTTCTGCTCCGACTGGCTCTGGGGCTGGTTGGCCGCCTCGGTCTGCTCGTTCTTCTCGTCGAAGGTGATGGTCAGCTCCAGCTGTTCGCTGCCCCGGATCACCGTCAGGGTAGCGGTGTCGCCGGCCTTGTAGTTGCTGGACAGGGCGGCGGTGAGGGCGGTGCTGGAGTCGATGGCGGTGTCGTCGATGGCGGTAATGATGTCGTTGGCCTGCAGGCCGGCTCTCTGGGCGCAGGAGCCCTCCGCCACGCTCTCCACATAGGCGCCGGCGGACACGCCGTAGTGCTGGGCGTAGTCGGGCACCGAGCTGACCTGAACGCCCATGTAGGGCTTGCCGGTGACGTAGCCGTGCTCGATCAGGTCGGAGATAATGTCCTTCACATCGTTGATGGGGAGGGCGAAGCCCAAGCCCTCGGCGGACACGCCGGAGCTGGTCTGGGTGTACTTGGCGGTGACGATGCCCACCACGTTGCCATAGCTGTCAAACAGCGGGCCGCCGGAGTTGCCGGGGTTGATGTCGCAGTTGGTCTGAAGCACGTTCAAGGTGGTGGTCTCCGTCTGGCCGGTGGACTGGTCGGTGCTGCTGGTGGTGATGAGCCGGTCCAGAGCGGACACCAGGCCGTTGGACAGGGAGTAAGTCAGCTCGCCCAGGGGGTTGCCGATGGTATACACCGTCTCGCCCACCACCAGCTGGTCGGAGTCGCCCAGGGTGACCGGCTGCAATCCGGTGGCGTCGATCTTCACCACGGCCACGTCGTTGTCCTGCTCGCCGCCCACCAGGGTGCCGGTGTACTGGC
>CALWWF010000068.1 GCA_944385165.1 uncultured Oscillospiraceae bacterium
CGGGAGGAACTCCAGCGGTTCCTCATCCAGGCCCAGGCGGAGGGATACTGTGAGTTGTTCCTTCTGGACTTATGTACCGGCCTGCGGCGGGGCGAACTGCTGGCCCTCCAGTGGGACGACCTGGATTTCAAAACCGGGACCCTGACCGTGAACAAGCAGGTCTACGAGGTGCGGGGACAGCTCCAGGTGAGCGTACCGAAGACCCGCGCCTCCATCCGCAGGCTGGTCCTGCCGCCCGGCGTGGTGGAGGTGCTGCGACAGTATCAGGAGACGGTGGACTCCCGGTGGATGTTCCCATCCCCGGTCAAAGAGGACGTGCCCATGACGCCGGGAGCGGTGCGCCGGCGGCTCCAGATCATTTTGGAGCGGGCCGAGTGTAAGAGGATCAGATTCCACGATTTACGCCACACCTTTGCCACCTTGTCCCTGGAAAATGGCATGGATGTGAAGACCCTCTCCGCCATGCTGGGCCATGTGTCGGCGGCTACCACCCTGGACATCTACACCCACGTCACCGGGGATATGCAGAGCGAGGCGGCGGCCAAGATCGACCGGGGGCTGGGCAACGAGGTACAAGAGAAATCCGCGCAGACAGAGCAGAACCCTGCCGCAGACTTCCAGCCGGTGCTGGGGCGAAAGCGAAAGTCGGGTTCCGGGTGTATCACCCAGATCAATGACCACCTGTTTGAAGGGCGCTACTCCCCCACCTGGCCGGACGGCACCAAGCATTCCAAATGCGTCTACGCCCACACCCGGAGGGAGTGCGAGGCGAAACTGAAGGTGCTGATCCAGCAGATGAACACGGAGCGGCAGGCCCTGCGGGACCAAGCACGGGGCATCACTCCGCCGGATAAGCTCACGAAAACCCAGAAGAAGATCTGGACGTTCATGAAGTTCCACCCCGATGTGACCAGCTACCGGGCTATCGCCAGAGGCGCCGGGGTGACCCGGCATACGGCGGCCAAGTGGTATGAGATGATAAGGGGAATACTGGGAAGGGCGGCGTAAAATTGGAAAGAGGCTGGTATCCCAATCTTGATACCAGCCTCTTCCTTTGCGTCAAACCAGCGTAGCGTTCCCGTTTGACCTCCATAGCGCCACGCCTTACTGAAAACTTCTCGGATTTATCATGCTACTTTTCAATAGAAATCATACAACTGTTTGCGTACTCTGGCTAATGATTTGTGTAGAAGGTTTCTGTGCCCTAATAAGATACGGTTGTCCGTCTGAGGCCTTCTGATTTTGGCGTTCTGGGTGATATTACCATGAGATCACCCCGTTTCTGAAAACAGCCCGTTCACTCCCGCTGTTACGCGATAAAGTTCGAGATAGCCTCCACCGTCTGGGCCTGCTGTTCCTCCGCTGAGATCGTGGCGGGCATATCCCCTTTCTGGGGGCCGTAGCTGCCGAACTGGGCGTGGTTGCCGCCCTCAATCTCCACCACGTTCTCCGTGTAGTCGATCTTGTCCTCCACGCTCTGGTTCAGGGAGCCGTAGATGGTGAGGGTGTCCTCCGGCGGATAGTCGCCGTAAAGGTAGGCTCCCAGCAAAATCAGGCCGTCCACCTCATCCGGGTGGTCGGCAGCGAACTGAGAGGCCACGGCCCCGCCCATGGAGTGGCCGGCGATGTACCAGTGCCGAATGTCCGGGAACTGGGCCATCACATCCTCTGCCGCATCTGCGTCGAAGATAGCCAAATGGAAGGGCATCTCCACCAGGATGCAGGTAAGGCCGGTCTGCCGGAGCTGATCCAGCAGGGGTAGGTAGGCGATGGCCTCCACCTTGGCCCCGGGATAGAAGATGACGGCGGTATCCGTGGGATAAGAGGGGGAGAGGATCGTCAGATCATCCCGGACCTCGATGTTGTCCCCGGCGGAGAGCACCTCCAGGGCCACGTCCTTCGCCCGGTAGTAGTCGGACACATACCAGAAAAAGCCGCCCGCCGCCAGGATCAGCACCGCCATCAAAATGCAGGCGGCGATCTCCCACTTTTGGCGGCGTGGTTTTGTCGCTGACTGTCCCATTACGTTTCCCTCCTCTTTAGCAGTTCGGCCATCCGTTCCTGCCCGGTCCCCAGGCTATCAGAGCCCGCACACCGGCTGAGGCGGGTGTTGACGGCATGATCCAGCAGGGGCTGGGCCTGCCGGTCCGTGTCCAGGCACAGGTCCGATGCCAGCACATCCTCCCAGGCCCGGTTGAGAAAGGCTACCTCCCGGCGGCCGTGGGTGCGGGTCACATCCATCGTTCCTGCCTGGTTCAAGTAATCCGTCACCAGTTCCCGGGAAAAGCCGGCGGCGGTGAGGCTGTCTAAAAGTCCCTCCCGGAACAGCGCCGGCAGGTCCGCCCACTGGAGAGGCGCCACATCATAGCGGACGAAGGCGTACCGGCTGTGGCAGTGGACGGCCAGGAGACACCGCTTCCCCCGCAGGGTGATCACATGGAGATCCCAGCAGAACCGACGGTCCGGCTCGGTGCCATAGGGCGGAGGGTTCCGCTTCAAAAAACGCTGGAGGGGAAAGGTCAGGCCCAGCTCCATCATGCCGCCTCGTGAGGGATGGTGACTTTCTCCACCCGCAGGGTCCCGTTTTCCACCTCCGCCATCATCATGGTGATCTCCTGATGGAACCGCCGGGGGCCACAGGAGCCGGGGTTCAGCCAGAGAAGGCCGTCCTTCTCCTCTTGGAAATACTTGTGGGAGTGGCCGAACACCACCGCGTCGATCCCGGAGAGGTCTGCCGGGACCTCTTTTTTGTTGTGCACCATGTAAAAGGACACCCCGCCCAGGGTGACGGTGAGGTGGTGGGGAATATGCTCCGCCCACTCCTTGTCGTTGTTGCCACGAACGATGTTCAGCGGTGCGTACTGCCGAAGCTGGTCCACAATTTCCTGCCGGTTGATGTCCCCGGCATGGAGGATGGCGTCGGCGGTCTTCAGGTATTCCACCACCTCCGGCCGCAGCAGGCCGTGGGTATCAGAGAGAATGGCCAGTCTCATAGATGTACCTCCCGGTCATAGGCCCCTTGGAGTTTCTGATAAAAGCCGCAGGCCTGTTCCAGATCTGCCTCGTTGGGCCGGCCCTTGGCGATGCCGCCCACCAGTTTGAAGGGGCCGAAGGTGTCATAGCCCTTGCAGCCGAAGCTCCCCAGCACCGAGCAGCGGCGTTCTGCCGCCAGGGTCTCCAGTTCCCTGGCGCTGCTGCCCATCCCGCCCCCATAGGTGCAGATGAAGAACACCGGCTTGCCCGCCGGCAGATACTGACGGGCAAAGGAGAGGACGCTGTCGTGGAACTTGCCGAAGTAGACGCCGGAGGCAAAGCCCACGCAGTCATAATGCTCCAGCCGGACGGCCTGCCGGGTGGTGACGTCGATGAGCTCCACATCCCCTGCCTGTGCCATGGCCTCCAGAATTTTTTTCGTATTCCCGTGGTGCCGGGAGTAATAGCAGATCGCGGTCTTCATAGGCAGTCCCCCTCCTGAATGCGGTGCTTCAAATCCAGCACCTTTTCCTCAATTTTGGCCATAGTATCCCAAAAAGCCCTGTCGTCCTTTCCGGTGGGGTCCTCCAGGCCCCAGTCCTCCCGGTGAGAGCAGGGCAGGGTGGGACACTGGACATTGCAGCCCATGGTGACCACAATGTCCACCGGGGGTAGTTCGGCCAGCAGCTTGCTGTGCTGGCCCTCCTCCATATCAATGCCGTAGGCCTGCTTCATTAGGCGCACCGCATCGGGGTTGATCTCTTTCGTCTCTGTCCCGGCGGAAAAGCTGTCAAACACATCGCCTGCCAGCTTCCTGCCCAGGGCCTCCGCTATCTGGCTTCGGCAGGAATTGTGGACGCAGACAAAGGCCACCTTTGGCTTTTTTCGATTTGCCGCCGAGAAGGGGCAGCGCTTGCCGATGCACTGGTTATTCTGCCCACTGTATGTGCAGACAGGGACCGTCCGCGCCATCTCCACCCCCAGGTGCTCCCGGGCAAAATCCACGGCGGCCAGGATGGAGAGAAAGGAATCCCGCTTGCAGCACCGGGGGCCGCCCGCTTTGCCGATACTTTCCAGGGCCCGGGCGGTCATCCGGTTGCTCAGACCCCAGGGCTCCACCGCCAGAGGGGTAGACGCCGTGGCGATGGCCAGGAACTGTCCCGCGCTGACGCCCGCCCCGCAGGCGCCCCAAAAGCCGCAGGCCCCGCCGGGGACGGCTTTGCCCCGGCTGTACATCTCCCGGAGGGCATCCTCCAGGTCCAGCTGTCCTCCGGCGTTCTTGTAGGCGGTGAGCAGGGCGGCCCCCACCATCACATGGTGCTCCGGGCCGTGCATGTGGCAGAAGGGCATGTCCATCATCCTGCGGAGGATGGACATGGGGTCGGCGGAGGTCTCAGAGAGGCACAGGCCGAAAATACTGTCCATGCCCTGGGTGTGGCAGTCGTTGCACACATAATGGCCGTTGACGCACCGGGTCTTGCTGGGCTCTTTTCTGTGACAGACGGCGCACTCCATCTCTTCGTCCCGCTCCAGGTACTCCAGGGGCGCTTGACAGATCAGACATTCTTCCATTTCGCTTCCTCCCCTCCCTCCAGCGTCCAGCCGAAGTCATTGTGGCAGATTATCTGCCGGGTCATGCCCCCGTCGATGCGGATGTTCTCCCCGGTGATAAAGCCCGCCTTGCGGGAGCACAGGTAGAGTACCATGTTGGCGATGTCCATCGGATTCCCCACCCGCCCGGCAGGATGCTGATTGGCGTCCGGACCATGGTAGACGATATAGTCCGTGTCGATCCATCCGGGAGAGATGGAGTTGACCCGCACCTTTCCGGCCAGGCTCACCGCCAGGGCGTGGGTCAGGGCGGCAATGCCGCCCTTGGCTGCCGTGTAGCTCTCCGTCTGGGGCTGGCTCATCCTGTCCCGGGAGGATGAGATATTCACGATGGCCCCTCCGAGGGCAAAGTGGGGGGCCAACAGCTTGGTGAGGTAGAAGGGGGCGGTGACCCCCACCCGCAGGGCGTAGTTGAACTCCTCATAGGTGCACTCGTCCAGTCCCTTCATCAGGGGCAGAGCGTTGTTGATCAAAAAGTCCACATGGCCGTGGTCGGAAATGACCTTGCGGGCGAAGTCCTCCAGGACTGCCTGGTCCGCCAAATCGCCCACATAGTAGTCGTTGGGCAGCAGGTCGATGATACATACTGCGGCCCCCGCCCTGCGGAACTCCTCCGTGATAGCTTTTCCGATGCCCTTGGCCCCGCCGGTGACCACGGCGATCTTCCCTTCAAACATGGACATCCCTCCTCAGATGATGATGCCCTCGCAGTGGTCGATCTCATGCTGGATGATCTGGGCCGTCCAGCCGGTGAAGGTTTTTAACCGCTCCTGGAACTTTTCGTTCTGCCAGCGCACCTTGATGGTCTTCCACCGCCGGGCCGGGCGGGTGCCGGTGAGGGACAGGCAGCCCTCCTCCGCCTGATAAGGCCCGGACTTTTTAATGATTTCCGGATTAAACATGACCATATAAGTCCCCTCGTTATCAAAGGCGATGATGCGCTTGTTCACGCCGATCATGTTGGCGGCCATGCCCACGCAGCCGTCTTTGTGGTGCTCCAGGGTCTCAAGCAAGTCAGACGCCACTTGCAGATCCTCCGGCGTGGCAAGTTCCGCCTTCTGGGCCAGAAATGCTTCGTCTTTGCAGATCTCTCGTATCATAATTCATTCTCCTTGTGTGTCTGAATGGCAGCGGCGATGGTCTCCGCCGCGATACGGGAACCCAGCTCACTGAGGTGGACGCCGTCGGCGGCGTAGAGATCCTGGGTGTCGGACAATTCATAAAACCGCCGGCCCACATCGGCGATCAGGGCGTTAGTTTCCTGCGCCGCTTTGTGGTAGGCCTCGGACAGCTTTTGGGCCATCTCGTCGTAGTCCCATCCCTTGTCCGTCAGCTTGGCTCCGCCCCTCTGATAGGCCCATGTAGCAAACAAAATGGGGACCGCTCCGTTTGCCCGGATCTGCCGACAGAGCCGCTCCACGCTGGAAAAGAAGCTTTTGGGGGCGGTGATAGGGCCGTAGCTCATCTCCTGTAGCACCACATAGTCCCACTGCTCGTTTTGGAGCGCCGCCTGGGTCTGACTGCCCAGTTTTGTGTTGGGGTTCAGCTGTTCCGACAGCCGGGCCCCGCCCCGGGTGTGGTGGACCACCTCCGCCTCGGTCAGGTCGGCCAGCATTTGGGGCATATTATTGGTGAAGATAAAGCTGTTACCCAGCATGAGGATCCGCATGGCGCTGCTCCTTGCTCGTTTATTTCACTGCTTTTAACTGTCATTATACACGGTTCCGCTGAGAGGAACAAGGCCGGGAAAGTGCAGCCAAGCCTATCAGATTTTGCGATGCAAGATTCAAAGATAAGGCTGCGGCCGTGTGCGGCAGTTGAAAATAGGTGGTCATGACCCCATATATCAAAAATTATGCAGTTTGTCTTTGACTCTTTTCATAACGAATTGTGGCGGATACGGACAAGAAACTATGTTTACGACGAAAATTCAAAATAAATCCCCAAAAGTGTGTTGACCACATTTGAGACCTTATTTATGCAGAACGCCAAACAAATTATTGTCGAAAAAGTTATGAAAACCGCCTCAAAACATCAGTTTTGAGGCGGTTTTTGGTCCGAGTGGGGAGACTCGAACTCCCGGCATCTTGCTCCCAAAGCAAGCGCGCTACCAACTGCGCTACACCCGGTTAT
>CALWWF010000069.1 GCA_944385165.1 uncultured Oscillospiraceae bacterium
TGATTTTCAGCTGGCTGCGGTCCACCGGCACCTGGTCATCGGTGAGGGCCTTGTAGGCCAGCTTGTCCTCCGCGTCGCTGGCGTTGGAGATGAGCTCCCGCAGGAAGATCTCCTTGTGGGTGTAGATCGAGTTGATCATCAGATCCAACAAGCGCTTGGATTCCGCCTTGAACTGCTTCTTTGCCATGATTGCTGATGCCTCCGTGTATAAGAAAATAATTTGATCACAAAACAGAAAAAGAATGTTAGCACTCTTTTTCTCTGAGTGCTAACATTATCATAGCGCGGTTTGCAGCAAAATGCAAGGGGGTTCATAATTTGTTTACACTTGGCGCCTGCGGCAAATCCGGAGCGGTTCCCGTTTTTCGTAGGGGCGGCACACCTAGGCCGCCCGCCGGCTTGTTTTGATTCGCTTGTCCCCTTTCAGCGGGAGGCGAAATTGGGCTCTGGCGTCACCGCGTCCAGCAGTTCCTGCTGGGTGGAGAACTGATCCAGGCCCCCGGCAACCTGCTCCCAGGAGAGGTAGCCCACCGCCTCCCCGTCTGCCAGGACCAGATAGGCCGCTCCGGTGTGGATGCGCAGCTGGCTGTCCACCAAAGCGCCCCCTGCCAGCAGCTGGGGCGCCATCTCCGGCGGGTCGATGCGGTACGCGTCCTCCAGCCGGTAGAGCTCCGCCCCCAGGGCATCGGACCGGCCCACGAGGGAAAGGCCCACCAGCTCCCGGCTGGCGGTGACCCCCGCGCTGGCATAGTCCGGCATCTCCCGATTGAGATATTCGTCCGCCGCCGTCTGGATTTTCTCATAGGCCTCCTGATCCACGGCCACTGCCGGATCATCGTTCCGGGTGCGCAGCAGCTGGTAGAGGGCCTCGTCCTCCAGCCAGACTGTTCCCTCCGGCAGATTGTCCCCGCCAAAGACCTGCACGATGTTTTCCTCCAGGCCGGCCTCCAGATACAGGGCGTCTCCGCCGTACCAGATGCCCGGGGCAGCTTCCGCAAGAAAGACGCTCATGGACCAGACCGCGTCCGTCTCAGAGCTGTCCCCGGTGAACGGCCTGTGGTCCACCGGGTGCGCGGCGGCAGCCCGGATCAGCTCCGCCAGCTCCTCTTCCGTCATCTGGGGATGCCCCAGAAGCCCCTCAAAGCTGGAAATGTCCTCCCCGGTCAGGCCAGAGAGCAGCTCCAGCAGCGCTCCCCCCGCCTCCGCCGGAGGGACCGGACCGCTTTCCGCCCCAGACTGGGGCGCGCAGGCGGCGCACAGCAGCATCAGAACCAGGGCGGGCAGGACAACCCTGCCAGGTTTTCTCTCACGCATCTTCTCCCGCCCCCTCGGTCTGGTTCTCCAGGGCAAAGTAGGTGCGGAACACGCATTCCCCAGTCTCCGGGCGGTAGTAGGCCACGCCGTCCTCCCAGCTCACACGCACCAGGGGCCCCGCCTCGCCGCACCAGCTGCCGGTTTCCCCGAGGAGGGTGGCCAGGGGCTGGCCGTCCCAGGAGTACAGCGCCCAGTCCGCCTCCGGGGCGGAGCGCACGGCGAAGTAGAAGCCGCCCTCACACGCTAGCACGCTCATCTCCCCGTCCTGGGCGGGCAGGATGGTCCGCCCCTCCAGAGTGGTGACGGCGAAGCGGCCCAGGGCGCGATCCTGGAAGATCACCCGGTCCTCCCGGGCGTAGGGGTAAGGATCCTCCGAGAGGGGGGTGGGAAAGGTGTAGGACTCCTCCCCCCTGGACACGGTGACCGTGCCGTCCGCGGCGGCCTCTACCCGCCAGCCCTCCTCCCCGGGGAGCAGGTAGGAGGCCTCCTGCTCATACCACTCCTGGGCGGGCATGGTGAAGGCCGTCCCCTCCTCCGGGTCCAGCAGAAGGGCGGTGTCCCAGTTCTCCCCCCAGGTTCCCAAGTAGAGCAGGTCTCCCGCCCAGTGGACCGTGCTGTCTACATCTCCCCCAGTCCAGGGGATCTGCTCCGGCGACTGAACGCCCAGCTCCTCCCAGGACCAGAAGGTCTGCACCCCTCCGGTCTCCGGGTCCAGCAGGAACATTCCCTCCGTCCCGCCGGCAAACAGCCCCATGGGGGAGGCGGCGGCGCCGTCATAGAGAAATCCGGTGCTCCAGCTGCCGTCCTTGGCGCACAGGGCCATCCGCTCCCCTTCCCCGAACGCCGCCTCCGGGTCCGCCTGGAACAGCTCCCACACCGGCAGGACCACCAGCTCCCCGGTCCGGTCCCGATACTGCGCGGGGTAGATGCCAGTGCACACCGGGTCCAGCACCACCTGTCCCTCCAGGGTCATCAGGCCGAACAGGCTGCTGGGGGCGGTGTCCTGGACCTGCTCCCCGTTCTCGCCGGGGAGCATCTGGTAGTAGACCGCCCCCACATAGGGCACCAGCTCCCCGTAGTCCGGGCTGGGGATGACCTCCTCCACCGGCTCCTCATACCACCGGCTTCCCACCGGGGAAAGGCCCTCTTCCACCGGCGCCTCCTCCAAGATGGATTTGCTCTCCTCCGGCGGTTGGGAGCTGGCGGGCGCGGTGCACCCGGCCAGCAGTCCGGCGGCCAAAGCCCAGGCCAAAATAACCATTCTCTTCTTTTTCATCGGCTCCACTCCTCCTTACGCTTCTCAGGCATCGCCTTTCTCCTGCGCCAGACGCCGTCTGCGGCGCGCTGACTCTGTTTCTTCCCATTCTAGTTTCATTATACCGTCTCTTATTTAAGAATGCATTAAGAATTGGTGTCAGTTCGCCGGAAAAGCCGTAACCTTTTCCCCTCTCCCGTCCTCTGCCCCGCCCTCTGAAAATTCTTCCTTGACCCGCGCCCCCGGTTCGGGTGTATGATAAGGGGCGAAGAAAAAGGAGGCGGCGGTATGAAGCGCGGAAAAGCCCTTGCAACCCTGTTTCTGGAATTTTTCCAGTTCGGCTGCTTTACCTTCGGCGGCGGCTGGAGCATTGTGGCCCAGATGCAGCGGCTGTACGTGGAGAAGAAGCACACCATCACCGGGGAGGAGCTGCTGGACATCACCAGCGTGGGGCGCAGCCTCCCCGGAACTATGATCGGCAACGTGGCCATGCTGTACGGCAACCACGTGGCGGGCCTGGCGGGGGGCGTGGTGTGCCTGTTCGCCATGGTCCTGCCCCCCTTCGTGGTGCTGACCGTCCTCACCTTCTGCTATACCGCGGTGCGGGACAACCCCTGGGTAGTGGCGGCCATGACCGGGGTGCGGGCGGCTATTGTCCCCATCATGGCCTCGGCGGCCCTGCCCTTGGCAAAGGGGGCCTTCCGCTATCCCCCCTGCATCCTGGTGGCGGCACTGTCCTTTGGGCTGTACCTGATCTGGAACGTGAGCTGCGTGCTGCTGGTGGTCATGGGCATCGCGGCCGGCCTGGTGATCTGCGAATATTATGAGCGCAAGGGAAAAGGAGGGGAAAACCATGGTGCTGCTTGAGCTGTTCTGGAGCTTTGTGAAGATCGGGTTCACCAGCTTCGGGGGGCTGTCCATGATCCCCCTCATCACCAGCGAGGTGCTCTCCCACGGCTGGATGACCGCCAGCGAAGTCTCTGACATTGTAGCCATCGCTGAGATGACCCCCGGCCCCCTGGGTCTGAACTGCGCCACCTTCGCCGGCATCCACGCCGCAGGCGTCCCCGGGGCCATCATGGCCAACCTGGGGGTGCTCTCCCCCACCCTCACCCTGGGCGCGGTGGCGGCGGTGTTCTTCGAGCATGTAAAGAACAACAAGTACATGGAGCACATCCTGGTGGGGGTCCGCCCCGCCTGCCTGGGGATGATCGTGGGGGTCATGGGCACCCTGCTCACCAACTACCTGAATACCGCCGGCGGGGTGAGCCTGCCTGCGGTGGCCATCGGCGTTCTGGACCTGGTGCTGCTGGTGAAAGTCCGCCTGGCGGTGCCGGCGGTCATCGGGATCAGCGCCGCCCTGGGGCTTTTGTGCTTCGGGGTGCTGGGCCTGGGATAGCCGGAAGATCAGAAAGGAGGGGTCCGTATGGTACCCAGCTATGAGACCATGGGGGACTGGCTGGAGGAAATTTCCGAAGAATTCCCCGACGCCTTTTTCCAGGACCTGGACGGGGGCATCCAGCTGGAGGAGGCAGCCCTCCCCGACCCGGAGTTTCCCCCGGGAGAGATGTACATCATGGGGGAGTACTGCCACGATATGCTGGGGCGGTACATCGTGCTCTATTACGGCTCCTTTGCCGCCCTCCTCTCCGATGAGGACGAGGAGACCTGGAAGGACGAGATCTTCGCCACCGTGGCCCACGAGTTCACCCACCACATGGAGGAGACCGCCGGCCTCCACGCCCTGGACGACAAGGACGCGGAGTTTCTGGCCCAGGCTAGGGAGCT
>CALWWF010000070.1 GCA_944385165.1 uncultured Oscillospiraceae bacterium
AGCCCACCACGAAGCGCTCGAAGGTGTACTCCTCGGTGCCGGGGAAGAAGTTGTCCTTCTCCGGCTTCTGGTACTGGTCCAGCTCCCCCTCGGTGAGCACCACCACGTCCATGTCGCAGGAGAACAGCTCCCGCAGAGCGGCCTGGATCTTCCCGGCGTACCGGGTGGCGATGATGTCCCGCTTGAAGCGGGTGGGGGAGTAGAGGACGAACCGGTCGTCCTCCAGAGCGACGGCGGTGGCGTCGTCAAACCAGGTGTTGATGGTGGTGGCAGTCATGTCGGGCTGCATCAGGCTGATGACCTTGGACCATACGTCGGCGGCAGGGTTCATGAAAGGAAGACCTCCTTACAGGAAATGGCGCTCCGAAGGGCGGGGCGGGGAAAAACAGGGAGAGGTTGTCCGCAGCCCCGGGATACGCTGCCGGTTTTGGACCGGTGAAACGCAAAAGAAAGGCCCCCGCGGCCCTATTTGGGCAGGGGACCCGTTTTTTGGTACGGAAACCGCCCCCCGGCCCAAAACGGGAAGGGGGGAGGTTCCACAGAGAAATTGATACGAATTCATTATAGCAAAAAACGCCCAGAGCCGCAAGGATTTCCCCGGCTTTTTTTATTTATAGGTATCCATTTTTTCCACAGAGCCGGCGGACTGTGGGGAAGGAATTTCCGCCGGCCGGATTTGTAGTCTGTTTCCCGGGAAAAGACCACAAGATATAGGGGGTTCCTCACAAAAATAGAGCCGTTTGTGGAAAAACAGCAAAAAAGAGTTGACAGAGGGAAACGGCAGGGGCTATAATGGATGCCGTCATGGCTGGGAGAGGGTCTTTGTACCCTTTTTCAGACAGCCGGAGCAGCCCGCTTCGGAGACACATTGCGAACCGCAGCCGGAGACGGCTGTTGTTGGGCCGGTCCGCCGGCTTGAAATTATATGAGGAGGTGTCCCCCATGCTTCGTACCTATCAGCCCAAGAAGCGCCAGCGTTCCAAGGAGCACGGCTTCCGTAAGCGTATGGCCACCCGCAATGGCCGCAAGGTGCTCGCCCGCCGCCGCGCCAAAGGCCGCGTCCGCCTGACCCACTGATCGGGTGCAGGAGGGGTCCCGTCCCGGCGCGGGCCGGCCTTCGGCCCAGGGACTGGACAAAACCGCCATCGTCCATGATGATACGGCGTAAGGACACAACCAAATCAACGCGTGATTAGGGGCGTGGGAATGATTCCCCCGCCCCTGCGGTGCATACGGAGGTTTTCTCGGGGACAGGGAGGTTTCGCCGCCTGCGGGCGGCGAGGTACTTTCCCAGCGATGGGAAAGTACCCAATGGCCCAGGCCACCCTCTCTTGGCCCTTCGGGCCAATTCACCTTGAGGATCGCCGGGGGACGCCGCAGAGGCGAACTTTGTTCGCCATGCCGGCGCTCCCTACCCCCTCTGTCTCGCTGCGCTCGACATCTCCCCCTGATAGGGGGAGTCGGCCCCCGGACCCCCATTACGGGGGTGCTCTCCTGAATGGACCAGCAATCCTTCCGGCGCGCAAAATCAGGAGTGCTTGGGTGCCCCTCTTTCCGCCCCATTGGGGGCTGAGTGAGCAAAATTTGTTTTTGCTGCTTCCCTAAAACTGCGCCTGAGTTTGCCGAACCAACGCTCCCGATGCGGAAAACCGCGGGCCGGTCTGGGACCGGCCCCTACGGCAAACCTACGCCGGTTCTGGTGATTTCGTAGGGGCGGGTCCTAGACCCGCCCGGCAAAGCCTTCTCCTGGGAGAAGGTGTCACGACCAAAGGTCGTGACGGATGAGGGGAACGGTAACAGGTTTCACATCCCTTTCGTACAAACGCGCCTAAGCCTTCTCCCCGCAGGGGGGAAGGTGCCGAGCGAATACGAGGCGGATGAGGGGGCGGTTGTCAGAAGGGAGTAGAACCCAGATACGCACCCTCATTAGTCAGCCTTTCGGCTGACAGCATCCCCCTACTATAAGGGGGAAGCCTTGGCGGGCGGCCGCAAGGGCCGCCCCTACAAAAGCACTGGGAAAATACCTCGCCGCCCGCAGGCGGCGAAATCCCCCCACGTCTGATTTGTTCTGTGTCCCATTCCGTATATTCAAAAAACGCTCCGGAGGAAACTTTCGTGAAGCATACGATCCCATTAAAACAGAATCACGAGTTCCGCCGGCTGTACAGCAAGGGAAAAAGCGCCGTGTCCCCCTACTTTGCCATCTACTGCCGGAGAACCAACCGGCCGGTGAGCCGACTGGGCATCACCACGGGGGTAAAGCTGGGCAACGCGGTGAAGCGCAATCGGGCCCGCCGCCGCATCCGGGAGCTCTACCGCACCAACGAGAGCCGGTTTCTGCCCGGCTACGACGTGGTGGTGGTAGCCCGCGCCCGGGTAATCTATGGCCGGTACCACGACCTGGAGCGCAGTTTCCTTCAGCTTATGCGCCGTCTGGGCGTCTGCGCGCCCAAGGGAGGCGGAGCATGAAGGCCCTTTTGCTGTGGATGATCCGGTTTTACCGGCGCAATCTCTCCCCTCTGCGCCCGCCCTGCTGCCGGTTTATCCCCACCTGCTCGGCCTATGCCCTGGAGGCGGTGGAGAAATACGGCGCCTGGAAGGGGGGCTGGCTGGCGCTGCGCCGCGTGCTGCGGTGCAACCCCTTCCACCGGCAGAAGTCCATCCAGTACGACCCCGTGCCGTGACGGACAGCCGGACTGAATTTACAATGTGGAGGTACCATTGTGGGTATTATTCTGACGCCATTTGCCTGGCTTTTGATGGTCTTTTATGACTTCTCCCAAAGCTATGGCATCGCTCTGATTTTGTTTGCCCTGGTCATCAAGCTGGTTTTGTTCCCCCTGAACCTGAAGGGGAAGAGGAGCATGATCCAGATGAACCTGCTCTCCGGGAAGATGCAGCAGCTGCAAAAGCAGTACGGCAAGGACCGGGAGCGCTATAACCTGGAGGTCCAGAAGCTCTACGAGCGGGAGAAGGTCAACCCCATGAGCGGCTGTCTCTGGTCCCTGATCCCGGTGATCTTCCTGATCGTCCTGTACGGCATCATCCGGGAGCCCCTGGTCTATCTGATGAACGTCCCCGCCGATATGATCGACACGGTGGCGGAAATCACCGGCGTGGCCAACTCCGGCACCTATCCCCAGATCGCCATGCTCCAGGCCCTCACCGACCCGGCCATGCTGGAGCAGGTGAAGGCCGCCCTGGGGGATGCGGGCGCGGGGCTGTTCTCCATGAACGTGAACTTCCTGGGCATCAGCCTGGCCAATATCCCCCGTCTGGACTTCTGGAACAACGGCCTTGGCTGGGACTCCATCGGGCTGTTCCTGCTGCCCCTGGTGTCTGTGGTCATCTCCGTGCTGTCCATGCAGGTGAGCCTGCGCACCAACCAGATGAACCGGGACCAGGCCCAGAACGCAGCCGCCGCCCAGACCAACCGCACCATGATGATCATCATGCCCATCATGTCCCTGTGGATCGGCTTCACCGTCCCCGCCGGCCTGTCCGTCTACTGGATCGCCCAGTACATCTTCACCATCTTCCAGGAGCTGGTCTCCGGCCGGATCTTGAAGAAGGACTATGAGGCCGCCAAGGCCGCCGCCGCCGAGCGGGAGCGCCAGGAGAAGGAAGAGGAGAAGCGCCGCAAGGAGGAGGCCCGTCTGGAGTGCCAGCGCCGCCTGGAGGAAGAGAAGAAGAACCGCGGCAAGCGCAAGCCCAAGAAGGCCGAGCCCACCGAGCCCGGCATCAACAAGGACGACAGCCGCATCGGCATCCGGGCCTACGCCCGTGGCCGTGCCTACGACCCCAACCGCTTCGGCGGGGTGCAGCCCTACCGGGACCCCAGCCAGATGATGGCGGAGCAGGCCCAGGCGTCCAAGAAAGACAGCAAAAAGAAGAAAGAGGACCCGAAGTCCCCCGCCCCCGAGACCAAGGAGGCCCAGCAGCCGGAGCGGAAGGAGCCCCAGGCGGCCCAGGAGACCCCTGAGACCTCCGCGCCGGAGCAGGCCGCCCCCGCCCCGGAGCAGCCGGAAGCCGCCCCCCAGACCGAAACCGCCCCCGCTCCCCAGGAGATGGAGGAAGTGGAAGTCGAGGTGGAGCAGGTAGAGGAGGAGCTCCCGGAGGAAGAGGACGACAAGAAGGAGGGTGTCTGATATGTTGAAGTGGATCGAGACCACCGGCCGTTCCGAGGAAGACGCCATCGCCGCCGCCCTGATCCAGCTGGGTCTGGACCGGGACGACGTGTCCGTGGAGGTCATCGAGCGGGCCAAGTCCGGTTTTTTGGGCTTTGGCAGCAACCCCGCCAAGGTGCGGGTGAGCTATGAGGTCCCGGACGAGGATGCCCCCCAGGCCCCCGCCCCGGAACAAGAGGCCCCCGTCCAGGAGGAGAAGCCCCAGCCCAAGCAGGAGAAGCCCGCCGCTCCCGCCCCCAAGGCGGAGGTAAAGCCGGAGCGGCCCGCCTCCCGGAGGGAGGACAAGAGCGGCCTTCAGCCCGGGGACGAGGTGCTCATCGGCGGGGAGGAGTCCGCCGCCCCCAAGGGGATGGACGGCCAGGCGCTGGAGCCCGCCACCCAGGACGACCCCAAGGCCGTGCGCATCCGGGAGTTTTTGGACGGGCTGATGGAACACCTCCATGTCCAGGCCACCCCCGACATCTACGTCAGCGAGAACGGCTATAAGGTCATCCTCCAGGGCAAGGGCCTGGGCGCCATCATTGGCCGCCGGGGGGAGACCCTGGACGCCATCCAGCAGCTGACCAACTACGCGGTCAACCACGGCCAGTCCAAGCGGGTGCGCATCCACATCGACGCCGAAGGCTACCGGGCCAAGCGGGAGGAGTCCCTCCAGCGCCTGGCGGTGAAGGTGGCCGGGAAAGTAGTCAAGTACCGCAAGAATATGACTCTGGAGCCCATGAACGCCTATGAGCGCCATGTGATCCACGCGGCCCTTCAGGATTACCCCAACGTGACCACCTACTCCACCGGCGTGGAGCCCAACCGCCGCACGGTGGTGGCTTACGCCCCGGGGCAGAAGTAAGGTTTTTTTCGCCGCGGCGGGAGGAGGATGTGTTGCATTCCCTCCCCGCCGCGGTTTTTTCGTATTTGCACTTTTTATGGGGATTGTGGGGGTTCCGCCCTGCGGGCGGGTTCCTTTTCCACGTGGAAAAGGAACCAAAAGACGCTAGGGGGACGGCTCAGGATGAGCGCCTTGCGCTCATATTCGCCGTCCCCCTAGAACCCCCGTTACGGGGGCCCCTTCTGAGAAGTTCAGCAAAATTTCCAGCGCGCAAAATCAGGAGTGCTTGCCTGCAATTCAACCCGGGCCCACAGGGGCCCTGAGTTTGCAAAATTTGCTTCTGGTGCAATTTAATCTCTGCGCCTAGGTGTTCTGAGCCAACGTTCCCGGTCTGTTTTCGCCGTAGGGGCGACTCTCGCGGTTGCCCGCGGGCTGGTGGGTACCCGGCCCCTACGGCGAACCCGGAATGGTTCCGGAGATTTCGTAGGGGCGCACATTGTGCGCCCGTAAAGCCTTCCCCCTACCAGGGGGAAGGTGCCGAGCGAATGCGAGGCGGATGAGGGTGCGCTCTGAAGAAGGGCGCGGGAACAGGATATGCACCCTCATCAGTCAGCCTTGCGGCTGACAGCTTTCCCCTAGCAGGGGGAAGCCTTGGTGGGCGACCGCGAGGGTCGCCTATCAGAACGTATGTAAAAACCCGGAACCGTTCCAGGTACGCCGACTCTCTGAGCCGCGCTTGAGCCCAGGCACGCCAAAAGGCGCGCTTTCCGCCGGGAGGAGCACCACGCAAAGGTTACCGTACTCTCAGCGGCAGCGGTGATAGACCGGAAGCCAATCAGCTGAGCCGCCCGCGCCTTTGCGATAACGGAACACCTCCGCATTGGCGGCCCCCGTAAATGGGGGTCCAGGGGGTGGGTGACATATCGGCTGAAAGCCGATCTGCACACACCCTCTGGTGCTTCTTTGGCTTCTTTCTGGGCATCCAGAAAGAAGTTCGCCCCGCAGGGCGAAACTTTCCTCAAAACAATCCACAAAACCATCCTCAAATGTGGAAAAAAAGAAGGAGAACACACATGACCCCTCTCTACGACGCCATCCGCGGCTTCGCCGCCCAAACCCCCGTCCGGCTGCACATGCCGGGGCACAAGGGGAAAGGACTGCCCATCCCGGAGCTCGCTCCGGCGGCGGCCCTGGATTTCACTGAAGTAGGCCCCACGGGCAACCTGTTCGAGGGGGGCGAGCCCTTTGCGCGGGCCCAAGAGCTGTGGGCGGAGGCATTCTCCATGGAGTACTGCCAGTTCCTCACCGGCGGCTCTACCCTGGGGCTGCACACGGCCCTGGCCCTGGCCTGCTGCCCGGGGGAGCAGGTGCTCATGGACCGGGGCTGCCACCGGGCGGTGTACAACGCCCTGGCCCTGCTGGGGGCGGAGCCGGTGTACCTGGTCCGCCCCTGGGACCAGGAGCGCAACCTGGCCTCCACCATCTCCCCGGAACTTGTGGAAAAACAGCTGGACCTCCACCCAAATATCAAAACGGTTTGTATTACTTCGCCGACTTATTGCGGATTGTTGTCTGATGTTGCGGAAATTTCCCACATCGTCCACGCCTACGGTGGAATTCTCATCGTGGACGGGGCCCACGGGGCCCATCTGCCCTTCCTGGGGGTGGACGCCTTTTCTGGGGCGGATCTGCTGGTGTGCTCCGCCCACAAGACCCTGCCCGCCCTGGGGCAGTCCGCCCTGCTGTTCACCCGGGGCTTCGACCCCCGGCGGGTGCGGCGGATGACCTCGGTATTTGGAAGCTCCAGCCCCTCCTACCCAATGATGGTCTCTCTGGACGGGGCCCGGGACTGGATGGAGGGTCCGGGCCGGGAGGAGTACCGCCGAGTGGCCCGGCGGACGGCGCGGCTGCGAGAGAAGTTCCCCAGCCTGGGGTCGGGCCTGCCCCTGGACCCCACCCGGCTGACCCTCAACGCCAAGGACGGCCCCGCCCTGGCCCGGGCCCTGGAGGAGCGGAACCTGTGGCCGGAGATGGAGGACGGGGGCCATGTGGTGCTGATCCTCACCGGGATGGACTCCGACGGGGATTTGGACCGGCTGGAGCGCGCCCTGGAGGAGTGCCGGGAACTGCTGGGGGAGTGTCCCCCCATCCCCGCGCCCCCGGCGCCGGAGCGGGTCCTCACCCTGCGGGAGGCCCTCTTCGCCCAGACGGAGACCCTGCCTCTGGAGGAGTGCGCCGGGCGGGTGACGGCGGCCCAGCTGGCCCCCTATCCCCCCGGCGTGCCGGTGGTGGCCCCGGGGGAGCGGATCACGGAAAAAGAACTGGCCTATTTCCGAAAGATAGGGTATAATAACAACGCTGTCCCTGTGATTTCATAGGGGAGCGGCGGGAAATTCTCCCGCCGGTTTGAGAAACTTCCCGGCAAAGCGAGGAAATGACCATGGAGCTCTCCGCCCTGGCGGGCAACGGCCCCTTGAAACTCCAGCTCCAGCAGCAGGAGGAGGGGCGGGGCCTGTCCCACGCCTATATTATATCCGGCCCGGACGGCTCGGGGAAGCACACCCTGGCCCGGCTACTGTGCGGGGCGATGCTGTGTACCGCCCCGGTGCAAAACCGGCCCTGCCGCCGCTGTGGGCCCTGTAAGAAGGTGTTTTCCGGCATCCACCCGGACGTGGCCGTCATCGCCGGCCCGGCGGAGGGGAAGCCCATCACCGTGGACCAGGTGCGCGCCCTGCGCGCCGACGCCTATATCCGCCCCAACGAGGGGGAGCGGAAGGTCTACCTTCTGGAGGGGGCGGACCGGATGAACGCCAGCGCCCAGAACGCCATGCTCAAGCTGCTGGAGGACGGGCCGTCCTACGCCGCCTTTCTGCTGCTGGCGGAGAACAGCGGCGGGCTGCTCCAGACGGTACGCTCCCGGTGCGAGGAGCTCTCCCTGTCCCCGGTGGCCCCGGAGGAGGAGGCCGCCTGGCTGCGGACGAAATTTCCCCAGGCCGGGGAGGAGGCCGTCCGGCGGGCGGTCCGGGAGTCCCAGGGCCTGCTGGGCCGGGGAGAGGAGCTGCTGGCAGGCAGCGGAGCCGCCGGAGAGGAGCGCCGCCGGCAGGCGGAGGAGCTGGTCCGGGCCCTGGAGGGGACGGACGAGCTGGCCCTGTTTGAGGCAGCTCAGACACTGGAAAAAGTTCCCAAGGAGGAGCTGCCCCGGCTGCTGGATCAGCTCTTCGTCCAGCTGGGGGAGCGGCTGGCCCAGGCGGGGGAGAAGCGTCGGCTGCTGAAGGCGGCCAGCCTGGTGAAAAAGCTTCGGGGCGCCGCGGAGCTCAACGCCAACCCCGGACAGATGGCCGGCTGGCTGTGCGCCGGAATGTTCCTGGAGAACAATTGACAATTGACAATGGACAATTGACAATTGCTTCCGAGGACGAGACGGGGAAATAAAGAATTGGGCGGGGACGAGAAGCGCCTGCCAGGAATGAGGTTCCGTTCGTCCGACGCCGTAGGGGCGGCACACCTGGGCCGCCCATGAAGGCTTCCCCCTGGAAGGGGTATCCCCCATAATGGGGTCCGGGGAAAGGCGAATGAAGCGCCGTTCCGGCGCTTCTCTGAGCCGTCCCCGGCGGCGTTTTGCCCAATCCCCCGTTGTTCCCGGCGAAGCCCAGCGAAGCGGGTTCGTCGGGAAGAGGAGGAGCAAGGGAGCGAACGCAGTTTTCGCCGCTAGGCGGAAACGAAGGAAAGCGGACTTTGCGACGACGAGCCGCCGCGGGCAAAGTAACCCGCCGTCCGCAGACGGCGGAACCCTCTGCGAAAAGCACGCACCGCCGGGGCGGCGAAATCCCCATAAAAATATAAAAGCCAACCCATTTGAACAAAATAAATAAGAAAGATTCCTCAGCTTAAGAGAGACCTAAGGAGGAAACCTATGGTAGAGATCATCAGCGTCCGCTTCAAAGAGGGCGGAAAGCATTACTATTTCAACCCCAACGGGGAGCAGTTCCAGCCTGGGGAGGGGGTCATCGTGGAGACCTCCCGGGGCACGGAGTACGGGGAGTGCACCCAGGGCAACACCCCCATCGACGAGATGGAGCTCACCGCCCCTCTGCGCCCGGTGCTCCGCCGGGCCACCCCCGAGGATCTTCAGACCCGGGAGAAGAACAAGGAGCGGGAGAAGAAGGCCTTTCAGATCTGCCAGCAGAAGATCCTGGAACACGGTCTGGAGATGAAGCTGGTGGACGCGGAGTGGAGCTTTGAGGGCAACAAGGTCCTCTTCTTCTTCACCGCCGAGGGCCGGGTGGACTTTCGGGCCCTGGTGAAGGACCTGGCCGGGACCATCCACGCCCGCATCGAGCTGCGGCAGATCGGCGTCCGGGACGAGGCGAAGATGCTGGGGGGCCTGGGCATCTGCGGCCGGCCCTTCTGCTGCGCCCAGTTCTTGGACGAGTTCCAGCCGGTGTCCATCAAAATGGCCAAGACCCAGAACCTGTCCTTGAACCCCACGAAAATTTCCGGCACCTGCGGGCGGCTGATGTGCTGTTTGAAGTACGAGCAGGAGGCCTATGAGGACCTGGTGAAGCGCTCCCCCAAGCAGGAGTCCTTTGTGGAGACCCCCGACGGGGCGGGCACCGTGTCCTCGGTGAACCTGCTGCGGCAGACGGTGCAGGTGCGGCTGGACTCCGCCCCGGAGAGCCCCAAGACCTATCAGAACTGCGAGCTCCATGTGGTGCGCAACGGCAAGGGCAAGCGGCCGGAGGGGTATGTGGAGCCTCCCTTAGAGGAACTGGCCAAGCTGCGCAAGCCGGCGGAGCCGGAGACCCAGACCCCGGACCTGAAGGGGTCGGCATCCCCCTTGGCCGCGGCCTTGGAGGCGGTGTTCAACGGGGAGACCCCCCGCTACGACGGGGTGGGGGAGGGCGGCCGGGAGCCCCGGTCTGAGGGGCAGAAGAGCCGCTCTCGGAACCGGTCCCGGAACCGCCGGAGCGGCCGGCCCCAGGGGGAGGAGAGCGCCCAAGCCCAGAACCCCGGCCGGGAGCAGTTCCGGAAGCCCCGGGGCGGCGAGAGGCCCAAGGACAACCGGGAGCGCCCCGGCGGCGGGGAGAGCCGCCCGTCCCGGGAGGGGAGCGGCGAGCGGAAAAACCGCCCCTACCGCCGCCGCCGTCCCCGCAGCGGCGGGGGAGGGGGAAAGCCCCAGGGTGGAGCGGAGGGATAAAAACCTCCTGAAGATAGCTGTATCAAAACAGCCGCCAACCGGCGGCTGTTTTGTGCGTATTGCGTATCACATATAAGAAAAAGAGAATGGGAGCATCTCCCTTTTCCTATTCGACAAACGCTCCTGCCGGGAGTAAGATAGGACACACAGAAAGAAGGTCCCCCGCCTCTCCGGCGGGGGCCGGGTTTCCAGTTTATAAGAGAGGAGCGACCGGTATGGAAGGGTTCTTCAACGCGCTTTCCGCCTCCCTGGTGCTGCTGATGCTCATGGCGGTGGGATATGGAATGGGCCATCTGGGCTGGATGACCGGGTCGGAGAAGAAATTTATCAGCAAATTTATCGTCAACATCGCCGTGCCCTGCAACTGCGTCACCGGACTTTTGAACAACCTGGACCACGACCAGCTGCTGGAGGCGGGACTCATGGTGGTGTCCGCCATGCTGGGGGTGGCGGTGACCTTGCTCCTCTCCCTGGTGCTGGCCACCCTTCTGCGCCTGCCCCGGGAGCGGTGGGGGGTGTTCGTGGCCATGTCCTCCCTGTCCAACACCCTGTTCATCGGCCTGCCGGTGACCACCCAGCTCTTTGGGGACGTGTGCGTGCCCTATGTGATGATGTACTACTTAGCCAACACCACCTTCCTCCAGTCGGTGGGCATCCTGCTCATCGAGCACTCCGGCACCAAAAGCGGGAACGTGACCACGGTGGCCGGCTTTTTGAAGGACCTGTTTACCAAGCCCCCGATCCTGGCGGTGATCGCGTCCATTGTGCTGCTGGTGCTGGACCTGCGCCTCCCCGGGCCGGTGATGACCTGGGCGGAGTACATCAGCGGCTCGGTGTCCCCCCTGGCCCTGATCTACTGCGGGTACATCCTCTTTGAGCTGGGGCTGAAAAACCTGCGGCTGATGAAGGGGCTGCCGGTGATGCTGGTGATGCGCCTGGGGATCGCCCCGGTGATCTGCTGGCTGTTCTGCCAGATGTTCGGCATCGGCGGTCTGGCCCGGAGCGTGTTCATCGTGGAGAGCGCCCTGCCCGTGGTCAGCCAGGTCCCCGTCCTGGCGGGGGCCTACGGGGCGGACGACAAGTACGCCGCCACCGGGGCGGTGCTGTCCACCCTGTGCAGCTTCCTCACCATCCCCATTTTGATGATCCTATTGGGATAATTTATCCCCCAAAATGCTACGCCGGCCCCCGCCGCAAGAAACTGCGGCGGGGGCCGGCGTTTTTTTCCACATCATCCGGCGGGATTGTGGAAAATTTTACGGGGTGTGGGCTGGATGCTGCCGCAGAATAGCGGCGGTGCAGGACTCCCCGGTGATAAAGCTGTCGCTCATCTCCAGGGCCAGGCGGATAAAATCGGTGATGACGCTCCAGTGGTAGCTCTGTTTCTGATAGGCCAGGCGGACCATATAGCGGGCCTCATCCCCTAGGGAAAAGATACGCAGACGCTCCCGCTCCGACGGGGTCAGAGTGGTGGCCAGCATATTTTTGGGGGAGAAGCAGGCCCCCGCGCCGTTGGCGCACAGGACCAGCTGGGTCTTGACGGTGGAGTTGTGGGACTCCACCGCGGGGATGGGGACAAAACCGGACTGGTGCAGCAGATTATAGCCCACTTTTCCGGTAATATCGTCGGTGGTGCTCAACAGGAAGGGGCACTCCTGAAGGGGGGAGAGGTCCCCGCGGCCAATCTTGGCCAACTCCTCCGGGCGGCTGTCCAGTCCAAGGCGGTCCACGATCTCCCGGGACACCGCCAGGATCATCTCCTCCTGATAGAAATCAATGAGCTCAATGCCCGGAAGGGCAGTAAAGAAGGTGCTGCCGATGGCGATGTCCAGCTCCCCATTTTCCACCAGGGGGAGAAAGCTGTCGTTCACCGCCCCCATCAGGCGGATGGAAATTTTGGGGTACATGGTCCGGAACCGGGTGAGCAGGGGAGGCATGACGATGTCCCCCCGGGTGTAGGCGATGCCGATGCGCAGCAGGCCCCGCTGGTTGTGAGAGATGTCCTGAAACTCGTGCTCCAGGGCGCTCACCCGCTGCTGAAAGTCCAGGGCGTACTCCAAAAAGACCTCTCCCCCATAGGTCAGCTCCAGGGGGATGTTCCGCACCAGCAGCTTCACCCCCAGCTCCTTCTCCAGGGCGGCGATGTGGGCGCTGAGGGTCTGCTGGGTGATGTGCAGGCGCTCCGCCGCCCGGGTGAAGCTGCGCTCCCGGGCCACCATGATGAAGTAGTCCATGCTGGAAAAGTTCATGGGGGCATCTCTCCTAAGCACAAATTTTAGCTGTATTATATACTAGATTTAACAGTTTTACAAGTGTATCTTCCCCTGCTATACTGGTGTCACAACAAAGGAAGAGCCCCACAGGGGCACGGAACTTTGAAAGGAGCGGAGCAAAATGAAAAGCATCTCGATCCAAAATGCAGTGGGTTATACGCAGGCGGTTTCCACCTCTCGCCCGGAGCAGGAGAAGAAGGGCGGTACAGGCCGCCGGGACAATGCGATCCTTCCCCTTCGGATGGTGCTGGTCCTTCTGGGGGCGTTTGCAGCGTTCCTGCTTCTCCCGGTGGGCATCGCCTCCGGGCTGGGCCAGCTGGATCTGGCCGTCACCCCCATCGCCGCCGGCGGGGAGATCCAGCTGACCGCGGCGGAGGGCTGGAGCGTGGAGAGCATCACGCCCCAGGAGGAGAGTTTCTTGCAGCCGGCGCTGGCCCAGGAGGCCGTGACCGTCTCCCCCTACAGCCTGCCGGTGGGCGAGACCGAGTCCTTCCAGATCACCTGCGTACAGGGAAGCGAGACGGAGTTGGTCACCTGTTCCTTCACCCGGGACAGCGAGGAGGAGCTCTCCGTCCGGGTCTACCCCGAGAACGCGGATCTGTTCAACGCCAACTATGTGTTCCAGTACGGCCTGTAAGACGGCTGGACCACTTCCCACTTCCATCCGATACAACAATAGACAGCCCAAGGGCGCCGGGAGATTCCTCTCCCGGCGCCCTTGGGCGTTTGTGGGGGCCAAGGCTTCCCCCTTCCAGGGGGAAGCCGTCAGCCGTAAGGCTGACTGATGAGGGTGGGTATCCAGATTTCATCCCCTTCTGACAATCGCCCCCTCATCCGGCCCTTCGGGCCACCTTCCCCCCTGAGGGGGGAAGGCTTATGGTGCGTTAATACGAAAGGGGAGCAAAATCTAGGGCCGTTCCCCTCATCCGTCACGACCTTCGGTCGTGACATCTTCCCCCAGGGGAAGGCTTGCAGGCGGGAGGGGCAAGCCCCTCCCCTACGGGTTGACTGGAAACGCTCCTTGGCTTTAGGTAGGGGAGGCCCTTGGGTCTCCCGCCGTCAACGGACCAGGTACCGTTGGCTCGGCAAAGCCAGGCGCGGGCTTTAAATTGCAGGCGGTGTAAATTTCTACTCACGCAGGCCCCCAGTGGGGCCGGATGGAATTGCATCCAAGCACTCCTGGTTTTGCACGCCGGAAGGGCCGCACAGCGTCAAAGGGGTAACCCCCGTAATGGGGGTTCTAGGGGGACGGCGAATATGGGCGCATGAGCGCCCATCCTGCGCCGTCACCTTAGTGCCTCTTTGGCTTCTTTCTGGGCATCCAGAAAGAAGCTCGCCGCCCGCACTGCGCCCGCAGGCGCGTTTCGGAGCGCAACCGCCGCAAAGCGGCGGCTCTTAGGGCGGAGATAGCGGCGAAATCCCCCGCGGAAAACCACCGGAGCGGCGCATCCAGGAGGCCGCGCCCTACGGGCGTCGCACCCCACGGGGAACGGGCGGCCACACGGGGCCGCCCCTACAAAAGTGCGAAGAAGGTGGTGCAATCCCTG
>CALWWF010000071.1 GCA_944385165.1 uncultured Oscillospiraceae bacterium
AGGTCCATCAGCCCCTGGACCGCCGGGCGGCTGTCCTCCAGGGCGGCGAGCTGTTCCCCGCTGTCCCCGTCGAACCACTCCCCAAGCTTGGCAAAGCGCTCCTTCACCGTATCCCGCAGCTCTTTCACCCGCTGGGTGTCCGCCACGGCCCGGGCCTCCTCCATGGGGCTGAGCTGGATGGTTCGCTTGCGCTTGCGGCCCACCGCCGGGAAGGGGATGGGCAGAGCGGCGTAGGCCCCGTCCCAGTCCGCCCTCTCCGCCGCGGTGCAGAAGGTTTATACCCCTTCTCAGGCTGCCTGGAGGGAGGGGACATAGTTCGCCTCCAGCAGCTCATCCTCCTCCGCCAACGAGATGGCCTGCTCCAGCCGCCGGCGGCAGTCCCTGCCCTGGCGGGCGGCGTCTGCCAGCAGCAGGCGGCCCCAGGGGGTCTGTCCCGCGTCGGACACCCCCTCCAGCTCCCACACCTGCCGCTGCTGGGCCAGCCACTGTTCCGGGTGGGGGTGGCTCTGGATGCGGCTGAACACGTCCAGGACGATCTGGGCCAGGCGGCTGTCGTCCCGCCCGGCGGAGAGGGTGTCCACCAGCACGGCAAATGGGCTCTCGGCGGTCAGGTCTTCGTACTGCTGCTCCAGCACGTCCTCCAGCACCTGGGCCATAAGCACCTGGGCCTCCCCCTCGTCGCACAGTCGGAAGTCCGGCTCCAGGTCCAGCCGGTGCCCCTCCTCCCGGAGGAGGGCGGCGCAGAAGGCGTGAATAGTGGAGATCTGGGCGCGGTAGACCAGGGTGGCCTGCCGGCGCAGATGCCGGTCCCCAGGATGCTCCGCCAGGCGGGCGGAGAGCTCCTGGGCGATGCGGGTACGCAGCTCCGCCGCCGCCGCTTTGGTGTAGGTGATGACCAAAAACCGGTCCAGGTCCAGCCCCTCTTCCGTCACCCGGGCCAGCAGGCGCTCCACCAGCACCCGGGTCTTGCCCGACCCGGCAGCGGCGGACACCAGCAGCTCGCCCCCCCGGTCGTCTACGATCTTTTTTTGTTCGTCCGTCAAGGGAAAGGCCATGTCCCCGTCCTCCTTTTACTGGTTTACCCGAATGGTCACAGTACCGGAGCGGTCCGTGCGGTAGAGGCGCGCCCCGGAAATCAGCATCCGCTCTACCGTGCCCCCATCCGGGTGGCCGTAGCGGTTGTCCGCGCCCACGGAAATGAGGATGTACTCCGGCTTTAACTGGTCCAGCAGGGCCTGGGAGGTGGAGTACTTGGAGCCGTGGTGCCCCGCCGCCAGCACCTCCACCTGGGGCAGCTGGGTGTGGGAGAGCAGCCTCTCCTCCACGTCCGCCCCCATGTCCCCGGAAATGAGCACGTCAAACTCCCCCTGGGAGGCCAGGAAAGTCAGTCCCTCCTCGTTAGTTTCTCCACTGCCCAGAGGGGCAAACAAGCGGATGGTCCGCCCTTCCCCCAAGGTCAATGTAGTGTCTGTCCGGATGTAGAGCAGCCGGGTCCCCCGCTCCCGGGCCAGGGCCTCGATCTCCTGGCGGATGGGACTCTCCGGCTCCACGTCGGGCAGGGCCAGGGTGTCCACCTCCACCCGCTCCAGCAGCCGCTCCACGCCGTTGGCGTGGTCGGCGTGGAAGTGGGTCACCGCCAGCAGGTCCAGCCGCTCCACCCCCCGGTCCCCCAGGTAGTCGGCGGCCACATCCCCGGCGTTTTGGTAGCCGTCCCCACCGCAGTCCACCAGGCTGAGGAAGCGCCCGGTGCGCACCAGGATGCTCTGGCCCTGGCCAACGTCCAGGGCGGTCACCGCCCCCGCCCCCTGCCAGAAGCTCAGATGGCTCATGAAAACCGCCAGGCACAGGGTGGAGACCCCGGCGCACACCGGCGCGATCCACCGCTTCTTCCCCGGGATCAGCACCGCCAGGATCACCAGGACGTAGACGAATCCCAGCCAGAACCGGTAGTACGGGGTGTCCAGGGTGACGGCGGCGAAGGGCGCCTGGGCCAGGCTTTGGATCAGCCCCGTCAGATACCCCTCCAGCACGGAAACCGGGGCCGCCAGCAGGGCGGCGGGCCGTGCCAGGAAGACCCCCGCCGCCCCCAGCACCAGCCCCGCCCCGAATAAGACGCTCACCGCCCATAGGGCCAGGAGGTTGGACAGCAGGGACGCCAGAGGCAGGGAGCGGAAATAAAACGCCGTAAGCGGCGTGGTAAAGAGGCTGGCCCCCACCGTGGCCGACAAGGTAGAGGCGAAAAAGCGCAGCGCACCCCGGACACACCAGGCCGGGCTGCCCCGTCTGGCCTTTTTCCAGGGGATGCGCTCTGCCAGCGCACGCTGTATAGGCTCTCCACACAGGAGGATTCCCGCCACCGCGGCAAAGGAGAGCTGAAGGCCCACATGGGCGGCGGAAAAGGGGTTCCACATCAGCAGCAGCAAAAGCGCCGTCCCTAATGAAGTGAGGCTGTCCCGCTCCCGTCCCAGCAGCGGGGCGACCTGGAGCAGCACGATCATCACCGCCGCCCGGACGATGGACGGGGTGCACCCGGTCATCAGGGTAAACAAGACGGATACGGGGATGAGCACCAGGGCGGTGAGGCGCCGGCTTCCTCCCAGCAGCAGGGCCAGCAGCCCCGCCAGGAAGGCCAGGTGGGAGCCGGACACCGCCACGGTGTGGCTCAGGCCGGTGCGCTGTAAATCGGTGTCAAAGGAGTCGCTGAGGCCGTCCCGGTTCCCGGTGACCAGAGCCGTCACCAGGGGCGATGCGCTTTGGGGGAAAATCCGCTGGATACTCTCCTCCAGCGCCCGGGTCCAGTGGGCGGGCCAGTCCCGAAGGGGGACGCGCTCCGGCCGCTCCACCTCCAGGCGGCCGTACCCCTGGGCGGTGAGGAAGATCCCCTGGGAGGTGTAGTAGGTGATCTCCTCCCCGGAGGAGGAGCGGTCTGCCAGCGTACAATGGGCCACCATCTCCATCCCGTCCCCGGGCTCCAGCCCGGCCCCCTGGCCGTCCAGATAGAGGAGGGTGGGAATGGCGGGGCCGGACTCCGGCTCCAGACGCAAGCGCACCGACCAGCCGTAGTCCGTCTCCCTTGGCCACTGCTCCACGGTCCCGCGCAGGCGGATGGTCACATCGTCCAGGTCCTGGGCGGGCCGCCAGAAGAGGGCGGTATACCCGGCGGTCCAGAGGAACCCCAGGGCCAGCCCCGCCGCCGCCCAGCGGGCCGCCCGCCGCTTGCGCTCCCATCTCTCCAGGGGAACCCAGGTCAGGACAAAGGCCAGTCCAGCCAGTCCGCCCAGGGGAAACAGCCTCCCCTCCAGGGGCAGAACGCAGGCGCACAGGGCCGCCAGGGCAAAGGAAAAGGAGAAGATGGCCAGCCGGCGCATGGGCCTCTCCTCCTCTCTTTCCCACGATTTGATTGTCTTATTATAGCGAATTTTGCGGGAAAGCACAAGCCGCTCTTCCCCTATTTCCCGGCCCGCAGCCGCACCGCCACCAGTTCCGGCGGGTTCCACAAGCGGGGGACGGGCGTCCCGTTGCCCAGCCCACGGCTGATGACCACCTGGGCCGCTCCGGCCCGATACACCCCGGAGGTATTTTTCGGGAACAGGCCGTTGTGGGTGGAAATTAAGGGCCCCACCAGGGGCAGGATGATCTGTCCCCCGTGGGCGTGGCCGGAAAACACCACATCTGCCCCGGAGGCGGCGTACTCCTCCATCATGTCCGGCCGGTGGGACAGGAGGATGTTCAGCGCCCCCTCCCGGCACAGGGCCCGCACTTTTCCGGGGAGGGCCGCCCGAGCCGCCCTCCGCCCCTCCGGGTCAAACTTCAGGTCCCGGGCCCCGATCAGATTGATCTCTCCCCCGTTCCACCACAGCTGGGCCGCCTGGTCCTCCAGGACGGTGACGCCGGAGCGCTCCAGCCCCTCCCGCAGCTCCGGATAGCAGAGGCTGTCCGCCTCGTGGTTGCCGGGGACGAAGTAGGAAGGGGCCCTTTGGGCGGCCAGAGCCGCGGTTTTCAGAGCGGTTTTCAGGTCCCGGTCCCCCCGGCTCACCAGGTCGCCGGTGAGGACGATCAGGTCCGGGTCCACCCCCTCCAGGGCGGAGCCCAGCTCCGCCTCCAGATCTGCGCTGTGCAGGTCGGAGAGGTGGACGATGGTCAGCCCGTCCAGGGCCTCCAGCCCCGCCGGGAGGGTGAGCTCGTACCAGGTGACCCCCAGCTCGTCCTGCATCCCCCACAAGACCGTCCCCGTCAAAGCCGCCCCCGCCGCCAGGGCAAGGGTGCCCCGCTTCCATCCCTTGGTATGCCTGTCCATGAAGCGCCTCCCTTCTCCTTTGTTCCCGGCTATGGTACCACAGATTTGGGAAAATAACCAGGATATTTTAGAGCACCGGCGTATCCAGCACATCCGCCTCCCCGGCCTCCGGCACCAGGACCAGGGGTTCCCGGCCCCGGACCAGGGGGCCGTGGTAATCGTAATAGCCGTGGTCATACCGCCAGAGACTGCCGCCGTCCTCCTCCACCAGAGTCCGCCCTTCCCAAGTGACAACCCGCTCCGGGCACAGGGTGGACAGCCACAGGAAAATCCCGAAGACCACCGCCAGAAACAGAAAGACCAGGGCGCTGCCCTCCACCAGAAGCGCTTCCGCCAGAAAGGGCCGCCGCTTCCGGTGGATCATGGAGCACACCGTAAGTACCGCCGCCAGGACAGACAGCGGTACGGCCAGCCCCAGCAGCAGGGACCCCACCCATGCCCGCCAGGCCAGCGCAAAGGCGGCCAGCACTCGATCCCCTAAAAAATAGAGGGCCCCACCTCCGGCCAGCAGCCCCAGGGCCGCTGCCAGCAGATTCCGCCGCCATCCCCGGTCCAGATACAGGCAGTGCACCGCCTCCAGCACCAAAATCACCGGCGCTCCCACCAGGATCAGAATCCATATCAAATCCGTCTGATATCCCATCCCGCTTCCTCCTCCCTGTTCCATCAGAAAATCCGTTCCCTTCAGCAGTCCACCTCTAGGACGTACAGCCGGTTTTCGTCCAGGTCCAACAGGGCAAAGGTGGCGTTTTGCAGATAGGAGTTGAAGGGACACACCTGGCCGTACTGGGCAAAATACCGGTCCAGGTAGAACCAATCCCCCCGGTCAGACTGGGGCAGGTCCGGCCAGACTCCCTGCACCGCCTGCCAAAGTGCTTCATCCTCTATTGGGAGCGGGTTCCAGGTGTCCGGCAGTTTCTGGGCAAAGCCCTCCGCCGCCTCCTGGGTGGGAAACGTGACCACCACTTTGCAGACCCCGTCCCCGTGGAACCCGCCGTGGGTGTCCTCCACCTCCGTCCGGAGCTGCCGGGGGATGGATACCCCCAGCCGCCCCTCCATCACCTCCCGGTCCGTGGGGAGCCAGAGCAGCAGGACCGCGCACCCCAGTACGATCAGGGACACCGGAACAGCCGCCGCCCCCAACAGGGCCCAGGGCCACCGTCTTTTTTTCATCACCGGTCCTCCTTTCCTGCTTTCATGGGCGCCGCCGGGCCCCAACGCCCCTCAATCCTTCCACACAAACAGCACCTCCCGCCCCCGGGCAAAAGGTCCGGCGTAAGCGTAGAAGGTCTCTTCAAAAATACCGGTGTCCTCTGACACCACCGTCCGCCCCTCCCATACTGTCACACGGTCGTCCCAGTAAGTGAAGGTCAGTCTGACCCAGCCATATAGGAGGGCTGAGCCTACCAACACCAACAGCCATATACCGGCCGCTGCACGCCGGGCCGCCTTCTGCCCAGCCTGCCGGAGCAGGCGGGCCCCGGTCCACACCCCCATTCCGGTCAGAAGGGCGATCCCCACTAGTTCCAGAAGACTCTTCACCCACCGCCGCCACGTGAGCGCGAAGAGACGCAGCATCAGCTCTCCACCAAATCGAAGGAGCACGACCAAAAGCACCAGCCCCATGACGGCCCATAGCGGCCGTTTCCTCGGTCGATCCGCCCACCCCTCGTACAAAGCCACCGGAAAAACACCCCAGGCCAGCAGCCCGATGCCGGCCAGCACCACCACCGGCCAAACGCCGCTGAGAGCCGCAAACAATATCCACCCGAATACAGAAAACATCTTTGCTACTCCTCCCCGTCGGGCACATACTCTAGAATATCTCCCGCCAGACGGTCCCTCCCATCGGGCGTTACCGCCTCTCCCCCCAGGGCTCCTCGGACCCGCCCAGGTACTCCCCCAAACAGAAGGGGCCGTTGTAAGCGTAGTAGTTGTAGCTGTTCTCTCCCCACACGATTGTCTGCATGACCACCTTCTGGCCCTGCCAATCCCCTACCGTCTCCGGGCAGGCGGACAGGCCCAGGAAGAAAAATCCCCACAGCAGCACCGAATACACAGCCAGAGCGGCCCCCGCTTTTGCCAGCCGCCTGAGCCAGCGCCTGGAGATATGCCGCCCGCCGT
>CALWWF010000072.1 GCA_944385165.1 uncultured Oscillospiraceae bacterium
TGGTGTCGCCCAGGTCGATGTAGAAGGTCTCCATAACCTCCAGCAGGATGTCCAGGCCGATCATGTCCGCCAGAGCCAGGGGGCCCATGGGGTGGTTACAGCCGCGCATCATGCCCTCGTCCACGTCTTCCACAGTGCCGATGTCCTCGTCCAGGACCTGAACGGCCTCGTTGAGCATAGGCAGAAGCATACGGTTGACGATGAAGCCGGGCTTATCCTTGGCCAGGATAGTACGCTTGCCCATGTGCTCGCCCACAGCCTTCACGACTTCCACAGTCTCCTTGGAGGTACGCAGCCCATAGACGATCTCCACCAGGCTCATCACAGGCACAGGGGAGAAGAAGTGCATCCCAACCACCTTCTCCGGACGGGCGGTGGCGGCGGCCAGGCTGGTCATGGAGATAGAAGAGGTATTGGAAGCAAAAATGGTGCGGTCGTCACAGATCTTATCCAGCTGCTGGAAAATAGCGCGCTTGGCATCCAGGTTCTCATAGATGGCCTCAATGACCAGATCCACGTTGGAAGCGGTATGTACGCTGGTGGCGATGGTCAGGCGCTTCATGCAGTCTTCCTTCTGCTCGGCGGTCATCTTACCCTTCTCCACCATGCGCTCCAGGCGCTTCTCGATGCCGGCCTGCCCCCGCTCAAGGGCGGCTTTGCTCTGGTCGTTCAGGATGACCTCGTAGCCGTACTGCAGGGCGGTCTGGGCGATGCCGCTGCCCATCAGACCGGAACCGACGACAAAGATTTTTCGGATTTCCATTTTGATCTCCTTCTTTTACAATAAAATTGTAAGCTCCGGAACACTGTCCAGGGACCGGCTTCGGCGGAAACCGGCTGTAATCATCTTAACACACCGCCCCTCCTTTGTCTAGCAGAAATCCGAACTCCAATGGAATTTGTCGATTTTTTAACAGTTTCCGGTCAAACTGCTCTGTCATGTACAGACACACAGGGGCAAAGCGGTCTCTGCAAGACGGTTCCCTTGCTTTTTGCCAGCCCATCCCGTATAATGAGTCCGCCGGCACAGCTGGCAGAATTCTGCCCGGCTTTGGACCGGACGTCCGCTCCCAACCGGAGGGCGGAGGAAAGGAGCGTTCTACCATGAAACGGACCAAGATCCGGCTCATCTCGGCCTGTGCCGCTCTGGCGCTGGCTCTGACCGGCTGTGACGCCATTGGCGGCGGCAGCCCCACCGAGGCCCAGGTGGGAGACAGGGTCTCTACCTCCTGGTTTGACTACACCATCACCAGCGCACAAGCCGTAGAGAACTATGAGGGCTGCACCGCCCCAGTAGGGGACAAATTAGTCGTGGTGGATATGACTATGACCAATACCTACGACCAGCCCGTCCCCATGTTTGACACCGATTTTCAGCTCTACTGGGGGGACTATGGCAGCGACGAGATGGCCTTCCCCCTGGAGCCCTACTGCACTGCCCAGCTCCCCACAGACTACGACCTGGCTGTCGGCGAGACAAGAGAGGGAGTTTTGATCTACCAAGTCCCCTCCGACGTACAGGACTTCACCTTCGCCTTCCTGGAGGTCTTTGACAACGGCACAGAGGAGGGGGAAGAGGGCGATCTGTTCGTAACCTATTTCACTGCCCCATAAGTTTCCCGGGCGGCCCTGTGCCCTTGCAATTCCCCGGGGATGGGAGTATGATAGGAAAGAAATCCATCACTCAAGGGAGCGCGACTGCCATGCAAGTATTCGATACCCACGCCCACTACGACTCCGGAGCCTTTAACACCGACCGGCTGGAGCTGCTCGCCTCCATGCCCGGCCAGGGGGTGGAACTGATCCTGAATCCGGGCTGCGAGCTGGAGTCCTCCCGCACCGCCGTCTCCCTGGCGGAGCGGTTTCCCTTTGTCTACGCCGCCGTGGGTGTCCACCCCTCCGACTGCGGGGAGTGGGAGGAGAGCTGGCTGGAGGAACTGCGCGCCCTGGCTGCCCACCCCAAGGTCCGCGCCATCGGGGAGATCGGCCTGGATTACTACTGGAAGGAGAACCCGCCCCGGGAACACCAGCAGCAGGTATTCCACAGCCAGCTGGAGCTGGCAGAGGAACTGAATCTGCCTGTCATCGTCCACGACCGGGAGGCCCACCACGACTGTCTGGAGATCGTTCGGGCCCACCCCAACGTCCGGGGGGTGTACCACTGTTACTCCGGAAGCCTGGAGGACGCTAAGGTCTTGGTAAAGCTGGGCTGGATGCTCTCCTTCACCGGCACCATCACCTATAAAAATGCCCGGAAGGCCCTTGAGGTCATCCACTGGCTGCCCATGGACCGGATCATGATCGAGACCGACTCCCCCTACCTGACGCCAGAGCCCTTCCGAGGCAAGCGCAATGACTCCAGCAAGGTCCACCTGGTGGCCGAGGCCATCGCCCGGGTGAAGGGGATCGAGCCGGAGGAAGCGGCCCGGCTCACCCTGGAAAACGGGAAGCGGTTTTTTCAGATTTAAGGAGGAATGACGGCTATGACCATCACCTATGAATATGAGGGCGCCCTGTATGTGAACCTCACCAACAAGTGCAACTGCAACTGCGAGTTCTGCCTGCGCCACGGGAAGAAGGAGGGCTCCATCTACACCGAGGACTCCCTGTGGCTGGAGCGGGAGCCTACCCGGCAGGAGGCTTTGGACAGTTTCCTCAGCCGGGACGTGTGCTCTTACCGGGAGATTGTCTTCTGCGGCTACGGCGAACCCACCTACCGCATCGACGACATCCTGTGGCTGGTGGACCAGCTCAAGGACCGCTTTGGGGAGAAGCTGCCCCCCGTGCGCATCAACACCAACGGCCACGCCAATCTGATCCACGGCCGGGACGTGCTCCCCGACCTGAAAGGGCGCATCGACACTCTATCCATCTCCCTCAACGCCAACAACGCCGCCGACTATGTGGCCCTGTGCCACCCGGTCCAGGGGGAGGCCGCCTATCAGGCCATGCTGGACTTTGCCAAGGAGGCCAAGGACTATGTCCCCCATGTGGTGTTCACCGTAGTGGACAAAGGCACTGCCCCGGGGGAGATCGAAGAGAGCCGCCGCATCGCGGAGGGTCTGGGGGTCAAGCTGCGGGTACGCAGCTATATCGACTCCTGATCCCCCTCTCCGCTGACTCAAACAGCGCCGTCTGCAAAAAGGCCGCCTGTTCGGATGTTTTCTCCGGACAGGCGGCCTTTTGCGCGGTTGATTGGATCTCAGTCCTGCTCCAATTCCGTTTGGATGGCCTCAAAGACCTGGTCGGCGTCGGAACACATGACCAGCAGCACCGTGCCATCCTCCAGGGTGTCCAGCCGGGCGCTCTCCGCCACCTGATACTGGTCGGGCAGATAAAACTCAAAATTGCTCTTCTGCCGGTCAATATACCCCTGCAAGGCCTCCTGCACCGTCTCCTCTTTGCCCTGGGAAGGCCGGACGGCAGCAATGGCATAGGCCTGGGTGTTCATCACGGACACACTGGCCCCAAAGGCCTCCATGTCCTCCTCCTTCAGCCCCAGAGACTCCAGAGCCAGGGCGGACCGGGTATCCTCCGGGTCCACCTTTTGAATGACCGGGTTATATTCTACCATCTCTCCGCCGTGGTTGGCAATGGCCTGGGCATACCGCTGGCTCCACTCCTCCGCCGTCCGCTCCGACCCGCTGGAGCAGCCGGCCAGAGCGGCAGATAGTACCGCCGCCGCGATGAGAAAACCGGTTCGTTTCATAGACCCTCCTCCTGTTCCCCTCAAAAAAATACGGGCCGCCGGATGCCTCCGGCGGCCCGTTCCTTAGAAACAGGATTGCCTGAATCCCTCTGGATTATTCCTTCGCCCCGCCTGCTGTCTGGGGAAACAGCAGCTGGACCGTGGTGCCCCGGCCCACCTGGCTGTCCATGTGGATCTTGGCCCCGTGGAGAGAGGCCCCATGCTTGACGATGGACAGCCCCAGACCGGTGCCGCCGATGGCCTTGGAGTGACTTTTATCCACCCGGTAGAACCGCTCAAACACTCGGGATTGGTCCTCCACCGGGATGCCGATGCCGGTGTCCTCCACGGTGAGTTCCGCCCCCTGCTGGGTGGGCGCCACCGTCACGTTAACGGTACCCCCGGGGTGGTTATACTTGATAGCATTGTCGCACAGGTTATAGACCATCTCCCCCAACACGCTGGGGATGCCGTCCACCTGGACGGAGAGGCCCATAACCTTCAGCGTCACGTTGGACCTCTGGGCGGCGGAGTCCAGGCGGCGTGCCACATCCTGGGCCAGGGAGAGCAGGTTCACCGGCTCCCGCTCCAGATTTTCCGCCCCCTCATCCAGCTGAGACAGGCGGATGATGTCCTCCACCAGGGCGATCAGTCTCTGGGCCTCCTGATAAATGTCGGCGGCAAAGCCCTGAATATCCTGGGGTTTGACCATGCCGCTCTGCATGATCTCCGCAATGCCGGAGATGGAGGTGAGGGGCGTCTTCAGCTCGTGGGAGACGTTGGCGGTAAACTCCCGCCGAAGCTCTTCCCGCTGCTCCTGCTCTGTGACGTCCAAAAGCACCAGCACCGCGCCGGCCGGTTTGCCCTCCTCCAGCACCGGGTTGGCCAGCAGCTGGCAGCAGCGTCCGTTCAGATGGAGCAGCTGCCGGCTGCGCTTGCCGGAGAGCGCCTCGTCCACCGCCTGGCGGAAGGGCTCGTCCCGGTTGAGCACCAGCACGTTCACCTCCCCGTCAGGCTCCTCTACCCCCAGCAGATGCAGGGCGCCGGAGTTATGGGAGAGCACATGGCCCTGCCGGTCCAGCAGAAGGAACCCCTCGCTCATATTCTCCGTCAGAGCAGAAAATTCCGTCTGCCGCTGCTTGAGCAGGGCCATCTGCTGACGAATGGTGTCGTTCTGGCGCTTCAGACGGGACAGAAGAGGGGTGAGCTCATCATAGGTATCGCAGCCCTCCGGATGCTCCAGGTCCAGAGAGAGGATGGGCTTGACGATCCCCTTCACCAGCCGGGAGGAGAGCACCGCCGACAGCAGCAGTGAGAGCACCAGAATCACTACGATGGGCTGTACCATGGACAGCAGCAGAATAGCCACCGTCTTCTGGGCGCTGGCCAGCCGGATCACCGATCCATCCTCCAGGCGCTGGGTCACATACATGGTCTGCTCAGACAAGGTGGAGGAGAAACGCTGGGCCATCCCGGTCTCCGAGGACAGGGCCTCTCGGATCTCCTCCCGGTCGGCGTGGTTCTCCATGGCGGCCGGATCAGCCACACTGTCGTAAATCACCGTGCCGTCGGCGGCCACCCAGGTGACCCGGTTTTCCGTATCCAGATCGTCCAAATAGCCCAAGCCCTCCAGTTCCACTCCCCGGGCCACCAGCAGGGTCTCGTTGGCCAGTTCTGCCATGAGCTGATTGCTAAAATACTGGTACAGCATCCCCATAAACAGGGCGATGGACAGGGCCATGACCGACACCGCCACCGCCATGGAAGTACGAAAGAGTTTTGCCGTCATATCCACTCCTTATTCTTTGCGGGACGCGCCCGCAGGATTGTCCGTGCTGATCTTATAGCCGATGCCCCGCACCGTCTCGATGCAGTCCCCGGAGCGGCCCAGCTTCTGCCGCAGGGTGCGGATGTGCACGTCCACTGTGCGGCTGGCTCCGTCGAACTCATAGCCCCAGATGGTGTTGAGCAGCTGATCCCGGGTAAAGACGGTGCCCGCCCGCTCCAAAAGCAGGCACAGCACCTGAAACTCCTTCAAAGTCAAGGTGACCTCCCGGTCCCCGTCCCGGACGATGTGCCGGGCGGGGTCTACGAACAGAGTCCCCAGGGAATAGGTCTTCTCCTTGGGCGTCCCCTGTCCGCCATGACGCAGGGCGGCCCGGATGCGGGCCATCAGCTCCATCATCCCAAAGGGCTTGGCCACATAGTCATCCGCCCCCTCGTCCAGTCCCAGCACCTTGTCGTACTCTGTGCTCTTGGCTGTGAGCATGATGACGGGCATGGCTTTGGTGGCCGGCAGAGAACGCAGGCGCTTGAGCACTTGAAGGCCATCCTCCTCTGGCAGCATAATGTCCAGCAGAACCAGATCCGGCTTTTTCTGCTCCAGCGCCTCCCAGAACTGGGTGGGACGCTCAAACCCCTCCGCCTCCATTCCCTGGCTTTGGATCGTATAGACGACCAGCTTCCGAATGCTGGCGTCATCCTCCAATATGTAGATCATGCTCATTCATCCCTTCTTGACATGGAAACCGTACTGCCGGCGTACTGCTTTCCGCCTGGTCTCCCCGCCGTGTGTATTCGTCCCGTATTAGAAAGAGCGGGCGTTGTCCGTCCGCTCTTAAGCAATTTGTTTTTGATCCTCAATCCTCGCTGTGCTGTCCGGTGAGGGAATACTCCACCCACTGGGCAATGTTCACCGCGTGGTCGCCGATGCGCTCCAGGTACTTGGCGATCATCAGCAGGTCGATGCAGGTCTCCCCGTCGTCGCCCTGGCCGATGCGGCGGATGAGCTCGTTTTTCACATTCAGGAACATCTCATCCACCTCGTCGTCCTTCCGCACCACGCTCTGGGCCAGCTCCAGATTCTTGCGCACGAAAGAGTCGATGCTGTCCGTGACCATGCTGATGACGCTGCGGGCCATCTCCGCAATGGACACCCGGCTGGTAACCGGGCTGTTGACGATGAAGCGGGTGATCTCGGCGATGTCCGCGGCCTGGTCGCCGATGCGCTCCATGTCGGAGATCATCTTCAGGGCGGCGGAGATAGCCCGCAGGTCGCTGGCCACCGGCTGCTGCTGAAGCAGAAGCTTCATACACAGGTTTTCGATGTCCCGCTCCTTCTGATCGGTCTCCCGCTCGGCGGCGATGGCGGTCTCCCGCAGAGTGCCGTCCTGGTCCATCATGGCCTTGGTGGCGGCGGAGATCCCCTCTTCGCACAGAGCCCCCATTTTGATCAGCTCTACATTCAGCTGCTCCAGCTGCTCGTTGAATTTGTCCCGCATTATCCGAACCTCCCGGTAATGTAGTCTTCCGTCTTCTTGTTCTTGGGCATGGAGAACATCTGCTCGGTGTCTCCGTACTCGATGAGCTCGCCCAGCAGGAAGAACGCAGTCTTATCCGAGATACGGGCGGCCTGCTGCATATTGTGGGTAACCATGATGATAGTATAATCCTTTTTCAGCTCCACGGCAAGGTCTTCGATCTTAGAAGTGGAGATGGGGTCCAGAGCGGAAGTGGACTCGTCCATGAGCAGCACGTCGGGCTTGACGGCCAGGGCCCGGGCGATGCACAGGCGCTGCTGCTGACCGCCGGACAGGCCCAGAGCGGACTTTTTCAGCCGGTCCTTTACCTCGTCCCAGATGGCCGCGCCCCGGAGGGACTCCTCCACGATCTCGTCCAGCTTCACCTTGCTGCGGATGCCGTGGGTGCGGGGGCCATAGGCCACGTTGTCATAGATGGACATGGGGAAGGGATTGGCCTTCTGGAACACCATGCCGATCTGCTTGCGCAGCCAGGTGGTGTCCACGTTAGGGTCGTAGATGTTCTGCCCGCCGTAGTTGACCTCACCTTCGATGCGGATGCCCTCCACCAGATCGTTCATGCGGTTGAGGGTCTTCAGGAAGGTGGACTTGCCGCAGCCGGAGGGGCCGATGAGGGCGGTGATCTCATGCTCGGGGATTTCAATGTTCACATCGTGCAGGGCGTGATGGGCCCCGTACCACAAGTTCAAATTTTTTGCTTCAATGATGGTGGACATATTCCAATTCTCCCTATTATTTCTTTAATTTACGGCCCACCAGGCTGGCGGACAGATTGATGATCAGCGTCAGCACCATCAGGATGGTGGCGATGGCGAAAGCCACATTGGTCTCGCCCCGCTCGCTGGCGTAGACGTACAGAGCTACGGTCAGGCTGGCGGAGGAGGACTCCAGGGAAGTGAAGAAGTCATTGAGCACCAGACCGAAACCGGCGGTGTACAGCAGGGCGGCAGACTCGCCCACGATGCGGCCCACGGCCAGGATGCAGCCGGTGACGATTCCGTCGATGGCGTTGGGGAGCACCACAGTGCGGATCATGTGCCACTTGCCGGCCCCCAGGGCCAGGGAGCCCTCCCGGTAGGAGTCGGGCACGGTCTTCAGGGACTCCTGGGTGGTGCGCACAATGGTGGGCAGAATCATTACCACCAAGGTCAGACCGCCGGCCAACACACCGGTCTTCCAGCCCACCAGCTGGATGAAGAACAGCATGCCCACCAGGCCGAAGATGATGGAGGGGATGCCGGTGAGGGTCTCAGTGGCAAACTCGATGATGGACACCAGCTTGCGGTTGGTGGCGTACTCGGTCAGGTAGATGGCCGCGCCCACACCCAAAGGCAGGACGATGACCATGGCCAGCACCACCAGATAGATGGTGTTCAAAATATTGGGCAGGATACCGATGGTGTCGTTGATGTAGCTGGTCTGGGTGGTGAGCAGCTCGGCGGTGACATAGGGGACGCCCCGGTAGAAAATATAGCCGATAATCAGCACCAGCAAGGCGCAGGTAAGGAAGCCGCACACATACAGCAGGGTGCGCAGGCCCCGGTCATAGAGGCGGCGGCTGGGAGAGAGAGTTCTGTTTTCCATCGCTTAGGCCTCCTTCTTATTTTTGATGAACACGTTCAGGAACACGTTGATCATCATAATGAACAAGAACAGCACAAGACCAATGGAGAACAGAGCGTCGCGGTGGAGAGACCCAACCGAGGCGTAAGACATCTCCGAGGCGATGGCAGTAGTCAGGAAGCGCACCGAGGTCAGCAGGCCGGGCATATTGGCCACGTTGCCGGCCACCATGATGATGGCCATGGCCTCGCCGATGGCGCGGCCGATGCCCAAAACAATGGCGGTAGCGATGCCGCTGCGGGCGGCGGGAACAGTCACCCGGAACACCGTCTCGATATGGGTGGCGCCCAGGGCCAGAGAGGCCTCCTCGTACTCCCGGGGAACCGCCCGCAGAGCGGTCTCAGACACAGAGATGATGGAGGGCAGAATCATGATCGACAACACAATGATGGCGGCCAGCAGGGTGGCGCCGGAGGGCAGGTTGAAGGCCACCCGGATGGCGGGCACCAGCAGGATCATGCCCACCAGGCCATAGACCACCGAGGGGATGCCGGCCAGCAGCTCCACAGCGGTGTGGATCACCTTTGCCAGCTTGGGGTTGGCCACTTTGGCCAGGAAGATGGCGGTCATCAGACCGATAGGCACGCCGATGATGATTGCCCCCGCCGTGCCGGAAATGGAGGTGAGGATAATGGCGAAAATGCCAAAGTCCTCGGTAGAGGCGTACCAGCGGGTTCCAAACAGGAAATTGATGGGGCCGATCTCCAGAATGGCGGGCAGGCCGGAGATCACCAGATAGACGCTGATGACCAGCACGCAGGCAACCGCCACCATGCCGCACAGGAAAAACAGGGTGTTCATAAACACTTCCAGGGGCTTGCGCTTGGATTTCACCTTATATTGGGGCTGTCCCACAGCGGACCCGTCCACGGCGGCGCCCACAGTTTCGTATTCCATACTATTCTCCTTCTAACATGGGGACGCACGGCCCCCTCCTCAATTCTCGTTTTAGAGAAGCGGCCGCCGCCCCAGGTGGAACGGCGGCTGCTCCGCGTGATTTTGTAAACTTTTCGACCGATCAGGCCGCAGCGTCAGTGCCGGCAACAGGCACAGCGCCGGCGCCCTCGATCAGAGCGTTGGCATCCTCAGAGGTAGCAAAGTCGAAGAAGGCCTGAGCCGCCTCAGACAGAGCCTCGTCGGTGCGGGTGGCGAACACGAAGGGACGCTGAATGGCGTAGGTGCCGTCCAGAACGGTCTCCTCAGAGGGAGCCACGCCGCCCACGGTCAGCACGGTGATGCCGTCCTGGCCCTCCACGGCGGACAGGGAGGCGTAGCCGATGGCACCGGGGGTGGTGCGCACGGCCTCGATGACGGCGCCGGTGGAGCTCAGCTCCTGAGCCAGCACGCAGGTATCCTCGGTGCCGGTGATGGACTCGAAGCCGTCCCGGGTGCCGGAGCCGGACTCGCGGCCGATGTTGGCGATGGCGCCGGCGTCGCTGCCGAACTCGGACCAGTCAGTGACCTCGCCGGTGTAGATCTGGGCGATCTGCTCCAGGGTCAGGTCGGTGACGCTGTTCTCCGCATTGACGATGACGGCGATACCGTCCAGAGCCACCACAGTCTCGGTCAGGCCGCTGGCAAGCTCCTCATCGTTCAGAGCGCGGGAGGCCAGGCCGATGTCGCAGCTGCCGTTGGACACGGCCTCGATGCCGGCGCCGGAGCCGGTGGGGTTGTAAGTAACGGACACGCCGGTGTCAGCCTGGAACTGCTCGCCCAGCACGCCGATGACCTCCTCCATGGAGGTGGAGCCGTCGGTGGAGACGGAGCCGCTCAGGGTAGTGGTGGAGCTCTCCTCAGTCTGAGAAGTGGAAGCGTTGGAGCCGTCAGCAGTGGAGCTGTCGGTGCTGGTATCGCTGCCGCAGCCGGCCAGCAGGCCGAGGGCAAGGACCATGGACAGGCCAAGGCAAGTAAACTTTTTCATGTTTATCGTTCTCCTTTAGAAATGTTTGAGTTGTTTGCTCTTCGGATTACGGTTGCCAGTATAGAAAAGGAATGTAAAATTGGAAACATCCTTAATGTTAAATACATGTAAAATGAAACTTTAATTTGTAAAATCATGCCTTTTTAAACAAAATTTCCGGTTATCTAACATTTCTGCATGTAAAATAAGACGGCTGGCCCTCCTAAGAGGCTCCAGCCGCCTTAAAACGGGATCGCGCTTGTCCGCGCTGTCAGGTTTTCGTGTCCGTCCTGTCCCGGAACAGCAGAGAGATGCACCACACGGCGGACAGTCCCACTACAGTGTAGATGATCCGGCTGATCATACTGGCCGATCCGCCGCAGGCGAAGGCCACCAGATCGAATTGAAACAGGCCCACACCGCCCCAGACCAGGCCGCCGATGATCAGCAGTGCCAGGGCAATTTTGTCGATAACCACGGTTTCTTACCTCCTCCGATTTGGGCTTCACGGGTAGTTTGTACCGGAGGGGAAAATTTATGCGAAAGAAAATTTTTTATGCGAGGGATTTCGCCGCTTACTTTTCTTGAAAGAAAAGTAAGCAAAAGAACTTTGTGCGAAACTTCGTTTCGCCTCTGCGATGATTTCAGGATGCCTCTTCTATCAAGCCTTCCCCCCTGAGGGGAGAAGGTGGCACGGCGAAGCCGTGACGGATGAGGGGGCGGTTGTCAGGAGGGAGTGGAACCCAGGTACGCACCCTCATCAGCCAGCCTTCCGGCTGACAGCTTCCCCCTTGTAGGGGGAAGCCCTGGCGGGAGCCCTAAGGGGTTCTCCTACGCAAAACTGAATTCGTTCCGGTGATTTCGTAGGGGCGTATCCCGGACCCGCCCGCCGTTGGAGGCTCTCACCGGTAGGCCTCGGCGCCCCGGCGGCAGAGTCAGGCCCGCTCCAGCAGATGCTCCCCGGCCAGGTGGATGTCCCCCGCCCCTACGGTGAGGAGCAGGTCCCCGGGCTGGGCCAGCTGGGCCAGACGCTCTGTCACATCGTCCAGGGCGGGGCAGTACTCCGCCCCGGGGATACGCTCCGCCAGGTCCCTGGAGGAGACCCCCAGGGTGTCCGTCTCCCGGGCGGCAAAGATCTCCGCCAGAAGCACCTTGTCCGGCAGCTTGAGCACCTCTACAAAGTCGTCAAAGAGCTCCTTGGTGCGGGAGTAGGTGTGGGGCTGGACGGCGCAGATCACCCGGTCGTAGCCCAGGGCCTTCACCGTGGACAAAAGCGCCCGCAGCTCCCCGGGGTGGTGGGCGTAGTCGTCGTAGAGCACCGCCCCGTGGTACTCCCCCTTCCGCTCAAAGCGGCGGCCCGCCCCGGTGAAGGCGTGGAGCCCCTCCTGGATGGCGGCAAAGGGGACCTTCAGCTCCAAGGCGGCCCCGGCGGCGGCCAGGGCGTTGCGCACATTGTGGACTCCGGGCACCTGGAGGGCGATCCGCCCCAGGTTCTCTCCCAAGTAAATCAGATCAAAGGAGCCCACCCCCCTCTCATAGGTGAGGTTGGCGGCGTGGATCTCCCCTTTTTCCAGGCCGAAGGTCTTCAGGGGCTTCTCCAGGCCCTTCAGGGCGTCCATGGTATTGGCGTCGTCCCCGTCGGCGATGACCATGCCGCCCTCCGGCACCCGCTGGGCAAAGCGGCGGAAGGAGTGCTTCACATCCTCCAGGTCTTTGAAGAAGTCCAGGTGGTCCGCATCCACATTTAAAATCACCGCCACCGTGGGGAAAAAGGAGAGGAAGGAGTTGCAGTACTCACAGGACTCCAGAATAATGGTGTCCCCCTTCCCCACCCGGTGGCCCGCCCCCAGGGCGGGGAGGGTGCCGCCGATCATCACCGTGGGGTCCCGCTGGGCCGCCAGGAAGATCTGGGTGCACATGGAGGTGGTGGTGGTCTTCCCGTGGGTGCCCGCCACGCACAGGGCATTGGGATAGCGGCGCATAATGGCACCCCAGGCCTCCGCCCGCTCGAACACCGGGATGCCGGCGGCGTGGGCGGCGGCGATCTCCGGGTTGCTGTCGTGGACGGCGGCGGTCCGGATGACGCAGCCCGCCCCCTGGACGCTCTCTGCCTTGTGGCCGATGACCACCGGGATGCCCAGGGAGCGCAGATGCTCCACCGTCTCGCTGTCGTTCATGTCAGAACCGGTGATCACCACCCCGGCCCCGTAGAGCACCTCGGCCAGGGGGGACATGGAAACGCCGCCGATTCCCACCAGATGGGCGTGGGCGCCGGGGCGGAGATAGGTATGGATGTCAGGCTTCATGCAGCACACCTCGAAATCAAAATAAAAAGCCGAGAATCAATTTGATTTATTATAGTACACTGGAAGATTCCGGGCAAGAGCAAAATCCCCCGAATCCAGCTCTTTTTCTAGCCAGCTCTTTTTCTAGGTATGGACAGGAAAAAAGCCCGATGCACTGCCATCGGGCTTTTCCCCCAAGGAGGAAACATTACGCAGAAAACGTCAAATCGGTGATCACATACCCAAACATACAGTCCCGGGGAAGCAGCGTCACCTGAAATTCCCGCAGGATACTGCCGTCTTCCAGCGCCACCAGCGCCCCATTCATCACCACCGTGCCGTCCTGCAAATAGATGGGAGGCTCTACCGTGACCTGAGTGAGTCCTTCTTCTCCCCGGGCCAGGCGGTAAGTACCTTCTCCATCGGGCGCTATGCGCGCCGAGATCGGGGCGGGAACTTCTGGAAGACTGGACACATCGGGATACAGCGCCGAGGCATAGTCCTGAATCACTTCGCTGGGAAGGATCAGGGTATCGTCGGTGATCTGGGCCCGCTCGTCCATCTGACCGTATAGGCTGAGCATATAGTAGAGGCTGGTCCACAGAAACTCCGGGTCCTCCGGGTCATAGTCCAAGTGGTTCTCCGTCATGGCCATCACCAGGGCGTGGACGGCGGGGTACATGGACTGGGAGGCGTCCGCCTGGGCGGGGGCGCTGCCCTGGACCGTCTCCAAAGAAACCTCGGGCTGAGGCTCCTGCTGGGACTGGGCAAACACCGTTCCGCCGAGACCGGCCGCCAGCAAAAGCGCCAGCGCCAGGGATACGATTCGCTTTTTCATCACAGGACCCTCCTTCCGTTGCTTCTAGAATTAGTATACCACGGGGGTCTGTTATTCTCTTGTCAAACCGGTGACATAAAAATGAAAAATTGGTTACAAAGTAGTTGCAATTCTCCTCCTGTGCAGCGGATTTTCCACGGGAAATTGCAGCTTTTTCCTCCTCTTCCTGCGAATTCTGGGGATTTGCGCCGTTTGGAGGCGGTCCGTTTTTATGCGAGCGCCCCGGGGCCGAACCCGTGGGGGAGCAGCTCCTCCAGGGACGCGGCGCAGAATTCCCCGTCTCCCCGGGCGGCCAATACTCGCAGCCGGGGGGCGAACTCATAGAGCATCTGCCGGCAGCTTCCACAGGGCCAGCAGTAGTCCCTCCCTCGCCCCGCAATGGCCAGGACCTCCCAGTCCTCCCGGTGTCCCTCGCTCACCGCTTTCAGCAGAGCGGTGCGCTCGGCGCAGACGGTGGAGCCGAAGGCGGCGTTTTCCACGTTGCAGCCGGTGAACACCGTCCCGTCCCGGCACAGCAGCGCCGCCCCCACGGGGAACTTGGAATAGGGCACATAGGAGAAGCGGTGCATGGAAAAGGCCCGCTCCACCAGCTCCCGGTCTGTCATGGGGCATCCCTCCCGTTTTTGATGGTGTCCCTATTATACGCCCCAAGGTATGTACCGCGCAAGGGGCGGACTGAGCCGCCCCCGCGCGCAGGCCGTCACATCCCCATGGCATCGGTGAGGGTCTCCACCGCCTCGGTGACGTGCTTGGCCGCCTTGTGGGCCGCCCGCTTCATTCTCCGCTGAGAGGGAGCCATGGTCATGCCGATGGCCGTCCCAGCCGCCATCCCGGCGGTCATACCCAACACAAATTTTCCAATGCCGTGCCCGCTCATGCTGCATCTCCTCCTTTTCCGCCGGCCTGTGCACGCTCCTTCGTCAAGATTCAATCAGGAAACTCCCGCCGGAGGAGAGCACGCCGGCCTGATGTTATTCTTTCCCCATCCGGGGAAAAATCCGTTGCTAAATCCTGTTGCTTCCGCTATAATTTAACGAGACGAGTTTGCGTAATTTTTACGTCCCTGATATTCTTGATTTTACGTTCCAAAAAAGTGGAACGACGGAGGAGCCTAGGAATGAGACTTTTGATCCAAAACGGCCGGGTGGTGGACCCGGTCAACGGCACCGTTTCCATTCTGGATCTGTATGCCGAGGGCGGCCGGGTGCTGCAGCTGGAGCGGGAGATCCAGGCACAGGCCGATGTGGTCATCGACGCCTCCGGTCTGGTGGTTTGCCCCGGACTGGTGGATATGCATGTACACCTGCGGGACCCGGGTCTGACTTATAAGGAAGACATCTTCACCGGGACCGCCGCCGCCGCCCGGGGAGGGGTCACCGCCGTGGCCTGCATGGCCAATACCAAGCCCACGGTGGACACCCCGGAGCAGGTACAATATATTAAGGAGAAGGCTGCCCAGGCCTGCGGTGTCCATGTGTACCCCATCGGGGCGGTGTCCAAGGGCCTTCAGGGCAGCGAGCTCACCGACGGGGAAGCGCTGAAAAAGGCGGGGGCCGTGGCCCTGTCCGACGACGGGTGCAACGTGGACAGCGCCAATCTGATGCGGGACGCCATGATCCACGCCAAGCGGCTGGAGCTGCCCATCCTGTGCCACTGTGAGGACACCTCTATGGTGGCTAACCGCGCGGTGAACGAGGGGAGCGTCTCCCGACAGCTGTGGATGGAGGGTCGCCCCGCCATCGCCGAGGAGATCATGGTCATGCGGGACGCCATGCTGGCGGAGGAGACCGGGGCCCATGTACACATCTGCCATGTGTCCACCGCCAAGTCGGTGGACATCATCCGCCGGATGAAAAAGCGCGGAGTCCCCGTCACCTGCGAGACCTGCCCCCAATACTTTACCCTCACCGAGGACGAGGTGCTCACCCAGGGCTCCATGGCCCGGGTCAACCCGCCCCTGCGCACCGCCAAGGACATCAAGGGCATCATCACCGGTCTGAAGGACGGCACCATCGACGCCATCGCCACCGACCACGCCCCCCATTCCGCCGAAGAGAAGGCCCGCCCCCTGGCCAAGGCCCCCAGCGGCATGATCGGCCTGGAGACCTCCCTGGCCCTCTCCCTCACAGAGCTGTACCACACCGGGCGGATGAAGCTGCCTGACCTGATCCGCCGGATGACCTATAACCCCGCCGCCATCCTCCGCCTGCCCACCAAGGGGCGGCTGAGCCTGGGCAGCGACGCGGACATCACCATCTTCGACCCGGAGGATGAGTGGACCATCGACCCGGAGCAGTTCGCCTCCAAGGCCCGGAACACCCCCTTCGCCGGACGGAAGGTAAAGGGCAAGGTGAAGTACACCATCGTAGGCGGAAACATTATCTATCAGGACAAATAAATAGAGTTCTGCCGCTTCGCGGCGGAACTCATACAAAGATTTCAATACAGAGAGGAAGACTGCCCATGTCCTTTGACGTTTTGCAGAATAAGATCATCGAAAAACAAAACCCCACCGTGGCCGGGCTGGACGCCCGCATCGAGTATGTGCCCGAGCACATCCGCCGCGCCTGCTATGAGCAGTACGGGAAAAACCTCCGGGGGGCCTGCGAGGCCATCTGGCAGTTTAATGTAGGCCTTATGGACGCGCTATGCGACGTGGTCCCGGCGGTAAAACCCCAGTCCGCCTACTATGAGAACCTGGGCTGGCGGGGGATGGAACTGCTGGAGCGCACCATTCGCTACGCCAAGGGCAAGGGGCTCTTCGTCATCGCCGACATCAAGCGGGGGGACATCGGCTCCACCGCCACCGCCTACGCGGAAGGGTGGTTGTCCGGCGTACCCGTGGAGGGCGAGGTGTTCAAGACCTTCGATGCCGACTGTGTCACCCTCAACGGCTACATGGGCTCCGACTCGATAAAACCCTTCCTGGAGGCCGCCAAGGGGGAGGACAAGTGCGCCTTCGTGCTGGTGAAGACCTCCAACCCCGGCTCCGGGGAGCTCCAGGACCTGAAGCTTGCCGACGGACGCACCATCTATGAGGCCATGGGCGAACTCAACGAGTCCATCGCCGCCGGGACGCAGGGCAAGTACGGCTTTACCATGGCCGGGGCAGTCACCGGGGCTACCTACCCGGAGCAGATCCAGGAGTTACGCACCCGGCTTCCCCATACGTTTTTCTTAGTTCCGGGCTACGGGGCCCAGGGGGGCACCGCCGCCGACGTGAAGTATGCCTTCAACGAGAAGGGCCACGGGGCCATCGTCAACTCCTCCCGGGGGATCATGTGCGCCTGGAAGAAGACGGGGAACAACGGTCTGGACTTCGCCCAGGCGGCCCGGGACGCCGCCCTCGCCATGAAGGAGGACATCGGCCAGTTTGTGACCATCCAGTAACGCTGCTCAGGGCGGCGTTTTGAGGGAAAAGAGGTGGAACCATGGCAAACTGTGTGCTCTGCGGCAAAGAACTGGGGCGCTTTGAACTGGTGAAAATTGAATTTCACGGGACGCAGCAGGTTCTATGCGACCACTGCCACACGCGGTTTGTCCGGGCCGCTGGCCTTGAACGGCTGAAACTGGAACAAAAACTGATGGATTCTCTGGACCCGGCCCAGCGAGCGCTGGCCCAGACCGAGATCGACACGGGACGGCACTGTCCCAGCTGCGGGGCGCTGCTGGAACTGAAATTTGAAAATATGCTCCTCGAGACCAATGGACATTGTCTGGGTCTGGCGGATCTGTACCTCTGTCCCCAGTGCGGCCGGATGGAGTGGTACGCCCCCGGCGTCCGCCGGGCCCCTTTCTGGTGCGAACGCTGCGGCAAGGGTAGCTTCACGCCCGACTGCCCCCACTGCCGGGAGGCGTGTATCTCCATGGAGGAGCACCTGAAGGCAATCACAGCGAAAGCGGAAGCCCAGGCCGCCGAAACAGAGAAAGCTCCTCCCCCAACCTCAGGCTCAGAAGAGGATGTATCCGGTTTTCACCTCCCCAGGCAGAAGTGGGAGAAACCTCCCTGGGAAAACTAACGTCTCAGACCGTCTGTCCCGCTTTCTGCTCTGCCCCGAATGTTTCATTCTTAATTTTTCATTCTGAACTCCCCAAGGAGCGATGCCAAGTATGAAAGTTGAACGTAAGTGCAAAATCGTATCCAAAGAGTGGCTCAATCACGACGCCGTCTATATGGTGCTGGAGGTGGGGGACATGGTCCGCACCTCCTGGAAGGGCCCGGGCCAGTTCGTCCACATCAAGTGCGGGGACTCCCTGCTTCTGCGCCGGCCCATCTCCGTGTGCTCCTGCATGGAGGACGAGCCGGAGGACCTGCTGGCCATCGTCTTTGAGGTCCGGGGCGAGGGCACCGCGTGGCTGGCCAACCGCCCCGTGGGCCACAGCGTGGACGTGATGGGCCTGCTGGGCAACGGCTTTACTATGAAGCTGGAGGGCCGCTACCTGCTGGTTGGGGGGGGCATCGGCGTGCCCCCCATGGTGGGCTGCGCCCAGTATACGGCGGGGAAGTCCACCGCCATCGTGGGCTTCCGCTCTCAGGAGAAGGCCATTTTGCTGCCTCAGTTGGAAGAAAACTGTGCCAAGGTGCTCCCCGCCACCGACGACGGCTCCCTGGGCTACCACGGCTTCGTGGACGCCCTGGTGCGCCAGGAGCTGGAGCAGGACAAGAGCTACGACGCCGTCCTGGCCTGCGGGCCTAAGCTAATGCTCCGGAACGTGGCGAAAGTGGCCGAAGAGTTCGGCGTGCCCTGCCAGGTGTCCATGGAGGAGCGCATGGGCTGCGGCGTGGGGGCCTGCCTGGTGTGCGCCTGTGACATGACCGACGGCACCCGGAAGCATGTGTGCAAGGACGGCCCGGTATTTGATGCCAAGGAGGTGGATTGGAATGCCTGAAAAGAGTTTGAAATCGCTTCATCTCCCCCAGCCCCAAGATTTTGATGCAGTGGAGATCATCGGCGGCTCTGATGACTGGTACCAGCCCTCTGGTTCGGAGCCGGTGGACCGCTCCATCCGCCCCGCCGCCCCGGAGGAGCACCTGCCCCTGGTAGACATGGAAGTTGACTTAGCCGGGGTAAAGCTGAAAAATCCTGTTGTGGTGGCCTCGGGCACCTTCGGCTTCGGTCGGGAGTACAACCAGTTTTACGACCTGGGGGAGCTGGGAGGCATCTGCGCCAAGGGTCTGACCCTCCACCGCCGGGAGGGAAATCCTGCCCCCCGTATTGCGGAGACGCCCATGGGTATCCTAAACTCCGTGGGGCTGCAAAATCCCGGGGTGGACGCGTTTATCGAAGAGGAGCTGCCCTTCCTGCGGCAGTTTGACACGAAAGTCATCGCCAACATCTCCGGCAACACCCCGGAGGAGTACGGCATCATGTGCGAAAAGCTCGCTGAGGCCGGGGTGGACATGATCGAGGTGAACATCTCCTGCCCCAACGTAAAGGCAGGCGGTCTGGCTTACGGCACCCGGCCCGAGCTGGCCGCCGAGGTCACCCGGGAGGCCAAGGCCCCCGCGGGGAAGGGCCCTGAGATGGTGAAGCTCTCCCGCAGCATCACCGATGAGACCGAACTCGCCAAGGCGGTGGCGGACGCAGGTGCGGACGCCCTCTCCCTCATCAACACCCTGCGGGGGATGCGCATCGACGTGAACACCGGCCGGCCCATTTTAAAGATGAACACCGGCGGCCTGTCCGGCCCCGCCGTGCTGCCTGTGGCGGTGCGGATGGTGTGGGAAGTGGCCTGTGCCCTTCCCGGCATGCCCATTCTGGGCATGGGCGGGGTCTCCAAGGGGGAGGATGCGGTCCAGCTGATGCTGGCCGGGGCCTCCGCCGTGGCGGTGGGCACCGCCCTGTTTGCCGACCCCTACGCCCCCCTGACCGTCCGGGACGGTCTGCGGGACATCGCCGCCCGGAAGGGGCTGGAGCGGGTGTCCCAGCTCACTGGAGGCGTTAAGCCCTGGTAAGCAAGCCGGAGCCGCTCCCGCACCAGCCGCCCCTCTCCCCTGCCGCTGATTGTCCCGCGTAACTCTGTCTTGGGAGGTCCCGCCATGCTGGAGGAACTCATTGCCCGCATCCTGCCCCCGATCATCTCTATCTGTGAGCTGATGGGCATCTTTGTGGTGGCCGTCTCCGCCCTCCGGGCGTTTTGGAACTACTGCCGGGGCCTGGTCACCCACACCCCGCTGGACGTGAAGTTCGAGCTGGCCAACGGCCTGGCCACCAGCCTGGAGTTCAAGATGGCGGCGGAGATCTTAAAGACGGTTCTGGTGCGGGACTTAAACGAGCTGGTGGTCCTGGGGGCGGTGGTGCTCCTGCGGGCCCTGCTCTCCCTGCTCATCCACTTTGAAATGAAAGCCCACCGCTGAAGCGCCCCGCGGGCGAAGGAGGAATGTATCCCATGACCACGATTTACCTGATCCGCCACGCCGAGGCGGAGGGCAACCTATACCGCCGCATCCAGGGCTGGTACAACGGGCGGATCACCGAAACCGGTTACCGGCAGATCCAGGCTCTGGAGAGCCGCTTTTCCGGCGTGACCGTGGACGCGGTGTACTCCAGCGACCTGTTCCGCACCATGACCACCGCCCAGGCCGTCTATCTCCCCAAGCACCTGGAGCTGCACACCGACCCCGGACTCCGGGAGGTACATATGGGGGACTGGGAGGACCACCCCTGGGGGGAGATCGCCCACCGGGACGGGGCGCGGCTGGCCCAGTTCAACCGCAGCGACCCCGCCTGGCAGGCCCCCAACGGGGAGAGCCTGGGCCAGGTGGGGGACCGCATGGAGCGCACCATCCGCTCTATCGCCCAACAGCATCCGGACCAAACTTTGGCCCTATTTAGCCACGGCACCGCCATCCGGCAGTTTTTGGCCAACGTGCGGAAGGTCAAGCCGGAGGACTGGCACACCCTCCCCCACTGTGACAACACCGCCGTCACCTGCCTGGCCTGGGACGGGGAAGACTTCCATGTGATCTTCGAGGGGGACAACTCCCATCTGGACGACTCCATCTCCACCCTGGCCCGCCAGTCCTGGTGGCGGAAGGGGAGCAAGGGGGAGGATGTGAACCTGTGGTACCGTCCTCTGGACCCGGGCAAGGACCGGGAGGCGTATCTCGCCGCCCGGCGGGACGCGTGGATCTCCACCTGTGGGGCGGACGTGCCCTTTGACGGCCCCGCCTTCTGGGAGGGGGCCCTCCAGGTCATGAAACAGGACCCCTGGGCCGTGACCGCCGTGATGGCAAAGGAGGAATTTGCCGGGCTGCTCCAGCTCTCTCCCCAGCGGGACCAGGAGCAAGGGGCCGGTTTCCTCTCCCTGTGCTACCTCTCCCCCGCCTTCCGGGGCCGGGGGCTGGGCGTGCAGCTGCTGGGACAGGCGATCTCCTTTTACCGCCCCCGGGGACGGACTTCCCTGCGGATGCGGTGCTCTCTGGCCAACGAGCCGGTGCAGCGCTTCTGCACCAAATACGGTTTCCACTCGGTGGGCCAGGAACAGGTGGGCAGCCGGACCCTGGAGCTGTTGGAAAAGGACATCCAGGTCCCTGCCGGCCCTGTCCGTCAGGCTGTTGGAGCCGCCGGCGAATCTACATAAAAATCCATTCGCTCTGTCCGCGGGCGGCCTCTGGGCCGCCCGTTTGATCTTTCCAGGCCCGACCTTCCCGGTTTACATCATCTGCTCCAGCAGCGCCACATTTCCCGCCAGACGCGCTTCCTGGGGGGATGCCTCCAGGGCCAGCCGGGCCTCCTCCAGGGCCTGGGGAATCCGGCCGGTGTGGAAAAAGGCCTGGCAGCGCAGATCGTGGGGCAGGCTGCCCCAGGCCTGGGCCTCGCAGATGTAAGTCCTGGGCCGCTCCCGGAGCTTCAAGGCGCAGGCGGTGGCATAGAGGACCCCGTCCCACTCCCTCCTCTCATAGAGGAAATAGGCCAAGTCCACCCAGGGTTCCCGCAGATAGGGGGCCTCCGCCGCCGCCCGGAGATACCAGCTCTGGGCCTGCTCCCCTTCCCCCTTCCGGGCGTATGCCCGGGCAATGTACCGCATGGAGGCCGCCCTCTCATCCCGCCACACCGCCTTGGGCAGCGCCAGGTGCCGCTCCAGCGTCCGGATGCAGTCATCCCAGCGGCCATAGTACAGGTACTCCCGGCCCAGGTAGTGCAGGTTCCGGTCGTCCTCCGGGTCCTCCTGGACGGACAGCTCCAAAAGGGGCAGGTACTGTCCCCGGGACTTGTTCGGGTCCGGGTGGTGGTCCAGCTGCACCCCCTCTGCCGTGACGGTGGGGCCCGGCTCTCCCTCCCCCGTCCACTGCAGCACCTCGTGGACTGGATGGGACCACCGGTAGCCCCGGCGGGCGTGGATCTTCTCCTGCCAGAAGACCACCCCCTCAGAGCCGTCCTTCTGAAAGCTCCAGGTGTAGCGGTAACGGGCCTGCCCCGCCCCCGGGACCCAGGCCTGCTCCAGAGCGGCGCGCCAGCCGGGATGGAATACCTCGTCCAGGTCGGTGCACACACAAATGTCCACGTCCTCCGGCACCAACTCCAGCGAGCGGTTTCGGGCCCGGTCAAAGCGCCAGGGCCGGATCTCCTCCACAGCGACAAAAGCTCCCCGGGCCCGCAGACGGTCCGCTGTGCCGTCCTCCGACCCGGTGTCCAGCACCACCACCTGGTCCGCCTCGGACATGGAGTCCATCCACCGGTGTGCAAACTGCGCCTCGTTTTTGGAAATGGCATAGACTACGATTTTCATAGAACACCTCTCTAGACCGGTTTTTGGCGCAAAACAGCCGCCTTTCGGCGGCTGTTTGCCGGAAATCCGGGACGGCCCACAGGCCCCCCGGTCTGTGCGTTACGCCTGGGCTGCGGGGATGTCGCCCAGCCGGTAAATGGTCATGGTCACGCCGCTGTACAGGAAGTTTCCGCCCGTTCCCACCAGCTGCAGGGTGGAGGGGGCGGAGGACACCTGGATGGGTACCGAGAGGGGGATCACCGCCGTGTCCGGCGAGGTGTGGAAGGTGTGCAGTACACCTCCGCCCGGTACAGCCGTCCCGTCCTGCTGAAGGGTGACGGTAATGGGCAGCGGGAAATTCACTCCGGAGGCCGGGGCAAATACCCCCTGGAAAACCGTGGCGTAGACGCCGGGGGTGTTGATGGTGAAGGTGGCGCTGTTGGCCGTATGGGAGATGGCGCTGCCGAAGCTCAGGCCGTTGCGGTCAAAGATCAGCGCAGTGCCGGAGTTCCCGCTTTGTGCCGGGGTGGAAAAGGCGGACAGCAGGGTCACCGGACCTCCCCCGGTCCCCGTGTCACCCCTGGGGATGGTAAAGTTCAGTACCGCGTTCTGCCCCGTGCCGGAGTTGGTCACGGCGGCCTCACTCCCCGGGTCTCCGGTGGTCACCGTGCCCACCTGGACGGTGGCCGCCGTGCCGGTGGGGCCGGTCTCGCCAGTCTCGCCTGCAGGGCCGGTGGGGCCAGTGGGGCCGGTAGGACCAGTGGGTCCAGTTGCCCCTGCCGGGCCGGTACTCCCCTGGGGACCGGTAGGTCCAGTTGCGCCGTCCGGACCAGGAATTCCCTGCGGACCGGTGGGACCCGTCGCGCCGGCGGGGCCGGTAGGTCCAGTGGGACCAGCCGCGCCGGCTGGTCCGGTAGGGCCGGTTACACCGGTCAGCCCGGTGGGACCAGTGGGACCAGTGAGACCGGTCGGACCAGTCGGGCCGGTGGGGCCGGTCGCACCAGCAGGGCCTGTGGGGCCGGTCGAGGCGATATTAAAAGGAAAGTGGCTATAACCCTTGAAAATCAATGGGAGCTAATAAATACTATCACATTACGCATGAAGCCGCCTGGGACAACCTGGGCGGCTTTTTGCGTAGATGGGCCAGAAAGAAGGAGGGCGCTGTTCAAGTAGAAATTAAAGGGCTATTTTTGTGCAACACACCAAATCTGTTCGGAACAAAGTGTCCAGAGAAAGTGTCCATTGGAAAACCCGTGGTCATGAATTTCTGGGCCAGCTGGTGCGGGCCGTGCCAGATGGAGATGCCGGATTTTCAGGCAAAGTACGAGGAGCTGGGCGAAAAGATCCAGTTCCTGATGATCAACATGACCAGCGGCCGGGAGACGCTAGAGACCGCCCAGGTGTTCATCGCGGAGCAGGGCTACACCTTCCCAGTGCTCTATCACACAGCTTCCGACGCTGCCATCGCCTACGGAGCGTACTCTCTGCCAACCACCTACTTCATTGATGCGGAGGGCAATGCGGTGGCTCAGGCAACAGCGGCTATCGATAGGGAGACCCTGCAAATCAGGATCGACAGGATTTATGCGCCGTAGAGACGCCATAAAATGTTTGAAATTCATCCGCCGGTATGTTACAATATAGAAGCAAACTCAAGTCTACAACATCATAGCTTTTGATTTCGGTCAAACGAGGCGTTCTGAAGTTACCCCTGGGGTACGGCGTTGCTGTACGGTAGCTTCCAGAGCGCCTCTTTTTCTGATGTTGGCAAAGGAGAGAACAGCCATGCACAAACAGAGATCCACAGAAACTGTTGCAAAGGCCCTGCTCAGCTTCACGATCCCGCTGATCCTGAGTGGCCTGTTCCAGCAGCTCTTCAACTGGGTGGACGCTTTCATTGTGGGAAATGTGGAGGGGGAGCTGGCCCTGGCGGGGATCGGGGCGACCACCTCCATCTATAACCTGTTCGTCACCGTGATCACGGGTTTCACCTCCGGCCTCTCTGTGCTCTCCGCCCAGCAGTACGGCATGGGCCGGGAGGGGGAGATCCGCAAGACCCTCTCCACCTATACCATGCTTCTGGGCGCGGTGTTCCTGCTGATCGCCGCCGGAGGCATCGGGGGCACAACGCAGATCCTGAAGCTGCTGGACACCCCCCGGAATATCTTTTCCAGCGCCCACGACTAATTACAGATCCTTCTGATCGGGATCCCGTTCCTGGCCGTCTACAACACCTACTCCGCCGTCCTGCGCGGGGTCGGGAACAGCCGGGCTCCCTTTCTGTCTGTGCTGGTGTCCTCCGCAGCCAACGTGGTTCTGGACATCCTCTTTGTGGCCGGACTTGGGTGCGGCGCGGCGGGTGCGGCCATCGCCACAGTGATGGCCCAGGCCGCCATGACCGTCTATCTCATCGCCTACACGGTGGTGAAATACCCCGCCCTCCGGTTCCATCCGCTGCGCCGGATAAAAGAGGGCGGGAGCGCCGCCCGGGGGGCGCGTTTTGGGCTCCCTCCGGCCATCCAGTCCGGCGTCAGTTCCGCCGGGAACATCTTCCTGCAAAGATTCATGAACAGCTTTGGAGAGCAGACGGTGGCGGCCATCACCACGGCCTACCGAGTGGACACGGTGATCTTCCTGCCTATCCTCAACTTCGGCTCCGGGATCGCCACCATTGTGGCGCAGAATATCGGAGCTGGAGACCGGGAGCGGGCGCAACAGGTCCTGCGGACCGGCACGGCCGTCATGGCCGTCATCTCCTTGGCGCTCACCGGACTGGTACTCCTTCTGGGAGAGCACCTGATCGCCATCTTCGGCCTGACGCCGGACTCGGTGGAGATCGGCCGGTCCTTCTTCCACTCCATCGCTTGGTTCTATCTGATCTACGGCATCAGCATGGCCATTCGGGGCTATCTGGAGGGCACTGGAGATATGTTGTTCTCCGGCGCTGCCGGCGTCCTCTCCCTCCTGGTGCGGATCGCGTGCTCCTACGCCTTCCGTCCGGTGTTCCAGAACATGGTGGTGGCCTATGCGGAGGCGTTCTCCTGGATTTTCCTAATTCTGGTGTTCCTGGGCCGCTACCTCTGGAAAAAACGGATCGAGGAGAATGGCCGCCCTCGAAGCGAAGTTCCTCCCATCCACCGTGAACCGTGATAATATCCCGGAGAAAATCTTCCCAACTGGCTATACTAGGCTCAGAAATCAAGGGTAAGGAGGGATTTCCATGAAACCGAAGAGGATCCTCCCCTTTTGATTACTGTACTATCTCCAATGAAACATAAACATATTGAAAAAGGTTATAATTGCGAAATGGATATTCAACTTGCATAAACAGCGTTCCAATTCCATAATGACAAGGCCCGATAGGTTTCCGTATTATCCAATGGTTATGGTAAAATCCCTTGTACGGCATTCATTTCATGCCTTTTTCATCATGATCTCGTGCATCAATATCATGAGCACCAGGATCAGCAATAGGTAAACCGGCAAAAGCGCGGCGCTGATATGATTTGCAATCAGTCCGAACACTGGCGGCATCAGACAGGTTCCCACATAGGCGGACGCCATCTGCACGCCGATCATCGCCTGGGACCTCTCTGCACCGAAATGCTCCGGTGTGGAGTGGAGGATGGAGGGGTAGATCGGGGCGCACCCCAACCCGATCAGCACCAGTCCGGCAAGGGCGCTTCCGGTTCCAACGGGCAGGAGCAAAAACACAACTCCAGCCAGAATCATACCCTGTCCCAAACGGATCAGCTGCGTATCGTTCAATCTTAGGGTCAAAAATCCGCTGAGCGCACGGCCAATGGTGATCCCCACAAAAAACATACTGGCAAATCCGGCCGCCGTATCCGCCAAAAGCTCGTGGCGCAGCACCAGGTAACTGCTCGCCCAGAGCCCAGCGGTATTTTCCAGGGCGCAGTAGCAAAAAAGCGTCACCAAGGACTCTTTTGCTCCTGGGATACGGACAATTTGGCCCAGCGTGAGGGGCTGCCCGCACTTAGAATGAGCTGGGGACTCTTCTGGCGCCTGCCTCTTTTTCCACAGCGGGAGACTGATGAAAAGGATGGCGGTCAAGACAATTTGGAGAAACGCAATATAGCGATAACCTGCGTTCCAGCCAGATCCGCTGGTCAAAGCATACCCCATCACATAGGGCCCCAGTGAAGCGCCGACCCCCCACATGCAGTGGAGCCAGCTCATGTGCCGGCTGGCGTAGTGGAGGGCCACATAGTTGTTCAGTGAGGCGTCCACGCTTCCCGCGCCCAGCCCATAGGGAATTGCCCATAAGCACAGGGCAATATAGGAGTGGCTGATAGAAAATCCGAATAGGGCTCCCGCTGTAATCAATACACTGAGCGCCGTAACTTTGCCAGTTCCAAATTTCCTAGTGAGCCGGTCGCTCTGTAAACTGGAGATGATGGTGCCAGCTGCGATGATCATGGAAATCCCGCCTGCAAAAGAGACCGGAACGGAAAGTTCCTGATACATGGAGGGCCAGGCAGAACCCAGAAGAGAATCCGGCAGGCCGAGGCAAATAAAGGCCAAATAGATAACAGCCAACAACAGATGAAACACAATATCATCCTCCCACTTGGTCTGCTAAAAGGATACCGCCAAATCGCGCTTGATACAATTGAAATCTGGCCATATAATATAATTAAATCGCCAGAATGAAGAGCAGGAGGATGCTGTATGGCGTTGCAGGAATGTGGATTGAATCTGAACCGGGTATCACGGGAGCTTCAGCCCCATGGAAGCCTGGAGTTCCCATGCGCCGGCTACGCGTCCCATCACACGGACCGGCCGGATGACGGAATCCCGTGGCACTGGCACGAGGAAATGGAGCTTGTGTACATGCAAGCGGGGCAGATGACCCTCAGGACGCCGGCGGCCTCCTTTCTGCTGAGAGAAGGGGATCTGGCGGCGGTCAATTCCAATGTCCTTCACCACGCGGCCGCGGCCCCGGAGGGGACCCTGCGTTCCCTTGTGTTCAGCCCAGCCCTCATTACAGGAAACAGCAATTCCGCATTTGCCAAGAAATATATGAAACCGCTGATCTCCTGCACTTCCTTCACCGGCTATCAAATTGCCCCTGATGACCGGGACCGTATCGCCAGTTGGTTCCGCTGCGCCTTTGACGCACTCGCCGGAGATCATGCTGGCTTTGAATTTACGGTGCGGGAAAACCTCTCCCGAATCTGCTTCTTTCTATACCAACAATTTCAATCGCAGTTTGATCGGGAGGAGCCGCTCTTGCATCAGGACGACTTACGAATCAAGAACATGCTGGACTATGTGCATCGGAATTTCGCCGGCGAGCTTGCTCTGCCAGAGATCGCGAAAGCGGCGGATGTCAGCGAACGGGAATGTCTTCGTTGCTTCCAGAAAACGCTCCAGACCTCTCCTATGCAATATCTTTTGAAATACCGGATCATGCAGGGGGCGGAAATGCTCCTCACAAATCATACAGACAGCATTTCAGACATCGCGGCCCGCTGCGGCTTCGACAGCCCCAGCAATTTTGCAAAACAGTTCAAGCGTTTCTATCTGGTCACGCCCCGGCAGTATCGGAAGCTCCATAAAGAAGGTTCTGCACCTGGACATCAATGCTTCGGGGAACATGAGAGTGAAGCCAGTCCATTTATGAAAGGAACCCGGCTCTCCGCCGCTTCTTCATAGGCGCTATGGCGTCTCCTTATTTATCGTATTTAAATATTGGGGCTTTCCCAGTGACAACATCACAGCAGAAGAGACTGGCCACAACGTCAAGTTCGATTCACGAAAAGGGCTGCCGAGGAAAAGAAAATCCTCGGCAGCCTTTAGGCCTTGTTTGAAAAATGTCAATCAGCCCCGACAACGGGTCTTTTCCCGCCATGCTGCGTTGATTTTTCTTGCAATCCACCAAGGATTCCTGCGTCAAATCGCCTTGTCCGGCGAAAAAATCCCTGGCCGTTGGGCCATTTCCAATTTTCAAACAAAGTCTAGAGAGATGAGAATCGTCACGACCACAGTGTGTACCATGTTTATATGACCTTATCGTATGCCAATTTCCCACTTCCCTGAAACATAACGACTCCACACTGCGAGAACCCATTCTTCTCTAAAATATGCTGCATCCGCTTATTGGGGAAGTCGGTATCGACACGGATACTCCTGATGCCTTTTGACCGGCATAAGTCCTCAATGAGAGAAAATGTGATATGACTCAGACCCAGATTCCGAAAGTCCTGGCTGAAGGCCATGCGATGGACCACCGCATAAGGCAGATTTGTATTCCACTTGCCCTCTATGGACTCGTAGGCAGGTTCCCCGGTAAAATCAACGCACAAATATCCCGCAATCTGACCGTCCACAGTGACGACATAACCCTTTTTTGTCTGGATATCCTGTAGGATAGTTTCCTGGTTGGGGTAATCCTCGGTCCACTGTGTGAACCCCTGTGCTTTCTGGAATTGTTTCGCTTCCTGGATGATAGCAAAGCAGGTTTCAGCCTCTTTCGGTTTCGCCAGTTCAAGTAAATACATCTCAAACACTCCCACTGATTTTTTCTTTATTGATATTGCGTAACAGCAATTTTTCTGACAATCGCTTACAGGCAGAAAACATCATTCCACACGTCAATGTCATAATCACAGTGCCGACTCCAAAGATCCCTCTGACAAAAATCACGGTGATAAAACCAGTGATTTCCATTAGCAGCCGCGATAGCTTGATACTTGTGTGAGCCAGATTGGACAGAGCGAACATGAGCCCGTCAACAGGCATGCGGGGATATTCCGTAGAAAGGTAAATTCCGGTGAATACTGAAATAATCAAATAGCCGGCAATAAAACACAGAAAGCGAGAAATGGGACCATCGGGTAGATTGATTCGATCAACCAGCGGCTTCACGATGTCTAATACAATCCCCTTATATAGGACCGGGATTATACAGCCCCATCGAATCTTCTGATCGATCAAGGTGGAGACAATCCAAAATGTAAGATGAACCAAAATGGTCCATGTTCCCAGGCTCAGAGGAGTGATTCGAGATAAACCCGCAATCGATGCGTTCCATGCGTCGATCCCCATAGCACTTTTCAGACAGAGCGCAACGCCAACACAAGTTCCCGCCAGGCCAACAAAGTAGAGAAAACCAACGTAAGCCGTTTGCCATAATGGAGTGCTGCACTTCTCCCACATCACGCTGAACACCCCTCTTTTGCTGTTGCAATCTTCTCTTTTCTTGTATATAATACGTCTGAAAAATAGTTTTGTAAATTAAAAATTATTTGATATATTCTTCAATATAATTGAAGTATTGAGGTGTTGTAATGGAACTGAAATACTTGCGGACCTTTCGGACAATCGTGACCGAGGGCGGCTTCAGCAGGGCCGCCGAAAAGTTAAACTATACGCAGTCCACCATCACCTTCCAGATCGGACAGTTGGAGCAGGAACTGTCGATCTCCCTGTTTGAGAAAATCGGTCGCAGAATGGTCCTGACAAAAGCGGGAGAGCAGCTGGTGCCCTATGTAGATGAGATATTGCAATCTGTGGATAAGCTGCGTTTTTTTGAGGCTGACCTTTCTCAGTGCCAGGGCAGTTTGAACATTGGAGTTGGGGAGACGCTGCTTTGTTTTCGGCTGCCCGCGATTCTCAAAGAATTTCATCAGACGGCTCCTAATGCCCGCCTGTTTCTTCAATCGATGAATTGCTATGACATCCGCAATGAACTTTTAAACGGCACGTTGGACCTGGGTATTTTTTATGAGGATGTAGGTGGATTTGGTTCTAATCTTATGTGCCAGCCAATGGGAAACTATTCCTTGTCACTGGTAGCATCTCCTGGGACCAAAAAGAGATACTCTGATTTTATTACGCCGGACAGAACCGTTCCCGTCCCCTTTATCATCAATGAAAAGAACTGCATTTTTCGGCAAATTTTTGAGGCATACCTCCAAAGGAAATCAATCATTCTCGACCATACGATTGAGCTCTGGAGTGTACCCACCATCATCAACCTGGTGAAAAGTGACGTGGGAATCTCCTTTCTGCCTACCTTTACTGTGCGGGAAGATCTTGACGCTGGAACTCTGGAAGAGATTCCCACAGAACTAGCCGAAAGAACCATTTCGGCTGTCTGCGCCTATCACAAGAACAAGTGGATAAGTCCTTTAATGCGCCTTTTTATTGAGCTGTGTGTCAACGCGAAGCAGGTGTGACTTGAGCAAGGCGTAATACCAATATCTCCAGAACCCCTCTCTTGACGGGCTAAAAACGCTGATGAGAAAAACTAGAGCAATAGAATGCTTTCTTTTTCGGGTAAGCAGGTAATCGATGTGCTCCGAAACCAGACTAGAGAAATCAATCGGCAAATGAGAGAAGGTGACAAGATCACGGAAAGGCCTACGAAATCGTGTATACTAAGAATATAACATCAAAGTATATTACCCCCCTTTCTCTACTGCCACAGCGGCGCCCGGAGCGCACAGGCGGCCGGCGCCCTGCGGCGCATAGGGATACCAACATCACGAATATCGGCGGCATGGCCGCCTGGAAAGGATCGGTGGAACATTAAGATGAAAGTTGTCATTGTGGGCGGCGTGGCGGGAGGGGCCACGGCCGCGGCCCGTATCCGCCGGCTGGACGAAACGGCGGAGATCGTGGTCTTTGAGCGGTCCGGCTACATCTCCTATGCCAACTGCGGCCTGCCCTACTACATTGGCGGAGTGATCCAGGACCCGGAGGCACTGACCCTCCAGACGCCCGAGAGCTTCTTTGCCCGCTTCCGGGTGGCCATGAAGGTCCGCCACGAGGTGACCGCCATCCACCCGGAGCGCAAGACCGTATCGGTGAAGAACCTGAGCACCGGGGAGGAATTTGAGGAGTCCTACGACAAGCTGCTCCTCTCTCCCGGCGCGAAACCCACCCAGCCCCGGCTCCCCGGCATTGGCCTGGACCGGGTATTCACCCTGCGCACGGTGGAGGACACCTTCCGCATCAAGGAGTATGTCGACGCCCACCGCCCCAAGTCCGCCGTCCTGGCGGGCGGCGGCTTTATCAGCCTGGAACTGGCGGAAAATCTGCGGAAGCTGGGCATGGAGGTCACCATCGTCCAGCGGCCCAAGCACCTGATGAACCCCTTTGACGGGGATATGGCGGCCCTGATCCACAGCGAGATGCGCAGGCACGGCGTCCAGCTGGCGCTGGGCCACACGGTGGAGGGCTTTGAAGAGAGGGACGGGGGCGTAGATGTACTGCTCCAGGGCGAGCCCCCCCTCCACGGGGACATGGTGGTCCTGGCCATCGGCGTGACGCCGGACAGCGCCCTGGCCCGGGACGCGAGCCTGGAACTGGGGCTCAAGGGGAGCATTGTGGTCAACGACCGGATGGAGACCTCCGCGCCGGACATCTACGCGGTGGGGGACGCGGTACAGGTGAAACACTTCGTCACCGGACAGGACGCCCTCATCTCCCTGGCCGGTCCTGCCAACAAGCAGGGCCGCATCGCCGCGGACAACATCTGCGGTGGGGAGAGCCGCTACACCGGCTCCCAGGGCAGCAGCGTTATCCAGGTATTCCGCATGACTGCGGCGGTCACCGGCCTCAATGAGACCAACGCAAAAAAGGCGGGGCTGGCAGTGGGCAAGGTCATCCTCTCCCCCATGAACCACGCCGGCTATTACCCGGGCGGAACGGTCATGACCATGAAGGTGGTCTTTGAGCAGGGGACCTACCGCCTGCTGGGCGCTCAGATCGTGGGCTACGGCGGGGTGGACAAGCGCATCGACGTGCTGGCCACCGCCATCCGCGCCGGGATGAAGGCCACGGAGCTGAAGGACCTGGATCTGGCCTATGCGCCCCCCTACTCCTCGGCCAAGGACCCGGTGAACATGGCCGGATTTATGATCGAGAACATCGAGCAGGGCATCCTGCGTCAGTGGCACCTGGAGGATGTGGAGACCCTCCCCCGGGATGGCAGCGTAACTCTGCTGGATGTCCGCACGGCGCAGGAGTTTGCCGTCGGCCACCTGGACGGCTTTGTCAACCTCCCGGTGGATGAACTGCGGGAGCGCCTGGAGGAACTGGACCGGAGCAAGCCGGTGTACGTCATCTGCCAGAGCGGTCTGCGCAGTTACATCGCCTGTCGTATTCTGAACGGACATGGCTTTACCTGCTACAACTTTGCCGGCGGCTTCCGGTTCTACGACGCGGTGGCAAACGACCGCTGTCTCACCCAGTCGGCCACCCCCTGCGGCATGGACAACTGAGCAGCCCAAGCGCGCTTTTTGTTCCCACAGGGGTGTGGGGCAGCCCTTTTATACCGCTTTCCAAACTCTCTGCGCAGCTGGTACAGAGTGAAAGTAAACAAAGCAGCTCGGACTTAGAAACGCTCATCAGAGAATCGCTTCCCCAGATGGAAAGATTTTTGTATTGCGTATTTTGGGGTGGTTTTTGTATACTGGGCCGTGTATTTTCGCACAAATCAACTATTCTAAGGAGCTTTATCCCATGAAACGGCCAAAATGGAGCTTGCGTCTGGGCTGCGCCGCCCTGGCGCTGGCCGCCCTCCTCACCCCTGTGACCGCAGCCAGGCGGTTTAATATGTCTTACCTCTACTTCGGCAGTCCCTCCGCCTATTCCCAGCGGGTCCAGCAGACCCAGGGCGCCCTGGACGAGATCTCCCCCAACTACTTCAACCTCAACGCCGACGGCACCCTACAGTTCACCGGCAGCGGCTGCGCCTCTTTTGTGGAGGAGATGCACCAGCAGGGAATCCGGGTGGTGCCTTTCCTGAGCAACCACTGGGACCGTGCCCTTGGACAAAAGGCGCTGGAGAACCGGAAACAGCTGGCGGAGCAGATCGCCCAGGCGGTGGTCCAGTACGATCTGGACGGCATCCATGTGGACATCGAAAACGTGACCCATCAGGAGCAGGACGCCTATGTGGAATTTGTGGCGCTGCTGCGCAGGAAGCTGCCCAAGGACAAAGTGGTGGCGGTGGCGGTAGCCGCCAACCCCAACGGCTACACCCAGGGCTGGCATGGCTCTTACGACTACAAGCACCTGGGTGAGAGCGCCGACTATTTGATGCTCATGACTTACGACGAGCACTACCAGGGCGGCTCCCCCGGGCCGGTGGCCAGCCGCTCCTTCCAGGAGCGCTCCATCCAGTACGCCCTCAACTACGTTCCGGCGGAAAAGCTGGTGCTGGGACTGCCCTTCTTCGGCCGCATCTGGAGCGACAGCGGCTCCTTAATGAACGGCCACGGGGTCAGCGAGACCCAGATCGAATCTCTCCTGGCCGATTACCGGGGGACGGTGTCCCCCCACGCCGCCTCCGGTTCGGTCCGGGCTTCCATTACAGTGACCGCCCAGGATAAAAAGCCGGTGATCAACGGCGTGACCCTCACTGCCGGGACCTATACCATTTGGTACGAGCCGGAGGAGTCCCGGAAAGCCCTGCTGTCTCTGGTGGAGGAGTACGGCCTTCTGGGGGCGGGGAGCTGGAGCCTGGGCCAGGAGTCCGCCTCCACCTGGGACTACTATGCCCTGTGGCTCAACGGCTGGACTTTTGCGGACGCCCAGGGCCACTGGGCCGTCCCCTACATTATCCAGGCGGCGGAGGACGGGACTATGACCGGCCGGTCTGAGACCTCCTTCGCCCCGGACCAGGTCCTCACCCGTGGAGAGGCGGCGGCGGTGCTCTGCCGTCTGGCGGGACTGGAGCCGGATTTCTCCAGCGCTCCCGCCTTCTCCGATCTGGACGGCCACTGGGCCGCCGGGTACATACAAGCCGCCTTTGAACACGGGCTGGCCGCCGGAGTGGGGCACGGCCTCTATGCCCCCGATGCCCCCGTCTCCCGCCAGGAGATCTCGGTGATGCTGGACAAGGTCCGGCCCGGCCTGGGGAGTTCTACCAGGGCAGGGCAGGACAACCCCTTCTCCGACCTGGACGCCAAGCGGTACTTCTGGTCCTACGCCGCCATTCTCCGCCTTTTCCAGTCCGGGGTGGTGAGCGGCTTCCCGGACGGCACCTTCCGCCCGGAGGCCCCGGTGTCCCGGGGAGAGCTGGCGGCAATGCTCTCCCGCCTGCCGGATGACTGAGGTTCCTGTAGGTTTGTCAAACATATTGGACGGCGAACTCGTTAGGAGAGAACCAGTCAAGAGGCCCCACATGTATTGTACTCCTACAGACAGTATCGCTGATTTAGACCGGACCTCTTGCACAATGCGCTCCCGCTATGGTATAATCGTTCTGGAAAAATCAGAGAGGGGGCCGCTTCTATGACTGCACAAAACGCTATTCACGAGCTCAAACAGGTCCGTCAGTACTGCTCCGCCCGGGCCATTCCCGCCATCGACTACGCCATTCAGGTCCTCCAGGGTCTGGCTGAACGGGAGCGGATGGTAGAGGCGGAGAAAGCAAAGGGTCCCCAGGGACCGTCTCAGCCGGAGGGTTTCCCCGATTGACCCGCTTCCCACCTGCCCTATTTCATTGACCCGGCGTCTCTGGAGACGCCGGGTTTTTCTTCTTTTGGGGTTTGACAGGGTTGATTCCTCTGATATAATAGGAAAGATTCTGATCGGTTCTATCCGGAAACGCCGCCGTATTGGTACGGTTTTCCCATATCCGAAGACCCCGAGTAATTGCCGGAGCGAAGCGAAGTTTCGCATAAAGTTCTTTTGCCTCCTTTTCTTTCAAGAAAAGGGGGGTAAATACCAGGAGGTCCCAAATGAGTTTTGACCGCGATTTATTTCTCCCCGTCTCCCGGGCGGACATGGCCCGCCGGGGCTGGGATTCCTATGACATTTTGATCATCACCGGGGACGCCTATGTGGACCACCCCTCCTTCGGCCCCACCATCATCGGCCGGGTGCTGGAGGCGGAGGGCTACCGGGTGGCCATCCTGGCCCAGCCCGACTGGCGCACGCCGGAATCCTTCACCGCCCTGGGCCGGCCCCGGCTGGCGGTGATGATCTCCGCGGGCAACCTGGACTCCATGGTGGCCCACTACACCGCCGCCAAAAAGCGCCGCCACGACGACGCCTACTCCCCAGGCCGAAAGGCGGGACTGCGCCCCGACCACGCCACAGTGGTGTACTCCAACCGGGTGCGGGAGGTGTTCGGGGGCATCCCCGTCATCATCGGCGGGCTGGAGGCCAGCCTGCGCCGCTTCGCCCACTATGACTACTGGGAGGACAAGGTGCGCCGCTCCATCCTCTTCGACGCCCAGGCGGACATTCTCACCTACGGCATGGGGGAGAAGGCTTCCGTAGAGATCCTCTCCCGCCTGGCCTCCGGCACCCCGGTGGAGGAGATCACCGACGTGCGGGGTACCTGCGTGTCCATCCGGGACCCGGGGGTGTGCGCCTACCCCAAGGTGGAGGTCCCCTCCTTCGAGCAGGTGTCCGCCAGCAAGGAGGACTACGCCCGGGCCAACATGATGGAATATAACGAACACGACCCCTTCGTGGGTAAGGCCATTTTACAGCGCCATGGCCGGGATTTATTGCTGGTGAATCCCCCGGCCCTGCCCCTGACCACAAAGGAGATGGACGCCGTGGCGGAGCTCCCCTATGTGCGGGAGCCCCACCCCATGTATGACGAGATGGGGGGCGTCCCCGCCATCGAGGAGGTGCGTTTCTCCATCACCCACAACCGTGGGTGCTTCGGGGCGTGCAACTTCTGCTCCCTGGCCTTCCACCAGGGACGGGTCATCTCTGCCCGCAGCCACGAGAGCGTCATCCGGGAGGCCAAGCTCCTCACCCAGCACCCGGGCTTCAAGGGGTACATCCACGACGTGGGCGGCCCCTCCGCCACCTTCCGGCACCCCTCCTGCGACAAACAGCTTAAGCACGGGCTGTGCAAAAACCGGGCCTGCCTGGCCCCGGAGGCCTGCCCCAACCTGAACGCGGACCACACCGACTACATGATGCTTCTGCGGAAGCTGCGGGAGCTGCCCAAGGTAAAAAAAGTATTCATCCGCTCCGGCATCCGCTTTGACTACCTCATGAAGGACCCCAGCGGGGAGTTTTTCACCGACCTGGTGCAGTACCACATCTCCGGCCAGCTGAAGGTGGCCCCGGAGCACTGCGTGGCCCACACCCTGGACTATATGGGCAAGCCCCACATCGAGGTATATGAAAAATTCCGGGAGAAGTATTTCAAGCTCAACCGCCGGTACGGCAAGGACCAGTATCTGGTCCCCTACCTGATCTCCTCCCACCCGGGCTGCACCCTGGAGGACGCGGTGCAGCTGGCGGAGTGGCTGAACAAACAGGGCCACATGCCTGAGCAGGTCCAGGACTTCTACCCCACCCCGGGCACCCTGGCCACCTGCATGTGGTATACCGGCATCGACCCGAGAACGATGAAGCCGGTGTTCGTCCCCAAGACCCCTCACGATAAAGCCCTCCAGCGGGCGCTGATGCAGTGGCGCAAGCCCCAGAACCGGAAGCTGGTGCTGGAGGCCCTCCACAAGACAGGCCGGGAGGATCTGATCGGCTACGGCAAGCGCTGCCTCATCCGCCCCGGCAAAGGGGAGGGGGCCTATCCCACCGGGGAGGGCGGCAAGGGCCGCTCCGGCGGGCCGCGCCCCGCCGCTCCCGCCAAGGGGAAAGGGCGCAGCGCCTCCAGCCGCAGGGAGGACGGCCCCGCCCAGAAGCGCTCCGGCCCCCTCAAACGGAAGGCGGGCTGGGCCAAGCCCGCCGCCCCCAAGAAGGGCACCAAGGGCCGGAAAAAACCCTGAACAACCCAAAACGGCAGGGCTCGGAGCAAAACTCCGGCCCTGCCGTTTTTGATTTTCAGTGTTTAAGAAGCGCTGACACTTTCCCGGGAACACCCGGCCCGCCAGGCCTCCCGGGTGAGAAGATAGAACCTGGCCGGCTTCTCCGCTCCGGTGGGATCATCCAGAATAGGAGCGTCAAACTGGAACTGGAAGCCGCTTTTTTCGATGACCCGCCGGGAGCGGACATTGTCCGTATAGTGGCTACACCAGACAGCGACCAACTCCAGATCTTCAAATGCATACCGCAGCAGCTCCGAGACCGCCTCGCCCATCAGGCCCCGGCCCCAGAAGGCCGGACTCAGGGCGTATCCCAGCTCGTCGTTTGGGGTGGGAAACTCCCCCCGGGCCTTCCCGGTGAATCCCGCCGAGCCGATCACCTTCCTGGAACCCTTGTCCACTAAGGCAAAGGTGTTGGGGGCGGCAAAAACCGTGCGGATGATCTCCCGGCTCTCCTCCACGCTCTTGTGGGGCGGCCAGCCGGCGGGCAGGCCCACCTGGGAGTCCTTGGCGTATTCATACAGGTCTGCCGCGTCGTCTTCTGTAAAGGGCCGGAGAAGCAGCCGCTTTGTCTCCAACTGCGTCATTTTGTTTTCAGTCCCCATTCCATTCTGCATTTCCTAGTCTTCCCAAGGTTCTTTGTGGGGCTGCCACCCCTCCACCAGAGGCCCCAGCTGGCCGATGGTCTTGGGGGTACACACGGCCACCACGTCGATGGTCGCGCCATAGTCCACCTGCTCCACCTTGGCCTCCTGGTAGAGCCGCTCCACCATTCCGCCCTTGTCGTAGGGCAGGTGGATGGTCACCCGCTTGGCCCCGGTGTCCAGCCGGTCCCCGATGGCTTTTAACAGCCGGTCCAGCCCCTCCCCGGTTTTGGCCGAGATGGACACGATGTTCTCCCCGTGGGGGCGGATCTCTCCGGTCCACAGGTCGCACTTGTTGAAAATCTCGATGCGGGGGGTCTTCTCCGCCCCCAGCTCCAAGATCAGCTGGTCCACCACCGCCGCCTGCTCCCGCCACTCCGGGTTGGAGGCGTCGATGACGTGGAGGAGCAGGTCCGCGAAGGAGAGCTCCTCCAAGGTGGCCTTAAAGGCCTCCACCAGGTGGTGGGGCAGCTTGCGGATAAAGCCCACCGTGTCGGAGAGGAGCACGGTGCAGGTGTCGGAGATCTCCAGGGTGCGGGTGGTGGTGTCCAGGGTGTCAAACAGGCGGTTGTTGGCGGGGATGGCCGCCCCGGTGAGCTTGTTGAGCAGGGTGGACTTGCCCGCGTTGGTGTAGCCCACGATGGCCACCACCGGCACCTCATTTTTTTTTTTTTTTTCCCGCTGGGTGGCCCGCACCCGGCGGACCTCCTTCAGCTCCGCCTCCAGCTTGGAGATCTTCCGGTGGATGTGCCGCCGGTCGCTCTCCAGCTGGGTCTCGCCGGGGCCGCGGGTGCCGATGGCGCCCTCCTGGCGCTCCAGGTGGGTCCACATGCCCAGCAGCCGGGGCAGCAGGTATTTATACTGGGCCAGCTCCACCTGGAGGCGGCCCTCTCTCGTCCGGGCACGCTGGGCGAAGATGTCCAAGATCAGGGCGGAGCGGTCCAGCACCTGGACCTTCAGCTCCTGGCTGAGCACCCGCTGCTGGGAGGGGGACAGGCTGTTGTCAAAGATGACCATATTGGCGTCCATGGCCTTTACCAGCTCCCGCACCTCGGCCACCTTGCCCTCGCCGATGAACGTGCGGGGGTCGGGGCTGTCCTTCTGCTGCAAAACCATGCCCACGCACTCGCCTCCCGCCGTCTCCAGCAGGTCGGCAAGCTCCTCCATGGACTCCTCCGTGGCGTTCTCTTCCCGCTCCAGCCGGAAGGCGGACAGGCCTGCCAGCACCGCCCGGTCCTTATGTTGTTCGATGTTCGTTTCGGTCATAAAACCTCCGAAATTCTTTGGTGTCGTTTGGAGCGCCCCTTACTTCTGATAGGCCTCCACAATTTCCCCGATATACATGGTGTGGTAGTCCCTGGCCGGATACCACCGCTCCTTTACGTCCTCCGGGATGAGGGCGGGGTCCATGGGCTGGGCAAAGCGCTTGCGGCACACCAGCACCAGCTCCGCCTCCTCAAAGTAGGGGGCGCCGCACTCCGCCGCCTTTACGGTGAAGCCGCACTCCGCCGCCTTATCCACATCCCGGCCGCTCCTGCTGCCGCACAGAGACAGGGCTTTCCGGTACTCCTCCCCAAAGAAGGAGAGGGTGAAGAACGCCTCCCGGTCCACAAACTCCTTGGTATACCGCTGGGGCCGGATGTAGCAGGTGGCCGCCGGCGCGCCCCAGATCACGCCCAGGCCGCCCCAGGAGGCGGTCATGGTGTTGCACGCCTCCGCCGTGCCGGCGGTGATGAGCATCCACTGGTCCCCGATGAGGGAGAACACGTTTTTCCCGATGGTCTTGGGGTCGATTCTTTTGAGCATAGCAATTCCTCCTAAACAGACGTCTTTTCATTGTATGCGTTTTTCCGGCCCGGCTTGCCCGGTGCAGAAGAGAAAAAGCCGCACCGAAATCACGGTGCGGCTTTTCAAGCGCAATCTTACTTCTTGTCGAAACCGAACTTCTTGTTGAAGCGGCTGACACGTCCGCCGGTATCCACCATCTTCTGCTTGCCGGTATAGAAGGGGTGACACTTGGAACAAACTTCCACGCGGATGTCCTTCTTGGTAGAACCAGTCTCGATCACGTTGCCGCAGGCGCACCGGATGGTGGTCTGCTGATAGTCGGGATGAATTCCTGCCTTCATTGTATCTTCACCTCTTTCTCCATGGAGGATCGTCTGTAAACGCATCCAGTATCATAGCACAAACTCCTTTAAAAATCAAGAGGATTTTCGATTTTCTTTTTCTTCCTTTAAAAATGTTTTAAGATTTGGGGATTTGGAAGAAAGTGTCCCGGGTTCCCCAGTCCCGCGCATTGAAATTATGTAAATTTCCTGCTATAATGGGCCACATACCTCTCCGGGGCCCGATGGCCTGGAGAAGCCTGTCCCCATTGTCTATTTTTTCGTTAGTAAGGAGCATTTCATGAATCGATCCACCTTAAAGAGCTTGCCAAAACAGGCGCTGGCTCTGATTTTGACAGCGGCCCTGCTGATCCCGTCCGCCCTGGCTGACGCCGGGACCAGCCGTCTGAGCACCGAACAAACTCTGGTCGATGGCCTGACATACCGAAACACCATTACCGAGCACTCCACCGCCGGGCGGGTGGAGAGCTTTTCCTTTGAGCTGGAACCGGACAGTACGGTCTACCCCATCATGGTCCAGTCCGCGGGGACTGCCTACGGGGCGGCCACCATCAACAAGGCCATCAGCTATGCCGAGGAGCTGGGCTACCATGTGGTAGGCGGCATCAACAGCGACTTTTTCACCCTGGGCAACGGCATCCCCAACGGCATCTCCATCGAGGACGGGGTCTATAAATCCAGCCCCGAGGGCAACCACGCCATCTCCCTGGTGGACGGACATCTGCGCCTGTCCACCGTGCCCCAGGTGGAGATCTCTCTGACCAACCAGCGGGACAGCAGCGTCGTCTCTCTGACCCACTTCAACAAGTGGCGCAACTCCGCCGGGGGACTCTATCTCTATAATGAGGACTTCTCCACCGTCTCCACCCATACCGACGCCGCCGGAGGGCGGATGGTCCGCTTCCAGGTGGTGGAAGAGGATCGGGACACCCCTCTGACCGTCAACAGCACCCTGACCCTGGAGGTTGTGGAAGTCCTTGAGACCGCAGACGCCGTCCCCATCGGGGAGGACAACTACATCCTCACCGCCGCCTACGAGTCCGGCTTCTATGATGTGTTTGCCAACTATCTGCCTGGAGATCGGGTCACGCTGACCACCACCTGCTCCGACCCCAATCTCTCCCAGGCCCAGTGGGCCAGCGGCTGCGGCGACGTGATGATCTCCGACGGCGCCCTGACCAACAGCGCCACCTGGCACTACACCGTGGGACGGGACCCCCGCACCGCGGTGGGCGTGAAGGAAGACGGCACCATGCTGTTCTATGTGGCGGACGGCCGTCAGTCCGGCTACTCCGGGGGACTGACCCAGGTGGACTTGGCGGAGGAGCTGCTCCGCCAGGGCTGCGTCTGGGCGGTGAATCTGGACGGCGGCGGCTCCTCCACCTTCGCCGTGCGCCTCCCTGGCACCAGCGGCCTGACCATCGCCAACTCCCCCTCAGGCGGTTCCCTGCGGGCCTGTGCCACCTACATTCTGCTGGTTACTGATCCCGCCGCCTCCGACGGTGTGCCGGAGCGTCTGGCTCTGAAGGAGGACGGCCTGGTGGTCCTGTCCGGCTCCTCGGTCACTCTGGGAGATGTGGCCGCTCTGGACCAGGGGGCGGATACCGTCTCCAGCCGGGTCTCCGATGCGGTCTTTACCTCCACCACCGGCCTGGGCAGCTTCAACGGCGGCGTCTACACCGCCGGAAACACCGCCGGCACCGACACCATCCGTATCGACTCTCCCTCCCTGGGCATCTCGGGAAGCGCCCAGATCCATGTGGTCAACTCCCTGTCTGACCTGACCGTCACCCGCGCCGGCAGCAACGCCGCCCTGTCCTCCCTGTCTGTGGAGGTAGGCGAGAGCGTCTCCCTATCCGCCTCCGGGGCCTACTGGTCCCGCACCGCTCTGCGCGCCGGCGCAGGCGGAGTGACCTGGGCCGTCACCGGCGACGTGGGAACCATTACCTCCGACGGCGTGTTCACCGCCTCCGGCAGCGGCAGCAGCGGTACCATCACCGCCACCGCCGGCGGCATTACCAAAACCATCTCCGTCAATCTAAGCGGCATCCACACGGATGTCACCCCCGACCACTGGTCCTATGAGGCGGTAGAGTACTGCTATGACCACGGCATCGTCAGCGGCATCTCCAGCACGGAGTTTGGCCGGGACAACTCCATCCGCCGGGGCGACTTTGTGCTGATGCTCTACAACGCCCTGGGCAAGCCCGCCGTGTCCGGCACCCCTGCCTTTACTGACGTGGCCGCTTCGGACTACTACGCCTCCGCCGTCACCTGGGCCAGCGCCAACGGCCTGGTGTCCGGCGTGTCCGAGGGGGTATTTGCCCCCACCGACCTGGTCACCCGGGAGCAGGCCTTTACCATTCTCCACCAGGCCATGCCCCTGCTGGACATTGACAGCCCAGACCCTGACCTAACCGTTTTGGACCAGTTTGCCGACCAGGCCCAGATCGCCAACTACGCCCGTCCCCACATGGCCGCCCTGGTGTCCCAGGGTCTGGCCAGCGGCACTGGCGGCGGTTTGAACCCCAAGGGCAACCTGACCCGTGCAGAGATGGCGGCCCTGCTCTACCGCCTGCTTACCTTTAACGGCAGTGAGCCCGTGGAGGAACCGGAGCCCGCGCCTGATTTGGACCCGGACGCCTCCCTCACTCTGGACACGACCGAGTCTACCCTCGCCTCCACTCAGTCCCTCCAGCTCAACGCCACCCTCACCGGCGGCGAGGGGACCATCCTCTGGAGCTCCAGCGACCCCACCGTAGCCACCGTGGACGCTGACGGCGTAGTCACCAACGTCTACTCCGGCAGCGGCACGCCCACCGTCACCATCACCGCCGCCTGCGGCTCTCTGACCGCCAGCGCTGACATCCAGTGCTCCCCCGCCGAAGTGGTGGGTCAGGTCACCGCAGAGCCCAGTCTGAACGTGCGCTCCGGCCCCAGCTTGGATGACGAGATCATCTCCAGTTTGAAGTACGGAGCATATGTGATCGTACTGGACATGGATACTCCAGGCTGGTATCAGGTCCTGTTTTCCAACGGGACAAAGGCCGTCACCGGCTGGGTCTCCGCCGACTATCTGGTATTAACCTGACGATCTCCCCATTCCGGGCCGCCCCTTCCGGCGGCCCGGAATTTTTCAAATTTTTTTGAAAAACAGTTGACAATTGTCCTCTCCTATGGTAAACTATCGCTTGTTCTGAGCGATACATAAGAACACCCCACTTGCGCGAGTGGTGGAATTGGTAGACTCGCTGGCTTCAGGTGCCAGTGCTCGCAAGGGCGTGCGGGTTCGACTCCCGCCTCGCGCACCAAAACAAAAGGACATCCGAAAGGATGTCCTTTTGT
>CALWWF010000073.1 GCA_944385165.1 uncultured Oscillospiraceae bacterium
TAGACGATCTCGTCCACCCGGTTGAGGAATTCCGGCCGCAGGAAGTCCTGGAGGGCCTTCATGGCCCGGTCCTTCCCCTGCTCATCTACGGTGCGGTTGAAGCCCACGGAGCCCACCTTGGTGTTGCTGCCGGCGTTGGAGGTCATGACGATGACGGTATTCTCAAAGTTGACCTTCCGGCCGTGGGCGTCGGTGATGTGGCCGTCGTCCAGAATTTGCAGCAGGATGTTCAGCACATCCGGGTGGGCCTTCTCAATCTCGTCGAAGAGCACCACAGAATAGGGCTTGCGCCGGATCTTCTCGGTGAGCTGGCCCGCCTCGTCGTAGCCCACATACCCCGGGGGGGAGCCGATGATCCGGGAGACGGCGTATTTCTCCATAAACTCGGACATATCCAGCCGGATCAAAGACTCGGGGGCGTTGAACAGGTCCTGGGCCAGCTGCTTGACCAGCTCGGTCTTGCCCACGCCGGTGGACCCCACAAAAATAAAGGACACGGGCTTGCGCTTGGGGCTGATGCCCACCCGTCCCCGGCGGATGGCGGCGGCCACGGCGTGGACCGCCTCGTCCTGGCCGATGATGTGCTGCTTCAGCCGGTCCTCCAGCTTGGAGAGGCGCTCATACTCCTGCTCCTGGATGCGGCTGGCGGGGATGTTGGTCCAAAGCTCGATGACGTTGGCCAGGTGCTCCGCCGTCAGGGCGGGGACCCCCTGCTGCTGGAGCTGATGCTGCTCGTCCTCCAGGCGCAGCTCCATGCTGCGGATGTTGGCAAGGCGCTCATAGGCCTGGTCAGTGTCGGCGGCCATCATGACCTCCTTCTCCTTCTCCAGGTCGGCCATCTCTTTAGAAATCTCCGCCTCTCGGGCCAGGTTCTTGTTCTTCAGATTCACGTTGGAGCAGGCCTCGTCCAGCAGGTCGATGGCCTTGTCGGGGAGATAGCGGTCGGTGATGTACCGCTCGCTCATGGTGACGGCCAGGCGGCACATCTCTGGGGAGATGGACACCTGGTGGTAGGCCTCGTAGTAGGGGGCCACCCCCTCGATGATCTTCACGCTGTCCTCAATGGAGGGCTCCTCCACAATCACCGGCTGGAAGCGGCGCTCCAGGGCGGTGTCCTTCTCGATGTGCTTGCGGTACTCGTTGAGGGTGGTGGCGCCGATGACCTGGAGCTCCCCCCGGCTCAGGGCGGGTTTCAGGATGTTGGCGGCGTTCATGGACCCCTCCGCGTCCCCCGCCCCCACGATGTTGTGGACCTCGTCGATGACCAGGATGATGTTGCCCAGCTTCTTGATCTCCTCAATAAGCCCCTTCATGCGGCTTTCAAACTGGCCCCGGAACTGGGTGCCCGCCACCAGGGCGGTGAGATCCAGCAGGTAGACCTCCTTGTCCTGGAGCTTATAGGGCACGTCCCCCTGGGCGATCTTCATAGCCAGCCCCTCGGCGATAGCGGTCTTGCCCACGCCGGGTTCGCCGATGAGGCAGGGGTTATTTTTCTGCCGGCGGTTCAGGATCTGGATGACCCGCTCTAGCTCCCGCTCCCGGCCGATGAGCTTGTCCAGCTTCCCCTCCTGGGCCCGCTTGGTCAGGGAGATGCAGTAGTTTTCCAAAAATTTGCGCTTGGGGGGGCGCTCCCCCTTGCCGTTCTGGGCGGATTTCTCCCCCCGGCCGGGGTCGCTGGAGGAAGAAGCGGGGCCGTTGGGATTCCCGTTCCCCCCGAAGAGCTGGTTGAGGAAGGGGAAGGTGGCGGTGCGCCCGTCGTCCTCCTCGTCCTCAGAGGGATTGGGCTGGGCCATCAGGCCCTCCACCCCCTCGGCTCCGCCGAAGGCGGACATCATCTCGTTGGTGAGGTTGTCCAGGTCCTCGTCGGAGATGCCCATCTTCTTCATCATGTCGTCGATGGGCTTGATGCCAAGCTCCCGGGCGCATTTGAGGCAGAGGCCTTCGTTCTTGGTCTCGCCGCCCTCCAGCTTGGTAATAAAGATCACCGCCACGTTCTTGTGGCAGCGGCTGCACATAGTCGGCTGCATAGGATTACAACACTCCTTTTGGGAGAAAACTTCGTCTCACGGCAAACCATACACTATAATTGTGAACTGGTTATGAATCTTTTAAAAAATCCCGGCCGCCAGGGTCAGGGGATTGGTGGTACAGAAGAAATGGAGAAGTACGGACTGGTCCACCGCCTCCTGGGGGAACAGCCCCCGGAACAGCCAGCAGGCGATGAACAGCACCACACCCCCCTGCACCAGGCCCACCGCGGCCCCGCTCCACCGGTTCAGGGTGGACAGCACCGGCAGCTTGAAGGCCAGGTTCAGGGCCCGGCTGAGCACATACCACCCCGCCAGCACCACCAGGAAACACACCACAAAGAGCACCGAGCGGGCGATCTCCCGGGCGATGTAGTCCGCCACCGCCTGGGCGGCGTTGTTGGTCACCTCCAGCACCCCCTGGCCCACCGCGCTGTGGATGGCCTGGGAGAAGCTCTGCACCAGCCGGGAGTTTTGCAGCAGCTCCAGCACCTGGTCCAGGGAGAAGTCCTCCCCCAGCGCCAGGCCCCCGTCCCCCTCCGGGGCGGAGGACTCCGGCAGGGAGAACCCCTGCTCCTCCAGGCTCTGCTGGAGGGACTGGGAAACGCTCTCCTCAATGGCAGGCCGGACGGCTTGACTCACCGGGCCCGCCAAGGCGTCAGACAGGATGGACGCCCCAATAAAGGCCACAAACACAGCCAGGAAGCCGCACAGGGTCAGAATCAGCCCCCTGCGGTAGCCCTGGACCGCCGCCAGGAGCAGCACCACCAGAAAGATCCCATCAAACAAAATGAAACTCATCTTAGAAACACTCCTCTCTCACTGCGGCGCCGGCCTATGCTGGCAGATACAACCAGGCCTGCTGGGCGTTGGCCAGCAGCGCCGCCCCGGAATCGCTCAGAGAAATATACCGTGCGTTTTGCGTCTGGTCTAAAATACTATATGGACTGAAATCCCAGGTGTAGATCTCCAGCGCCTCCCCGGTGAGCAGGGAGAAATACCGCCCCGCCGCGTCAAAGTCCAGCACGCTGGAGGAGAGGTTCTGGGCCGTCACCTGGCTCCCGTCCGGCCCCACCACCACCGCCTGGCCGGCGGAGCCGGCCTGGTAGCGGCTGAGCAGCACCAGGGCAAACCCGTCGCCGCCGAAGCTGCACCCCTTCAGATAGTTCCGGCCCAGGGAGTAGGTCCCGGCCACGGTGCCGTCCTCCTGCACCGTGGTCACCCGGTCCTCCCCCAGCACCCACAGCAGTCCGTCCTCATAGTCCAGCTCCAGTACCATAGTGTTCCCCAGGGAGACCACGGCGGAGGGCTCCTTCTGATCCACCGGGTAGAAGCGGATCTGGCTCTGGAAAGAGCCGCCCTCCTGCCCCATGGTGACGATGGCCACCGTCTCACAGTCCGGGGACACGGCGGCGTCCACTACGAAGGTGCTGGACAGGTTGATCTGGATGATGCGCCGGGTGTAGGAGCTGTCGTACACCGACACAGAGCCCTTATAGCCGCTCTCCTGGGCGGTGACGGCCAGCCAGCCCGCGTCGTTCACCCGGGCGGAGAGCAGGTCGCCGCCCCCGTCCAGGGTCAGGTGGAAGGCCTCCTCCACCCCCCGGAAGAGAAAGAGGTCCTGCCCCCCCGCGTCGTAGACCACCCCATACCCATCCGAGGCGGCAAGCACCGGGTGCTCCAGGCTGCGCACCTCCTCGGCGTACAGCTCCCCGGAGAAGGAGTAGTACCGGGCCCCGGTGTCCGAGGCCATCAGCACCCCGTTTTCCAGATAGGCGAAGGTGGCCTGCTTCCCGCCGGCGTGGGAGAAGGGGGCCGCCTCGCCGCTCTCGCTGGTCTCCAGGTCCCGGTACTCAAACCACCGCTTCACCGCGTCCAGGTTGAACCGGTCCCGGTACACCACCAGGGCCAGCGCCCCCAGCAGCAGCGCCGCCGTCACCACCAGCGCGATCAGACGGACCAGGATATTCGGTTTCTTTGGTTTTAATTCCTGTTGTTCCTTCATTGCCTTGTCCTTTGTTTCTATCGGTCATTGGCGCGGGTTTCCCCGCCGCCAAAGGTTACAGCACGTCCTCCTCGTACCCCGGCTTGGTCATGTACAGCCCCCCCGGCGGGACGGTAGGTCCGGCCAGGGTCCGGTTTCCGGAGGCCAGGATGGCCGGGATATCCTCGGGGGACAGCTTCCCCTCCGCGGCGTAGACGATGGTCCCGGTCATGGCCCGGACCATATTGTAGAGAAATCCGTCAGCGCACACCTTACACTCTATCAAATCCCCGGCGCGGGACACGTCGAAATAGTAGACCGTGCGCACGGTGGTGCGGGTCTCGGTACCCACCGACCGCACCGCCCGGAAGTCATGGGTGCCCACGAACTGGTCCGCCGCCCGCTGCATGACCTTCTCGTCCAGATGCCGGGGGTAGAACCAGGCCCGATCCACATAGAAGGGGTTGCCCAGGCGGGAGTTGTAGATGCGGTAGGTGTACTCCTTGCGCTGGCAGGAGCCGATGGCGTTGAAGCCCATGGGCACCTGGGTGGCCTTCACCACCACGATGTCCCGGGGCAGGCGGGTGTTCACCGCCAGGGGGATCCGGTCGCAGGGGATGGCGGAGGTGGTGCGGAAGTTGGCGATATAGACCTCGGCGTGG
>CALWWF010000074.1 GCA_944385165.1 uncultured Oscillospiraceae bacterium
AAAGCTCTCCTTCATGGGGGCGGAGATTGGCCAGTGGAACGAGTGGCACTATGAGTACTCCCTGGACTGGCACCTGCTCCAGTACGAGCCCCACCGCCAGATCCACGCCTTCTTCAAGGCGGCCAACTCCCTCTACCTGGCAGAATCCTCCCTGTGGGAGCAGGACGACTCCTGGCAGGGCTTCCAGTGGCTGTGCGCCGACGACAACCAGGCCGACACCATCGCCTTCCTGCGCTGGGACCGGGAGGGGCGCCCCCTCATCGTGGTGTGCAACTTCTCTCCCATCCACCGCAAGGGCTACTATGTGGGCGCCCCCTTCGCCGGCACCTGGTCCCTGATCTTCAATACCGACGCGGAGGAGTTCGGCGGCAGCGGCCTGGGGGACACCGCCCCCTTAAAGACGGTGAACACCCCCTGCCACGACCAGGAACAGGCCCTGTCCATCGACCTGCCCCCCATGTCGGCGGTGATCTACCGCTGCACCCGGCGCAATCCGGTGCGCAAGAAGAAGGAAGCGGGGGAGAAGGCCACAGAGAAGAAGACCGGGGCCAAGACCAAAAAGACCGGCGAGAGCGGGAAGTCCGCCGCGGCCAAAACCGCCGCCCGGAAGTCCAAGGCCGCCTCCCGGCCCGGACCCAAATCCAAGACGGAAACGTAACGACGGCGTGAACCTCCCAGCGGGGGAGTTTACACTACAACAGAGGTGAACGACATATGAAAAAAGAAGTTGTGGCCATGCTGTTGGCGGGCGGACAGGGCAGCCGGCTCTACGCCCTCACCAGCCAGGTGGCCAAGCCCGCCGTCCCTTTTGGCGGGAAGTACCGCATCATTGACTTTCCCCTGTCCAACTGCGTCAATTCCGGCATCGACACCGTAGGGGTGCTCACCCAGTACCGCCCCCTGGAGCTCAACAGCTACATCGGCTCCGGGCAGCCCTGGGACCTGGACCGCTCCGACGGCGGCGTGCACATCCTGCCCCCGTATATGCGGGAGGGGGAGAAGGGCACCTGGTATAAAGGCACGGCCAACGCCATCTACCAGAACATCGGCTTTCTGGACCTGTACGACCCGGACTATGTGGTGATCCTCTCCGGCGACCACATCTATAAGATGGACTACTCCGACATGGTGGCCCAGCACAAGAAGACCGAGGCCGCCTGCACCATCTCCGTGCTGGAGGTGACCCTGGAGGAGGCCAAGCGCTTTGGCATCATGAACGCCAACGAGGACGGCCAGGTCTATGAATTTGAGGAGAAGCCCCAGCACCCCAAGAGCACCCTGGCCTCTATGGGCATCTATGTCTTCACCTGGTCCAAGCTGCGTCAGTACCTCATCGACGACGAGGCCGACCCCAACTCCTCCAACGACTTCGGCAAGAACATCATCCCCAATATGCTGGCGGCCGGGGAGAAGCTGATGACCTACCGCTTCTCCGGCTACTGGAAGGACGTGGGCACCATCAACTCCCTGTGGGACGCCAATATGGACATGCTGGCCCCCCACAGCGGCATCGACCTGTACGACTCCAGCTGGCCCATCTATGCCCGCTCCCCCATCAAGCCCCCCCACATCACCGGCCCCAACGCCCAGATCTCCCACTCCCTGGTCACCGGCGGCTGTGAGGTGGACGGCGCGGTGGAGAACTCGGTGCTCTTCCACTCTGTGGTGGTGGAGGAGGGCGCCGACGTGCAGTACTCCATCCTCATGCCCGGCGCGGTGGTGAAGAAGGGGGCCGTGGTCTCCTACGCCATCGTGGCGGAAAACGCGGTCGTGGGGGAGGAGGCCACCGTGGGCGCGCCCCCCAATGAGGACCCGGACTGGGGCATCGCCGTGGTGGCCAGCGGCGTCACCATCGGGGACAAGGCCGTGATCAAGCCCAGCGCCATGATCCGGGAAGATGTGAAAGGAGGTGAGCAGGCATGAACGACCTGCACGGAATTATTTTTGCGTACCGGTCCGACGCCAACCTGGGGGAGCTGACCCGTCCCCGGAACACCTGCTCCCTGCCCTTCGGCGGGCGGTACCGCCTGATTGACTTCATGCTCTCCAACTATGTCAACGCCGGCATCACCGACGTGGGCATCATCGTCCACCAGAGCTACCAGTCCCTTCTGGACCATGTGGGCTCCGGCAAGGACTGGGACCTGTCCCGCCGCCACGGCGGACTGCGCATCCTGCCCCCCTTCGGCTATGCCGAGCGGGGCGGCGAGTACCGGGGCAGCATGGACGCCCTGGCCGGCGTGGCCGACTACCTGGACAACATCCGGCAGGACTATGTGATTCTGGCCTGGGGCGACATGGCGGTGAACCTGCCGGTATCCGAGGTGCTCCAGCAGCACATCGACACCGGGGCCGACGTGACCATGGTGTGCACCCCCACCCTGAAGGGGGCCCCCCGCTTCTCCGAGTATGTGGAGGTGGACGGGGATGGCCGGGTCACCGACCTGTCCGTCCACCCGGTGGCGGCGGACAAGACCCTGGAGAGCCTGGAGGTCTACGTCCTGTCCAAGAAGCTCCTGCTGGACATGGTGGACTACTGCGCCGCCCACGACATCATCAACTTCAGCCGCGGCGTGCTTCAGCCCCGCCTGAAGACGCTGAAGCTCATGTCCTACGTCCACCAGGGCTATGTGGCCCGCTTCCAGTCGGTGAGCGGCTACTTTGAGCGCTCCATGGACCTGCTGGACCCGGTGGTGCGGGACGATCTGTTCAACCCTGCCCGTCCCATCCGCACCAAGGACCGCTCCAGCCCCTCCACCTACTACGGTCCCGACGCCAAGTCCCTCCACTCCCTGGTGGCGGACGGCTGCCTCATCGAGGGGGAGGTGGAGAACTCCATCATCTCCCGGCATGTGGTCATCGAGAAGGGGGCCAAGGTGTCCAACTGCGTGCTCATGCAGGGCACGGTGGTAAAGAGCGGGGCGTCTTTGTCCTATGTCATCACCGATAAGGACGTCACGGTGAATCAGGACCGGATGCTGATGGGCCACCTGACCTATCCTCTGGCCATCGCCAAGGGCTCGGTGGTGTAAAAAAGCGCCCCTTTGGGGCTCCTGTGATGGATTTTCCCGCCGGGGAGGCGGAGGCAGTTTCCTTGCCCGCTCCCCGGCGGCGTGCTCTCTGGATCAAAACGGAAAGGGGATTTACCATGAAAATCTTGTTTGCCGCCTCGGAGGCGGTGCCCTTCATCAAAACCGGCGGACTGGCCGACGTGGCCGGCTCCCTGCCCAAGGCATTGGCCCAGGCCGGCCACGAGGTGAAGGTGATCCTCCCCCTGTACGAGGGCGTCAGCGGGGAGTGGCGCAGCCAGATGACCTTTTTGAAGTATTTCAACGTCACCCTCTCCTGGCGGCAGGTGTACTGCGGGATCTTCCAGCTGGAGCGGGACGGGGTCACCTACTGGTTCGTGGACAATGAGTACTACTTCAAGCGCTGGCAGATGTACGGCCACTTTGACGACTGCGAGCGCTTCGCCTACTTCTCCCGTGCCGTCATCGAGACGCCGGGGCAGCTGGACTGGTGGCCGGACATCATCCACTGCAACGACTGGCAGACCGCCCTGGTGCCCGTCTACCTGCTGGAGGACAAGTACCGCATCCCCCAGCTGGGCCACGCCAAGAGCGTCTTCACCATCCACAACATCGAGTACCAGGGCCGCTACGGGGACCAGGTGCTGGAGGACGTGATCGGCCTGGGCCGCAACTACTTCAACGAGGGGATGCTGGCCTTCCACGGGGACGTGAACTTGATGAAGGGCGCCATCATGGCCTCCAACTTCGTGACCACCGTCTCCCCCACCTACGCCCAGGAGCTGCGGATGCCCTTCTATGCCCATGGCATGGACGCGGTCATCAACCAGCAGAGCGGCAAGATCCAGGGCATTCTCAACGGCATCGACATGCAGCTCTACGACCCGGCCACCAAGCCCGGCCTGGCGGCCAACTTTACCGTGAAGAACCCGTCCAAGGGCAAGTCCGCCTGCAAGCTGGCTCTCCAGCGGGCGGTGGGCCTGCGGGAGGACGAGTCCGTCCCCGTCATCGCCTGCGTCTCCCGCCTGGTGGGCCACAAGGGCTTCTCCCTGGTCACCGACGTGCTCCACCAGATCATGGAGCTGGACGTGCAGATGGTGGTGCTGGGCACCGGCGACTGGCAGTATGAGGAGGCCTTCCGCAACGCCCAGCGGCAGTACCCCGGCCGCTTCGCCGCCCAGATCACCTACTCCGCCCCCCTGTCGGATATGATCTACGCCGGGGCGGACCTGTTCCTCATGCCCTCCATCAGTGAGCCCTGCGGCCTGAGCCAGATGATCGCCATGCGCTTTGGCACCGTGCCCATCGTCCGGGAGACCGGCGGCCTGAAGGACACCGTCCTGCCCTACAACAAGTTTACCGGTGCCGGCCGGGGCTTCACCTTCTCGGACATCAACGCCGGGGACATGCTCTGGGTCATCCGGGAGGCGGTGGATCTCTACCACACCAATAAGGAGGCCTGGCTGGGCCTGCAAAAGGAAGGCATGACCGCCGACTTCAGCTGGGACCACTCCGCTCAGGAGTATCTGGACATCTACCAGCGCATCTCCGGGTAAATCCTGTCTTTCCAAGAGCTCTCCCCATGGGGAGAGCTCTTTTTTGCACCCTGGCGGCAATTGTCAAACCGGAATGAAAAAGAAGAAATCCTGCCTGGTTTTGCAGGCTTCTGTCCATTGACGCTCTTTGGAAAATCTGATACAATACCCAGGTATGGGGAAAAAGATTTCCAACTTTGCTCCAAACTGATTTTGAATGAATACGGGAGGCATTCCGAATGGCTGAATATACCAAGGCCCAGCTGACCGAGATGATCGTGGGCAAGCTGCGCCGCAACTTTGGGCGTGACGTGGATGACGCCACTCCCAACCATATGTTTAAGGCCTGTGCCCTGGTGCTGCGGGACATCATGTCCAGCCACCAGATGGAGACGGGCAACTCCGTGTGGGAGGGCCAGGAGCGCCAGGTCCACTACCTGTCCATGGAGTTCCTCATGGGCCGCTCTCTGGAGAAGAACGCCTATAACCTGGGCCTGCTGGACACCCTGAAGGAGGCCCTGGAGGGCCTGGGCTTCTCCGCTTCCGACCTGTTTGAGAAGGAGCCGGACGCCGGTCTGGGCAACGGCGGCCTGGGCCGCCTGGCGGCCTGCTATCTGGACTCCATGACCACCCTGGAGATCCCCGCCACCGGCTATACCATCTGCTACGAGCTGGGCATCTTCAAACAGAAGATCGTAGACGGCAAGCAGGTGGAGCAGGCGGACAACTGACTGGGCCTGGGCGACGCCTGGCTCATCCCCAAGCTGGACGAGACCGAGGAGGTCCGCTTCGGCGGCAAGGTGGTGGACCACTGGGACGACCGGGGGGTCAACCACCCGGAGCAGGTGGGCTATACCACCGTCCTGGCCATCCCCCGGGACATGGAGATCGCCGGCTATAAGACCAAGTTCACCAACACCCTGCGCCTCTGGGACGCCAAGAGCCCCGTCCCCGTGGATATGACCTACTACTCCCGGGGCGAGTACCTCAAGGCGGTGGAGCAGCAGGCCATGGCCGAGGTCATCGCCAAAGTCCTCTATCCCGACGACAACCACTACGAGGGCAAGTCTCTGCGTCTCAAGCAGCAGTACTTCTTCGTCTCCGCCACCATTCAGTCCATCGTGCGCAAGCACCGGGCCCAGTACGGCACCCTGCGCAACTTCCATGAGAAGCACGTCATCCAGATCAACGACACCCATCCCACCCTGGTCATCCCAGAGCTGATGCGGATCCTCCTGGACGTGGAGGGGTACAGCTGGAACGACGCCTGGAATATCGTCACCCACACGGTGGCCTACACCAACCACACCGTCCTGGCCGAGGCCCTGGAGCGCTGGCCCCAGGGGCTCATCGAGAGCCTCCTGCCCCGGATCTGGCAGATTTTGAAGGAGATCGCCGCCCGGTACCAGCGCAAGCTGGAGCAGCACTTCAATGGGGACATGAACAAGGTCTCCAAGATGGCCATCATCTGGAACGGAGAGGTGCGCATGGCCAACCTGTGCGTGTGCGCCTGCTACGCGGTCAACGGCGTGTCCGCCCTGCACACGGAGATCCTGAAGAAGGATGTGTTCCACGACGCGTACACCATGCACCCCGAGCAGTTCCACAACGTGACCAACGGCGTGGACCACCGCCGCTGGCTGTCCCAAATCAACCCCAAGCTGGACGCCCTGGTGCGGGAGTGCACCGGCGGGGACGACTACCTGCTCCACCCGGAGACCATCCGCGGCCTGGAGAAGTACAAGGACGACCAGAGCGTCCTCGCCCAGCTGGAGGCCATCAAGAAGGAGAACAAGCGCCGCTTCGCTGCCTATGTGGCCCGGGAGAGCGGGGTGCAGCTGAACACCGACGCTATCTTCGACGTACAGGTAAAGCGCCTGCACGAGTATAAGCGCCAGCTGCTCAACGTGCTGCACATCATCCACCTCTACAACCAGCTGCGGGATAACCCCAACATGGACTTCACCCCCCAGACCTTCCTCTTCGGCGCCAAGGCCGCCCCCGGTTACCATGTGGCCAAGAAGATCATCCAGCTCATCAATTCCCTCTCCGCCCAGATCAGCGCCGATCCCCTCTGCAAGGATAAGCTTCAGGTGGTCTTTTTGGAGAACTACCGGGTCTCCCTGGCGGAGAAGCTCATGCCTGCCTCTGAGATCAGCGAGCAGATCTCCACCGCCGGCAAGGAGGCCAGCGGCACCGGCAACATGAAGTTCATGATGAACGGCGCTTTGACCATCGGCACCCTGGACGGGGCCAATGTGGAGATGCACCAGCAGCTGGGGGACGAGAACATCTTCCTCTTCGGCCTCACGGCCGACCAGGTGGTGCGGATGAAGGCGGAGGGCTATATCCCCGCCGACTACTACAACCACAATCCGGCCATCAAGCGGGTGCTGGATCAGATCCGCGCCGGCTTTGGGGACGGCGTGGACTACAGCGACCTGGTGGACCGGCTGCTCCGGGGCGCGGGCGGAAGCCCGGCGGACGAGTATATGCTCCTGGCCGACTTTGACAGCTACTGCCAGGCCCACCGCCGGGCCCTGGAGACCTACGCCGACCGCAAGCGCTGGAACCAGATGTCCCTGATCAACATCGCCCGTTCCGGCATCTTTGCCGCCGACCGCTCCATCCGGGACTATGCCAGCGACATCTGGCATGTGCCCACCCGGCTGTAATCGCTGTCATAAGAAGCACAAACTGCGCCCGCCGCCCTTCCTGCGGCGGGCGCAGTCTTACTGGAGCCAGATTTTGTTAAGAATCTGTACTGGATTGCGCCTGCCCCTTGCCAAATCGGCCAGAATGCAATAAAATAGGGAAAGAGAAAGTTATGTCGGCGTGACATAGGATATAAGGAGGAATATATATGATTTCCATTGGGTCGGACCACGGCGGTTACCGTCTGAAGGAGCACATCAAGGCCTACCTCACCGCCAAGGGCATCAATGTGCTGGACTGCGGCTGTGACAGCCTGGAGAGCTGCGACTACCCCATCTTCGGCAAGGCCGCGGCCCAGGCGGTGGCAGACGGCCGGTGCGAGCGGGGTATCGTGATCTGCACCACCGGCATCGGGATCTCCATTTCCGCCAACAAGGTGAAGGGCATCCGCTGCGCCCTGTGCAGCGACCCCCTCTCTGCGGAGATGACCCGCCGGCACAATGACGCCAATATGCTGGCCATGGGCGCGGGGATGATCGGGCCCAACATGGCCGAGCGCATTGTGGACGTGTTCCTGAACACCGAGTTTGAAGGGGGCCGCCACGCCCGCCGGGTGGGTCTGATGATGGATATTGAAAAGGAATAAAGGACATTCCGCCAAACAAAAAGCCGGACGCCCAGGCGTCCGGCTTTTTCTATAAAAAAGCCACCGGCTTTGCCGGTGGCTGGATTACCATATGATTGGATAATCGGTCAATAGCGCCGCACCACCGCCACCACTTTGCCGATGATCTGGGCATGGGTGCCGTCGATGGGCTCATAGGCGTCGTTGGCGGGCATGAGCCAGGTCTTGCCGTCCCGCCGGCGCAGGGTCTTCACTGTGGCCTCATCCTCAAACAGGGCCACCACGATCTCGCCGCTGTGGGCCTCCGGCTGCCGGTGGACCACCACCAGATCGCCGGGGAGGATACCCGCCCCCAGCATAGACTCCCCCCGAACTTTCAAAGCGAAGTGCTCGCCTGACAGCCCCTGGGTGTCAAAAGTGAGGTAGTCCTCAATGCACTCCTCCGCCAAAATGGGGGAACCGGCGGCCACGTTGCCCACCACGGGGATCCGGTCGGTCTGGGGCCGCGCCTCCTCCGCCGCGCCGCCCCGGCTGGGGTCGGCGGCCAGGGTGATGGCTCGTGTCTTGCCCTCCGCCTTGATGATCATGCCGGCCTCCTCCAGCCCCTTCAGATGGAAGTGGACGGTGGAGGGGGATTTTAAGCCCACCGCCGCGCCGATCTCCCGCACCGAAGGAGGATAGCCGTGCTGAGCGGTGAAGGTCTGGATGAAATCGTAGATCCGCTGCTGTTTCGGGGTCAGGTTTCCCATGTTCGTGCTCCTTCCCACCCGGAGGCATGAAATAGACACTGAAATTGTACCACACCCGCTCAAAAAAGTCAAACGCTTGTTCCATATTTTCCGGGAGTTTTCCCGGGATTTGCAGGAAAATGTGAACTTCCTGGAAACCCCTGCTCCTGGCCCTTGACATTTCCCGGCGGGGGGATACAATAAAACCCACCCCGCTGGGGGCGAAAGGATGGTCCGCCATGAACAATCTGGAATTTGAATTGGTCCTGCTGGAGCGCCGGCTGCACCAAGCCCGCCAGGCGGCCCTTCAGGCCGAGCTGGCCGCCGCCGGGCTGCGGGAGGTGGGCCACCCCATGCTGCTGTGTATTTTGGCCCTGTCCGGGGAGGGGGACGCCGGAGAGAAGGGGCGCAATCAGCGGGAGCTGGCCCGCTCCCTGAACGTCTCCCCGGCGGCGGTGACCGCCTCTTTGAATTCTCTGGAGCGGAAGGGCTATATTCGCCGGCAGCCGGAGGCGGGAGACGCCCGGTGCAACCGGGTGGTCCTGACACAGCGGGGGAAGCAGGCGGTGGAGCTGTGCCGGGCCTGCCTGGAGCGGGTGTCCCGCCGGATGTATGCCGGCCTGTCCGCCCAGGAGCGGGCAGTGATGCGCAGCTGCTATCTGCGGATGCTGGATAACCTGGCCCCGGAGGGGAAGTAACCTTTTTCGTTTTGTTGCAGAATCCGGTCGATTTCTGAAGAAACAGGGAGAAAGCAAAAAAGTTTTCCACTTTGTCCACACAGTTTTCCACAGCCGCCCGGGAGAAAGGGAGACATCCCAGTCCATCCCGGGCGGCATGTTTGTCCCGTGGGCCGGGAAGGGCCAACAAGTCTCCATTGACCGGACCGGCGGGATGAATTATACTTATCATTGAGAATTTTCACATAAAATCGGTGAAAATCCAGATAGCCCGCCAGAGAGAGCGGCATTTTTTGGTGCGGCTGGAAGAATGGAGCGTTAGAAGGAAGAATATGGAGCATCAACAGGAGTATCAGCAGATCCCCAGTGTTCCCCGCATTCCCCTCAGCGAACAGGTCTATAAGATCCTGATGGAGTCCATCGTCAACGGGACGCTGGAACCGGGGACGGAGCTGCGGGAGCAGCATGTGGCCAAGCAGATGGGGGTGAGCGCCACCCCCGTGCGGGAGGCATTTAAGCGCCTGTCCAGCGCCGGCCTGATTGAGATCATCCCATATCGGGGGGCGGTGGTGAAGACCTTGGACCAGGAGGAGATCAAGGAGGCCTATGCCTGCCGGGAGGCCCTGGAGCACCTGGTGGTCAAGGAGGCCTTGGAGCGGATGACCCAGGCGGATGTGCAGGCCCTCTACCAGCGGGTGGAGGCGGTCCGTCAGGCCCGGGGCGTGGAGGACATCTCCACCGCCAGCCAGGCCTTTGACGAGTATCTGTACCAATTGACGGGAAACCGCACGTTATGCAACCTGCTGGCCATGCTGAAGGGAGTCATTGGCCGGGACCGGAAATATTCCGCCGGCAGCCCAGAGCGGCAGAAGGCCATCTACCGGGAACACCGGGCCATTGTGGAGGCGCTGGAGCGCCGGGACCTGGAGGGCGCCCGTCGGGCGGTCTCTCAGCACATCCATAACGGACAGAAATACATTGAGGAAAAACGCTGAAAAAACGGAATAAGACTTGACAAAAGGTTTGCCATCCGATATTCTATAGAATATAAAACGAAGAGGTTGGCAAACCTCTTTTCTTTTAAAAGAATATTCTATAGAATATTGAATACAAATCATGTAAGGAGGCGCGGTCATGGAAAACATCTATATGTCCCGGGGAGCCAGCAAGGTGGTCAACACCTGTATGAAGGTGCAGCCGGGGGAGCAGATCTTGATCGTCACGGAGCTCTCCCGCCTGAGCATCGCCCAGGCCCTGGCCACCGAGGTGTACCGGGTGGGGGCGGAGCCGGCCATCTGCATCATGGAACCCCGCAGCCGGGACGGGGAGGAGCCCCCCAAGGAGATTGCCGCCGCCATGCTGGCCAGCGACGGTTTCCTGTCCGTGGTGGGCAAATCCATTACCCACACCCAGGCGGTCAAATCCGCCATCGCCGCCGGCTCCCGGGGGCTGGTGCTCACCCACTTCACCGAGGAGATGATGGTCCACGGGGGCATTGAGGGGGACTTTGAGACCCTCAAGCCCATCTGCATCGGGATGGCCCAGGCCATGGCCGGCGCGGAGAAGATCGTGCTCACCTCCCCCAGCGGCACCCACTTGGAGTATTCCGCCAAGGGCCGCCGGGGCAATCACCTCTACTGCATGGTAGAGAAGGGGCAGTTCTCCACCCTCCCCACGGTAGAGGCCAACGTCTCCCCCCTGGAGGGCACCGCCAACGGCGTCATCGTGGCCGACGGCAGCATCCCCTATGTGGGCATCGGCGTGCTGGAGGAGCCGGTGACCCTGAAAGTGGAGAACGGCCGGATCGTGGAGATCACCGGCGGCCGCCAGGCCAAGATGCTCTCCGACGACTTGGCCGCCAAAAACGACCCCAACGTGTACAACATTGCCGAGCACGGGGTGGGCCTGAACCCCAAGTGCCACTTCTGCGGCTTTATGCTGGAGGACGAGGGGGTGTTCGGCTCCTGCCACATCGGCATCGGCACCAGCATCACCCTGGGAGGCAATGTGAAGGCCGCCTGCCACTATGACGTGATCATGAAGGACGGCACCATCCAGGCGGACGGACGGTACATCCTCAAGGACGGCAAAGTCACCCTGTGACCGCCGCCCCAACTGTTTTGGAGAAATCAGAAGCAAAGGAGAGTCGGATTGGAACCAACCCAGAGCGGACATAGAATAAGGAGATGGGGATATGTTTACACTCACCATGGATATGGTAAGGACCACGGGATTTGCCATTATCGTGCTGCTGATCGGCATGTTCGTGCGGAAGCGGGTGCGCTTCTTCACCAAATACTGCATCCCGGCCCCGGTCATCGGCGGCCTGATCTTTTCCATCTGTTCCACCATTTTGCGCAGCGCCAACATCATTCAGTTTGACTTTGACACCACCTTACAGTCCTTCTTCCAGAATATGTACTTCTGCACCATCGGATTCGCCGCCAGCTTCAAAATGCTGAAGACCGGCGGGGCCAAGGTGGTGAAATTCCTGCTGATCGCCGCCGTCTTTGCCTTCCTCCAGGATGTATTGGCGGTGGGACTGTCCAACACCGTGGGCATCGAGCCGCTGCTGGCCCTGATGACCGCCTCCCCGGCCCTCACCGGCGGCATGGGTACCTCCGCCGCCGTAGCCCCCAGCGTAGAGGCCCTGGGCTACTCCGCCGCTACCACCGTGGCGGTCACCTCCGCCACCTTCGGCATCCTGTGCGGCTCCATCATGGGCGGCCCGGTGGCCACCCGGCTGATCGAAAAGCACGATCTGTTCACCAAATTCCAGGCCCGGGACACCAGCAAGGACGTGGATGTGGATCTGTCCATCCTGGAGGATAAGAAGAAGATCCTCAGCTCCAAGACCATCTGCACCGGCACCTTTATCATCCTGCTGTGCATGGGCATCGGCTCCTATGTGACCTCGGCCATCAACGACGCGGTGGGCCAGTTCGTGGACGGCGTGTCCTTCCCTGCCTACCTGGGCGCCATGCTCATCGCCTGCATTTTCCGCAACGTCACGGACAATATGTCCGCCTTTGAACTGCCCAAGGAGGAGATGGACGCCCTGGGCGACGCGGCCCGGAACGTGTTTTTGGGCATCGCTCTCATGTCTCTGCAGCTGTGGGAGCTGGTCAACCTGGCCGTCCCCATGCTCATCCTCCTGCTGCTGCAGGTGGTGCTGGCCTTCATCTTCGCCAACTTCATCTGCTTCCCCCTCATGGGCAAGGATTACGACGCGGCCATGATCTCCTGCGGCCTGATCGGCTTCGGGATGGGCTCCACCTCCAACGCCATCGCCAACATGGACGCGGTGTCTGCCAAGTACGCCTACAGCAAGACCCCCTACTTCGTGGTCCCCATCGTGGGCGCGCTGTTCATCGACTTCATCAACATCTTTATCATCTTCGGGTTTATCGGATTCCTGCAATAACGATGCCCTCTCTTTCCTTTCCATACCCCATGCCGGCGGCCGGGACGCAAAAGCGTCCCGGCCGCTTGCAATTTCCCCAAAAACCCGGTACAATGCAACTATTGCAGATTTGGAAAAAGCGGGGCGCTCTGCCCCGGAAAGGAAGGAACTATGAGCGAATTTCGCGGCAGTCAAAACTATGTGGCCTCCCAGGAGCTGATGGGGGCGGTGAACATCGCCATGGTGCTCCAGAAGCCCCTGCTCATCAAGGGCGAGCCGGGCACCGGAAAGACCATGCTGGCCGAGGCCATCGCCCAGGCCCTGAACAAGCAGCTGATCATCTGGAACATCAAGTCCACCACCAAGGCCCAGGACGGCCTGTACGTCTACGACGTGGTCCAGCGGCTCTACGACAGCCAGTTCGGCGGCGAGGGGGTGGACGACATCGCCAAGTATGTCCGCCTGGGCAAGCTGGGGGAGGCCTTCACCGCCCAGGAGCAGGTCATCCTCCTCATCGACGAGATTGACAAGGCGGACCTGGAGTTCCCCAACGACCTGCTGTGGGAGCTGGACCGGATGGAGTTCTATATCCCCGAGACCGGGGAGACCGTCACCGCCAAGCACCGCCCGGTGGTCATCATCACCTCCAACGCGGAGAAGGAGCTGCCCGACGCCTTCCTGCGCCGGTGCGTGTTCCACTACATCGACTTCCCGGACAAGGAACTGATGGCGGAGATCGTCCGGGTCCACTTCCCGGACCTGGATGAGAAGCTGCTCACCCAGGCCCTGGAGGCCTTCTACCGCATCCGCCAGCTGCCCCAGATCAAAAAGAAGCCCTCCACCAGCGAGATCATCGACTGGCTCCGGGCCCTGGTCCACGAGGGGGTGGACCCCAAGCGGGTGGTGAAGGAGGTCCCCTACCTGGGGGTGCTGCTGAAAAAGAACGAGGACATGGACGCCCTGCGCCGGGCCTGGCGGTAAGAGGGGTCTCCCATGTTTGAGGAATTTCTCTACACCCTGCGCCGGGGCGGGCTGAAGGTCTCTCTCACCGAGTGGATGGCCCTGATGGAGGCCCTGGACAAGGGGCTCCACCGCTCCAGCTTCACCGGCTTCTACCACCTGTGCCGCTGCCTCCTGGTGAAGAGCGAGGCGGACTTTGACCGCTTCGACCGCTGCTTCCTCCAGTATTTCAAAGACGTCCCCTTCGAGGGGGAGGTGTCCCAGGAGCTGCTGGACTGGCTCAACCGGCCGGACGTTTTGACCGACTACGCCAACTGGGACGAGGAGCAGGCCCGGCTCAATGAGCGGCTCAGTGAGGAGGAGATCGAGAAGATGCTCCAGGAGCGGATGCGGGAGCAGACCGAGGAGCACAACGGCGGCAACTACTGGGTGGGCACCCACGGCATGTCCACCTTCGGCAACTCCGGCCTCTCCCCCAAGGGCATCCGGGTGGGGGGTCAGGGGATGCACCGCCGGGCCTTCCGGGTGGCGGGGGAGCGGCGGTTCCGGGACTTCCGGGGGGACAACACCCTGGACACCCGGCAGTTCCAGGTGGCCCTCAAGCGCCTGCGGCAGTACTCCGGCCTGGTGGACCTGCCCCCCACGGAGTTCGACGTGGACAGCACCATCCAGGACACGGCGGAGCACGGGGGGATGCTCACCGTGCGGTATAAGCGCCCCCGGCAGAACACGGTGAAGGTGCTGTTGCTCATGGACTCCGGCGGCTCCATGGACTACTACGCCCAGCTGTGCTCCGCCCTGTTCCAGGCGGTGAGCAAGGTGGGCCACTTCAAGGACCTGAAGGTGTACTACTTCCACAACTGCGTCTACGGAAGAGTGTACACCGACCCCAGCCTGCTCCCCTCCGGGGCGGTGAACACTCAGTGGCTGCTGTCCAACCTGTCCTCGGAGTACAAGGTCATCTTCGTGGGGGACGCCCAGATGGCCCCCTATGAGCTCACCGGCGGCTGGTACTACAGCCGGGACCGGGACCCCAGCCTCCCCAAGTGCGGCATGGACTGGCTGCTGCGCTTCCGGGACAAGTACCCCAACGTGATCTGGCTCAACCCCAGCCAGCGCCCCTCCTGGGGGGAGTACTGGACCCAGACCTACGACGCCATCGCCCAGGTATTCCCCATGTACCCCCTGACGGTGCAGGGGCTGGAGGAGGGCATGAAAAAGCTGCTGGCCCGATAAAGGCAAAAAAACGCGGGACCGCTTGGGCGGTCCCGCGTTTTTGGTTGCAAGGAACGGTTATCCGGCAGAGGAGGAACTAGAGGCGCTGGAGGAGGCGGAGCTGTCCGCCGCCTCCTGTTCGTCCATCTCTGCCTGGACGGCGGAGCGCAGGGACTGGAGTTTCGTATAAAAATCGGAGGGGTCGATCCGCTCCATCTCGCCGGTGGGCTCCGGAGCGCTCGCGTCCAGCCAGCTCTGGCGCAGATCGGTCATCTGCTGGGCCACATAGTCCGAGCGGAACTGGGCCGGGTCCAGGGGGAGGCGCAGGATGATGTGGTAGCCGTACACGCTCTCCACGATGCCGCTGACCTCATAGTCGTCCAGGGCCAGGGCCGCCTCCTCAAAGGGGGCCACCATCTGCCCCTGGGCGGCGGTGTAGCCGTCCACCCCGTTCAGGGCGCCGGAGGCGTCGGTGTCCTCGCTGTACTCCTCCATCAGCTGGTCGAAGAGGGCCTCCTTGTCCCCGGCGGCCTGGAGCTGGGCGAGCAGGTCCTGGGCCAGAGCGTATTTCTCTGCCACGGTGGCCTCGTCCAGGGGGGTGTACTCCCCGGTGGGGTTGCCCTCCTCGTCGGTGAGGGGGCTGTCGGTGTCCACGGTCTTCAGAAGGATGTGCTTGGCCCGGTAGTAGCCCAGATCATCCTGGGCGTAGGCGGTTACCTCCGCGTCGGTGGGATAGCCCGCCGTCCCCTCGCCGTAGAGGGCCTGCTGAAGCTGGGCGTTCAGGTCATTGATCTCAAAGAGGGAGGTATACAGGTCCCGGGTCAGAGCGTTATACCACAGGGCGTGGTCCAGCAGCTCCGGGCTGCCCGCGTCGGCCTCCATGGAGGCCATCAGGTCGTTCACCTGCTGCTCCAGCTCCCCGGTGACGGAGATCCCCTCCTCCTGGGCGTGGACGGGGAGGATGGCGTACAGGGCCGCGGTGTCCAAGGCGGCGTCCAGAAGGCCCTGCTCCATGGTGACACCTTCCTCCATCTCCGTATCCCAGGGAAACTCCACCCCCATCATGGTGTAGTACTGGGCGGTGCTGTCCGCCGAATAGGCCAGCCAGTAGAGCAGGCTGGCCGCGGTGATGTCCGCGCCCCCCGCCCGGGCCACCACCGTGTCCCCGGGGATCCCCGCCGTGGCCAGATAGGGGTCGGTCACTTGGGACAGGTCCATGGGCTCCGCCTGGGCGGCGCTGGAGCTGCCGTCCGCCTGGGAGCTGGAGCCGGAGGCGGAGGAGCCGCCCCCCTGGCAGCCGCTCAGGGCGGTCAGGGTCAAAGCGAGGGACAGGGAGAGGGCCCCCAGCCGTTTCATGGTGCGTGTCGTCATATTCAACATCCTTTCCCAGATGTGTCAGGTTTGTTTCAGGAAACCAGCGCCCTTCATCATACCACAAAGGGGCGGCGGGGGCAAGAAAAATGCGGCCCGCGCCCCGTCAGCTCATGCGCTCCAGCTTGTCCAGCACCGCCTGGAAATAGCCGGGGAGGGGGCACTCCAGCTCCATCCGCTCTCCAGTCCTGGGATGCCGGAACATGAGTCTTCGGGCGTGTAAACACTGGCCGGCCAGGCCGGGGCAGGGCTTCTTGCTGCCGTACACCGTGTCCCCCAGGAGGGGGTGGCCGAGATAGGCCAGGTGGACCCGGATCTGGTGGGTACGGCCGGTCTCCAGGCGGCACTCCACATGGGTATAGCCGGGGTAGCGGTGCAAGACCCGCCAGTGGGTCACCGCCGGCCGGCCGTTCCGGGGCTCCACGGCCATCTTCTTCCGGTCCACCGGGTGGCGGCCGATGGGGGCGTTTACCGTCCCTTCGTCCTCCCGGAAGTTTCCCACCGCCACCGCCTCGTACACCCGGGAGAGGGAGTGGTCCTGAAGCTGCGCCGCCAGGGCCAGGTGGGCGCGGTCGTTTTTGGCGGCGATGATGAGCCCCGAGGTGTCACGGTCGATGCGGTGGACGATGCCGGGGCGCAGCTCCCCGTTGATGCCGGACAGGGAGTTCCCGCAGTGGTAGAGCAGGGCGTTGACCAAAGTGCCGTCCGGGTGGCCGGGGGCGGGGTGGACCACCATCCCCACCGGCTTGTTCACCACGATCACGTCCTCGTCCTCATACACCACGTCCAGGGGGATGTCCTGGGGGCGCACGTCCACCGGCTCCGGGTCGGGGAGGGCCACCTGGATGATTTGGCCGGGGACGGTCTTTTCACTCTTTTTCAGGGGCTTCCCGCCGCAGGTGACCGCCCCCTCCTCCAGCAGACGCTGGGCGGCGGAACGGGTGAGCCCCTCCACCCTCCGGGCCAGAAAGGCGTCCAGCCGCTCCCCGCCCTCCTGGGGGGTGAGGGTGAGGGCGGTCATGGGGCCTCCTCCCCCTCTTTGGGGGCTTTGGGCTTCCCCTCCAGCTTGTCGTAGAAGAAGAGGTAGTAGGCCGCCGCCGCAAAGCCCCCCACCACCACGCAGATGTCCGCCACGTTGAACACGGCAAACTCCATAAACAGTACATGGAACATATCCACCACATACCCGTGGAAGGCCCGGTCGATGAGGTTGCCCACCGCACCCGCCAGCAGCAGGGCCAGGGCGGTGCGGCCGAAGGGGCGGCGGAAGAAGGGCTTCCACACCGCCGCCGCCAGAATCACCGACATCACCAGGGAGAGAAGGGTGAGCAGCCAGGTGTGCTGGGAAAATAGGGAGAAGGCGGCCCCGGTGTTCTGCACATAGGTCAGGTCCAGCAGATAGGGCAGGAAGGGGACGTGCTCCCCCAGAGGGATATTCTGGACCACCAGGCATTTCACCAGCTGGTCCAGGGCCACCAGAAGGGCCACAAGGACGGCATAGAGCATGGAAGGTTCTCCTTTTTCTTTGGTTGACAAAATGCGTGCTCTTATTCTATCATTTCCCGCTCCCGGGGACAACGGGAAATTTTCATGGATTTGCGCTCTTCTTTTCCGGGAAGCGTTGACAGCCGTCCGTCCCCTCTCTACAATGGGAGAAAAACGCCCATCGCAGGAGGAGAGGACTATGGACATCCAGGGACTGCAAAAAATGACCCTGCTGGACTATCCCGGCAGGGTGGCGTGTACGGTATTTCTGGGGGGGTGCGACCTGCGCTGCCCCTTCTGTCACAACGGGGGGCTGGTGGTGGGGCCCATGCCGGCGGAGTTAGACAGCGGGGAACTGCTGGCCTTCCTGAAAAAGCGGGTGGGCCTGCTGGACGGGGTGTGCGTTACCGGGGGAGAGCCCCTGCTGCGCCCGGACCTGCCCGAGCTGCTCGCCCAGATCAAGGAGCTGGGCTTCCCCGTGAAGCTGGACACCAACGGCAGCCACCCCCAGGGGCTGCGGAAGCTGGTGGAGGGGGGCCTGGTGGACTATGTGGCCATGGACGTGAAAAATAGCCCAGAGCGGTACGGGGAGACCACCGGGATACCCGGCCTGGACCTGGCCCCCTTCCGGGAGAGCGTTTCTTACCTGCTGACCGGGGCAGTGGACTATGAGTTCCGCACCACCGTGGTGCGGGAGTTCCATGACGCCGGCAGCTTCCGAGCCATCGGCCCCTGGATCGCCGGGGCAAAACGGTATTTCCTGCAAAATTTCGTGGACCGGGACACGGTGCTCCAGAGGGGGCTCCGCCCCTGGGACGGGGAGACACTGCAAACCTTTGCGGACCTGGTGCGCCCATTCGTGGAGCGGGTGGAGTTGCGAGGGGTGTGACCCGTTACAGAAACAGAGAGACAGCGCAGTACACCAGCAGAAGGGCCATAATGGTATTTACCACCCGGGCATGCCGGGTGAACAGCCGCCGGAACACAGAGCCGAAGGCGGACCAGCACAGGGTGAAGAAAAATCCGATGAAGGCCAGCAGCAGGGCGAAGCCCAGCAGGATGATAGACTGGCCCTCATAATAGGGAAGGATGTACGCCTCCATGGACATGATGCCGTAGAGATAGATCTTGGGGTTGACGAATTGCAGCAGCAATCCGGCCAGGAAGCCCTCCCGGGAGTGGTCCTCCTGGATGACGCCGGAGCTGCGGAAGGTCCCCCAGGCCAGATAGAGCATATAGGCCGCCCCCAGCACCAGCATAGGCACTCGCAGGGCGGGAATCAGGGCGGAGAGAGCCGTACAAAACAGGGTGCAGGCCGCCATGACCAGGGTAAATCCCACCCAGATCCCAAAGTTGAAGGGGAGGGCGGCCCGAAATCCTTTTTTGCTGGCGTTGGACATGGACATGATGTTGTTGGGTCCAGGGGTGGCGGCGGTGACCACCGCGTAGGTAAGGAAGGTGTACCAGGGGAACATGGTGCTTGACCTCCTCGCTCCAAAGCGTTACAATATAAGGGACAGAAAATCCAATATCCTGGATTTCCATTATATTGTACTCTTGTATTAGCATCCTGTCAATAGGAGGGCCGTATCTTTGAATGTAACTGACGTGATTGCACAAAATGTCCGGGCGGTCCGGGAGCGGAAGAAACTGACCCTGGATGGGGCGGCGGAGCTCACCGGGGTATCCCGAAGCATGCTGGCCCAGATCGAGAAGGGGGAGGTGAACCCCACCATCGCGGTGGTGTGGAAGATCGCCAACGGGTACAAGGTCTCCTTTACCTCCCTGGTGGAGCCGCGAAACGAGGGGGTGTCCGTGCTCCGGTGCAGGACCCCTCTGGAGGCGGACGAGGGGCGGTATCTCAGCTACCCCGCCTTTTCCTTCAATGAGGCGAAGCTGTTTGAGACCTACCGCATCGTGATCCAGCCTGAGGGACGGATGGAGGCGCAGCCCCACCTGCGGGGGACGGAGGAGTACGTCACCGTTTTCCAGGGGACGGTGGAGATCGGCGTCGACGGGGAGACCTACCATCTGGAAACGGGGGACTCCATCCGCTTCCAGGGGGACGTCCCCCATGTGTATGCCAACGGGGGTGGGACCCCGGCCCAGCTGAGTATGCTGATCTACTACAATCCGGCGTAAGCGCAGCGGCGCGGCGGAAGTATCCCAGGTGTGGGACTTCCGCCGCGCCGCGTCTGCGTTTGGAGTGGATATGGGGGCGGCCCTCGTAAAATGGGGGCCCGGGGGTGGCGATATAGGTGCACAAGCGCCCATCCAGAAAGAGGCGAAACGAAGTTTCGCAGAAAGTTCTTTTGCCTACTTTTCTTTCAAGAAAAGCAGGGAGGAGGCCACGGCGGCCAGCTCCTCCCGGGTGGCGAAGGCCTGGGGCCGGCCGATGCCGCCCGCCTCCTCCGCCATCACGCCGGCGTCCACGGCCCGCTGAATGTAGGGGGCCGCCCAGCCGCTGGCCTCCCGCTCCCCCCGGCGGGCCAGATAGTCCTCCAGCATGGCGTCAAACTGCTCCTGAGTCACCGCTTCCACCTCCAATCTCCCCTTGAAGTCCTCCCACTCCCCGGGCCTGTCCACCCAGGGGGCGGGACACCGCTTTCCGGTCACGTCGTAGTGCCGCAGGACGCGTTCCGCAGGCACCCCGTACTTGTCCATCAGCTCCCGCACCAGGGCCGCCGTCCGGTCCCGGACGGCCGGAGGCACGCCTCCGGCGCTGTTGCACATCTCCACCCCGATGGAGTTGGCGTTGCGGCAGGCGGGGTGGACCGGCTGGCTGCTGCCGCAGTGCCAGGCGGTGTCCTCCTCCCGCACCGACTGCCACACCGCCTCCTCGTCCACA
>CALWWF010000075.1 GCA_944385165.1 uncultured Oscillospiraceae bacterium
AACCATTCCAGTTTCGCCGTAGGGGCCGGACACCGGCCGGCCCGTGGTTCGGGCGACCGCAAGGGTCGCCCCTACGAGAAATACGAAAGATTCTGGGGCGGGCGGGTCTGGGACCCGCCCCTACGAAATCATCGGAACCGGCGTAGGTTCGCCGTAGGGGCCGGTCCCAGACCGGCCCGGGGTCACCCGCACCGGGAACGTTAGCTCGGCAAAGCCAGGCGCAGTTTTTGAACCGCAGCAATTCTAAATTTTGCACCTCACAGCCGCCGAAGGCGGCCCCAACGCAAAGCCCAACGAAGTGGGTTTGCGTTGGAGAGGAGGAGCGATGGAATGAGCGAGCTTTGCCCGTCTCGGGCGAAGCGAGGGATATGAAATCCGCGACGACGAGCGCGCCGGAAATACTGCTCCCGCAAAACAGGAGGGCGTCCCCCGTAACGGGGGTCCGGGGGTAAGCCGTCATGGCGAACGAAGTTCGCCCCTGCGGCGTCCCCCGGCGATCCTCAAGGTGAATTGGCCCGAAGGGCCAAGAGAAGGTGGCCTGGGCCATTGGGTACTTTCCCATCGCTGGGAATGTACCTCGCCGCCCACAGGCGGCGAAATCTCTTCATAAACTCCCAAACACCGTTTGTTTTCCGAGGTGATCTCTCCCCATGTACCAAGCACTCTACCGCAAGTGGCGGCCCCGCACCTTTGACGACGTGGTGGGGCAGAGCCACATCACCGAGACGTTAAAGCGCCAAGTGGCCTCCGGCCGGCTGTCCCACGCCTATCTGTTTACCGGCACCCGGGGCACCGGCAAGACCACCTGCGCCAAGATCCTCTCCCGGGCGGTGAACTGCCAGCACCCGGTGGACGGCAACCCCTGCAACCAGTGCCCTGCCTGTGTGGGCATTGAGAACGGCTCCATCCTGGATGTGCTGGAACTGGACGCCGCCTCCAACAACGGGGTGGACCAGGTCCGGGCCCTCCGGGACGAGGCGGTGTACACCCCCGCCGCCGTGAAAAAGCGGGTGTACATCGTGGACGAGGTGCACATGCTCTCCACCCCCGCCTTCAACGCTCTGCTGAAGATTTTGGAGGAGCCCCCGGAGCACCTGATGTTCATCCTGGCCACCACGGAGCTGCACAAGGTGCCGGCCACCATCAAGTCCCGGTGCCAGCAGTTCTCCTTCAAGCGCATCCTCCCCGGCCAGATTGCCCAGCGGCTGTCCTATGTGGCGCAGCAGGAGGGCATCGGCCTGACCGACTCCGGGGCGGCCCTGCTCGCCCGGCTGGCGGACGGCGGGCTGCGGGACGCCCTGTCCCTGCTGGACCAGTGCTCCGGCGGGGGCGGAACGGTGGACGAGCAGGAGATCCTGGACACCCTGGGCCTGGCCGGCAACCTGGAGACCGCCCGGCTCATGGGCCTCATCGCCGCCCACGATACCGCCGGGGCCCTGGAGACTCTGGGGCGGCTGTACGGCAACGGGAAGGACGTGGGCTCAGTGCTGGAGGAGCTGTCCGCCCTGGCCCGGGACCTGCTGCTGCGTAAGACCGCGCCCCAGGGGGGCGCCGCCCTCCTCACCGGGGGATACGACGAGGGGACCATGCGCACCCTGGGGGCGCAGTTCACCGCCCCCCGCCTGCTCCAGATCTTAAAGCAGCTCCAGACCACCCTCCCCGACCTGGCCCGGAGCAGCAGCCGGCGCACCGACGCGGAGCTGTGCCTCATCCGCCTGTGCGACGAACGGCTGGACGACTCCTTCGCCGGGCTCTCCGCCCGGGTGGCCCGGCTGGAGGAGCAGCTGGCCAAGGGGGTCCCGGCGGCCCCCGCCGTTTCGGTTCAGGCCCCGGCGGCTCCGGTCCGGAAGGCCGCCCCGGCGCCCCAGCCGGCGCCCACCCCCGCACCCTCCGCCCCGGAGGACACGCCCCCCTGGGAGGAGGAGCGCTCGCCCCTGCCCCCCGAGCCGGAGGAGGAACCCTCCTACGACCCGCCCGGACAGGAGCTCTCCCCGGAGCCCCCCGTGTCCCAGCCCGCCCCCCAGGCGGCTGCCCCCACGGCCCCTCCGGCCCAGGCCCCTGGAGCCCAGAACCAGGAGGAGGCCGCGGACACCGCCTTCTGGCCCTCTTTCGCAGCCGGACTGCGGGGGCAGGTGCCCCCCTCGGTGCTGCCCTACTTCCACAACCCGGCCAAGGTCACCGGGAGCTGGAAAAACGGCTTCCTTACCCTGTGGGTGGACGGGGAGTTCACCCGGGCCATGCTCAACAAGCCCGCCATCACCCAGGCCCTCTCCCAGGCGGCCTGCGCCTGCTTCGGCGTGCCTCAGGTACAGGTGTCCATCGTGGTGGGCAAGCCCCCGGCGGCAAAAAATCCCTCCACCTCTGCTGAGGCGGGACAGGGGAAGAAGGACGCCCTGGACGAGCTGCTGGCCTTCGGGGCCCAGTTCGATAACATCAAGATCCAATAACCACATTTTTAGACCAGAAGGAGTGCAGCGATATGGCAAAGGGATTCAACAGCCGGGGCATCCCCGGCATGGGCGGCGGCATGAATATGAACATGATCAAGCAGGCCCAGAAGATGCAGCAGGATATGCTGAAAATGCAGCAGGAGTTGGAGGAGAAGACCTATGAGGCCAGCGCCGGCGGCGGCGTGGTCACCGCCTGCGTCACCGGCAAGCGGCAGCTCAAGGCCCTCACCATCGACCCGGACGCGGTGGACCCGGAGGACGTAGAGATGCTGGAGGATCTGATCGTGGCTGCCGTGAACGAGGCCCTTCGGGCCGCGGAGAGCGACGCCGCGTCCACCATGCAGAAGCTCACCGGAGGGCTGGGCCTCTCCCTGTAAATGCCCCTCTCCAGCCCGTAAGTCCGCCCCCGGCGCGAGTGCAAGATCGCGCCGGGGGCGGTTTTTTCATGGCAGAGATCTGGCGGCGGAGTTTCGACCTTCTTTTCCGCCCCTTGAGGGTACAATGCTTCCGGGGCGGTCATCCCCGCCGCCCCTGCGTTTCGGCAGGCATAAAAAACGCCGCCCGGCCTCTGAAGAGAAGCCGGGCGGCCATTTTTCTTGGAAAGGACCTAATTACTTGTGGTCCACGGAGTACATGTGCTTGATCAGCTCCAGCACCTTGTTGGAGTAGCCGATCTCGTTGTCTAGCCTCAATGTTATAAACTCGCCCTCAAAGCACTGTAAAACAACACTTTTGGGATGAACAAGTCCTTCTTTTTTTCATTTGTTTGTCTCGGGATTTGCTTCATCTATTTCCCTGTTAAGTTGAGTCTATACCAACTCCAGAGACTCGTCAAGTGATCAGTTTAAAATTTTTTGCCCTGCTCCATCGGCTTGTAGTCATAGGCCTGGAAAGAAGGAAGTCTATTCCCAAAATGTAAATTCACTTAATTACAGGCTCCAAAATCGTTTTTGCCTCCCACCCCTATCTTTACCCTCCCGCTCCAGGAAAACCGATTTGAGGCCGTTACACATTGATAAGAACTTATAGCAAAGAGAAAATTTCAAGACCTGTTGGGTTTTAAACCTGACAGGTCTTTTTTCATATATAGAAACTTTAACACACTACCGTATCGAAAGGAGCATTATCGACATGAAACAACTCACGACCTATAACAGAGTAGCAGGCTATTTGAATCACATCTTCGACCTGCTCAACCAGCACTATTTTTCAGGGGAACTTTCCAGACCCACTATAACAATCCAAAGTACCCCCCGAGCTTATGGTCACTTCTCCCTAAGAGAGGATACGTGGGTTTCTGCGCTGGGCGGCACCCATGAGATCAACATTGGAGCTGGGACACTTGATCGTCCAATCGAGAATGTCTGTGCCACCCTTCAACATGAGCTTTGTCACTACTATGCCTATGTTCATGGCATCAAGGACACTAGCAGGAACGGGACTTACCATAACAAACGGTTTAAACAGATCGCAGAGAGCCACGGTCTTGTCATTGACCACCACCCTAAGTATGGGTGGACCATTACCTCTCCCAGTGACGACCTATTAGACTTCGTGCTGGAAAATGGATTGACCGATATTCT
>CALWWF010000076.1 GCA_944385165.1 uncultured Oscillospiraceae bacterium
GGAGGTGGGGCCCGTCACCCTGATTCTGGCCCACATGGGGGGCTGGCGGAACTGGGAAGCGGTGGAGGAGCTGCTGCCGGAGGCCCCGGTGTATCTGGACACCTCCTACTCCCTGGGGGACATCACCCCCCTGGACGACGGCTACTACAAGCCGGAGGACCTGCCCATGATGGGGGAGGAGCAGTTTCTGCGCATCATCCGCACCTTCGGGTACCAGCGCTTCCTCTTTGGCACCGACAGCCCCTGGAGCGGCCAGAAGGAGAGCCTGGAGCGCTTCCGCTCCCTGCCCCTCTCCGATGAGGAGAAGGAGGCCATCCTGGGGGGCAACGCCCAGCGGCTGCTGCACTTCCGGGAGAAGTGATAGCCTCAATTTTATGAAAAACGGCGGTACAGGAAAGAAACCTGTACCGCCGTTTTTGCTGTTTTTCAGTTGAGCATCCACACCCCGAAGTTCAAATACCCCGCAAAGGCCACCCAGAGCAGATAGGGGATCTGGAGGAAGGCCGCCAGGGGATCCACTTTTCGGAAGGTGAGGGTCATCCACAAAATAAGCCCCCACAGGACAACGAGCCAGAGAAAGGCGAAGCCAAACCACCGAAACTGGAAAAAGAAGAAGCTCCACAAAAAGTTGAAGGCCAGCTGGAGGAAGTAGAGCCGCAGCCCCCGGGTGCGCTCCGGGGAGGCCGGGCGCAAATCCACCCGGGCCGCGCCGGTCCCCATCAGGGCGAAGAGGACGCCCCAGACCACGGGAAAGACCCAGCCGGGGGGCGAGAGCGGGGGCTGCACGATGGTTTGGGCATAGCTCCGGGTCCCCTCCCGGGTCAGCCAGCCGGACAGGGCCCCCACCGCCTCGGTGAGCAGGACCCACCCGGCGTACCGCTTCCACGGATGTTTCATGTTTCATCACCCCCGGCTAGGATATGCCGGGACGGGGGCGGACATACCGGAAAAGGAGGGGAATTACTGGCTGCGCCGGAGCACCTCCAGCAGGAAGGCCCACACCCGCTGTACCGAGGAGATGCTCATTCGCTCCCGGGGGGTGTGGATCTCCAGCAGGTCCGGCCCGATGGACACGCAGTCCAGCCCGGGGAGCTTCGCGGCCAGCAGGCCGCACTCCACCCCGGCGTGGATGGTCTCGATCTTGGGGTCATGGCCGTACTGCTCCCGGAAGACCTGGACCATCCGCTCCCGGAGGGGGGAATCCAACCGGTATTCCCAGGCCGGATAGTCCCCGGAGTATTCCACATCGCCCCCCAGCGCCTGGGTGAGACAGGCCAGGCGGTCCTTCAGGGCCTCCTTCTGGGAGGAGAGGGAGCTGCGCACGCTGAAGCAGGCAGACAGTTTCCCCTCCCCGGTGGTGAGGATGCCCAGGTTCAAAGAGGTCTGTACCAGGCCGGGGATGTCCCCGCTCATGGCCTGCACCCCGTTGGGGGCGCAGGTGAGCAGGCACACCGCCCGGCGGGTGGAGTCCCCGTCCATGGGGAGGCCGCTCCAGGAGGAGGGTTTACACTCCAGGAACAGGCGGGGGTCGGTGGAGCGGTACTCCCGGCCCAGGGCCTCCTCCAACTCCCGGAGGGCACATCGGGCCGCCGCAGCGTCCTCCACCACCACTTGGGCGCGGCTTTCGGTGGGGATGGCGTTATCCTTGCCGCCCCCCTCCGCCGTCCCCAGGCGCAGGGGGGTCCGGGCGGAGACGGCCCGCAGGCAGCGGCCCAGCAGAAGGTCCGCGTTGGCCCGCCCTCGGTGGATCTCCGTCCCCGAGTGGCCCCCGGTGAGGCCGCCTACCGTGATGGTCAGGCGCTCGCCCGGGAAGGGGGCCCGGGCCACGGGGAGGACGCACCGGGTCCGGTTCCCCCCGGCGCAGCCGGCGGTAAAGACCCCCTCCTCCTCCGAGTCCAGGTTGATGAGGGTCCGCCCCCGGAGAGGGGCGGGGTCCAGGGCGGCGGCCCCCAGCATCCCCACCTCCTCGTCCACTGTGAGGACCACCTCCAGCCGGGGGTGAGGAATTTGATGGGAGTCCAGCAGAGCCAGGGCCATGGCCACGGCGATGCCGTCGTCGCCCCCCAGGGTGGTCCCCCGGGCAAACACGAAGTCCCCCTCCACCGCCAGGTCCAGCCCCTCCCGGCTTAAATCCTTGGGGCAGTCCGGGGTTTTCTCACACACCATGTCCAGGTGGCCCTGGAGGATCACCGGCGGGGCCGCCTCATAGCCGGGGGTGGCCTCCTTGATGAGAATGATGTTGTTCAAAGCGTCTTGGTGGTACTCCAGCCCCCGCCTTTGGGCAAAGGCGGCGCACCAGTCGCTCACCGCCTTGGTGTTCCCAGAGCCGTGGGGGATGGCGCACAGCTCTTCAAAGAAGTGGAAAACCGCCTGGGGCTGTAAGGATGCGAGCCGGTCCATGTGGGATTCCTCCTTGTTTGCAGTTTTCTCTATCTTACCCCGTTCCGCCCCGGTTGACAAGGGGCGGCTCAATGGAAGAAGAACAGGTCCTCCACCGTACACCCGAATACCTTGGCGATGTCCATGGCCAGCTTGAGGGAGGGGTTATATTTCCCGTTCTCCAGGTTCCCGATGGTCTCCCGCCGGACGCCCACTTTCCGGGCCAGCTCCTCCTGGCTCAGTTTGTCCCGCAGCCGGTACTCCCGAATCTTTGTGGTCAGGCTCATGCGCACTCCTTCATCTCCTTCCACTCCAGCCAGGAGTGGTGCAAGCAGAAGAACACCAGCGCCGCGGCGAAGCTGGCCGCCAGGGCCGGCCCCACCGGGTTGCTCCGGGGGTCCAGGGCGTAGAACACCAGCATGAAGGGGGCAAGGGTGACGCACTGGATCAGATAGGCGGCGGTGGCCGAGCGGCGCAGGGTGTGCAGGAACAGCTCGTCGGGATTCACCCAAAAATACCGGAAGAAGGCCAAAAAGCCCAGAAAACCGATAAAGTCGACCCTTCCGGTGGGGATGTACAAAAGCGCCGCCAGGGCGGGGAGGGAGAGCAGGCCCAAGTAGTTGAAGGGGTGTTTCATGACAAAAACTCCTTTCTCGTTTCTGTGATATATTTCTCACATATTGTGAGTGAAATATATCACATCCGCGCCGCACTGTCAAGATGGATTGTGAAAAATATCGCACATTTTTAGCACCACTATGGCTCCCCCCTCGAAGGGGGCCGACTCCCCCTGACAGGGGGAAGGCTTGCGGGCGCACAATGCGCGCCCCTACAGACGCAGGGAGACGGCGGGCGGGTCTGGGACCCGCCCCTACGAAATCCTTGCAACGGTTCCGAGTTTGCCGTAGGGGCCGGACACCGGCCGGCCCGGGGTTATCCGCACCGGGAGCGTTGGTTCAGCAAACCCAGGCGCGAAAGGAAAAACGCAACCACAGCAATTTTTGTAAACCCAGGGCCCAGTGGCCCGGATGGAACTGGGGAAAGTCACTCAGATTTTGCACGCCGGAAGGGCTGTGCCATCCCAAAGGGATAATCCCCGTAATAGGGGTTCTAGGGGCGGCGGCGAATATGGGCACGAAGTGCCCATCCTGAGCCGGCCCCCTAGCGCTTTTTGGTGACTTTTGGGCGTCCAAAAGTCACTCGCCGCCGCAGCGGCGAAACTCCCCCAAGAAGAAAACCCCTGGTCATATCCCCCGGCCTGTCCACATAGGATAGAGCAAAGGCCGGTGAGGAATATGGAGCGGAACAAGGAGCGGGCATACGAACAGGCCCTCCAGGTGCTCCCACTGTCTCTGCGGCGGGAGGCCCTGAGTCTCCCCCCGGAGGACCGGGGGCGGGCGGAGGAGCTGCGGCTGCGATGCGGGCAGCCCCTGACGGCGGTGCTGCCGGAGGGGGAGCGGGCCCTGGGGAGAGAGCCGGTGACCGGCCGGGACCTGGAGCAGCTGCTGGAGCTGGCCAGCCGGGCCTCGGTCCACACGGTGCTGACCCAGCTGCGCCGGGGCTACCTGACCGTGGAGGGGGGCCACCGGGTGGGGCTGTGCGGGTCCGCCGTCATGCGGGAGGGGGAGGTGTGCAACCTGCGGCAGCTCTCCTCCGCGGCGGTGCGGATCGCCCGCAGCGTGGTGGGGGCGGCGGAGCCGGTTTGGGACAAGCTGGCCGGCCCGGACGGCGCGCTGGAGAGCACCCTGGTCCTGGCCCCGCCGGGGGCGGGGAAGACCACCCTTCTGCGGGACCTGATCCGCATGGCCTCGGACGGGGTGCGGGGGAGCCCTCAGCGGGTGGGGGTGGCGGACGAGCGGGGGGAGGTGGCCGCCCTGTGGAACGGTCGGCCCCAGCTCCCGGTAGGGGCGCGCACCGACGTGCTGGAGGGCTGTCCCAAGGCCCAGGCCCTGATGATGCTCCTGCGGGCCATGAATCCCCAGATCCTGGCGGCGGACGAGATCACAGCCCCGGAGGACGTCCACGCCCTGGTGACGGCGGCGGGGTGCGGGACGGCCCTGCTGGCCACCGCCCACGGCCGGGAGCGGGAGGACCTGTCCCGCCGCCCTTTGTACCGGGAGCTGATGGGGGCAGGGGTGTTCCGGCATCTGGTGTACATCCATGCAGAGGGCGGGGCGCGGCGGTATGAAGTGGAGGAGTTGCCATGATCCGTTTGATGGGGGCGGTGTTGATCGCCTTTGGGGCCGCCTGGCTGGGGCTGGGCGCGGCCGCGGAGCTGGGGGAGCGGGTGAAGCGTCTGGAGGCCCTGTCGGCGGGGCTGGAGCTGCTGGAGCGGGAGCTGTGGGAGCGGGGGAGCCCTCTGCCGGAGGTGATGGAGCAGCTGTCCCGGCGCACGCAGGAGCCGGCCCGGACGCTGTTTGCCCGGTGCGCCCAGGCCTGCGGCCAGCTGGACCGGGAGCCCCTCACCGACGCCTGGCGAGGCCTGGTGGAGGAGCTGGACGGCCTGGGGCCGGAGAGCCGGGCAGCCCTTCTCCCCCTGGGGGAGGTGCTGGGCCGGTACGAGGCCCAGGGCCAGCGGGAGGCCCTGGAGCGCGCCCGGAGGGCCCTGGACCGCGCTCAGGTCCGGGCGGAGGAGGAGAAGAACCGCCTGGGCCGGGTGTATCAGATATTGGGCGTATCCGGCGGCGGATTTCTGGTCATTTTGCTCCTGTGAGGGAGTACAATCCATACGAAAGAGGGAATTGACATGGAGGTAGACCTGATTTTCCGCATCGCGGCCATCGGGATCTTGGTGGCGGTGCTCAACCAGGTGCTCAGCCGGGCGGGCCGGGACGAGCAGGCCATGATGACCACCCTGGCCGGGCTGGTGGTGGTGCTGATGATGGTGGTGCAGGAGATCGCCGACCTGTTCGACCTAGTCAAGACCCTGTTTCAGCTGTGATGGAGCTGGAAGTGATGGGGAGGGCGGCGGCGGTGGCGGTGTTCGCCGCCCTGTGCGCCGCGGTGGTGCGGCGGGGCGCGCCGGAGATCGCCCTGGCCCTGGTGCTGGCGGCGGGGACCTGGGTGCTGCTGAGCGTGACGGAGAGCTTCCTGGCCGCCGCCGCCCTGCTGAAGGAGTTGGCGGGCCTGGCGGGCCTGGACGAGCAGGTGGTGGAGCCGGTGTTTAAGACGGTGGTTTTGTCGGTACTGACCAAGCTCACCGGGGAGGTGTGCCGCGCAGCGGGGGAGAGCGGCCTGGCCGCCGCGGTGGAGACGGCGGGGACGGTGCTGGCCCTGGCGGCGGCTCTGCCCCTGGTGCGGGGGGTGATGGAGATGATGGCGGAGATACTGGGATGAGACGGATGCTGTGTGCGCTGGCGCTGCTGCTCCCCCTGGCGGTTTTGCCCGCCCTGGGGGCGGAGCCCTCCTTTCCTCAGGTGGACGAGCTGCTGCGGGAGGCGGAGGGCTACGGGGTGGAGGAGACGGCGGACCTGGGCGCGGGGATTCAGGGAATTTTAGACGCCGGGCTGGAGCAGCTGGGGGGATTGGTGCGCCGCAGCCTCCAGACCGGGGTGAAGCTGCTGGCGGTGGTGCTGCTGTGCTCCCTGGCGGAGTGCGCCGGGCTGGAGGGGCAGAAGGGAGGCCTGCGGGCGGTGGAGCTGGCCGGGGCCCTGGCGGTGACCGCCCTGACGGTGAGCGACATGACCGCCATGATCGGCCTGGGGCGGGAGACCATTGAGCGGATGGACGCCTTTGCCGGGCTGCTGCTGCCCGTTATGGCCACCCTCACCGCCGCCACCGGCGGAGTCACCGGGGCGGCAGTGCGCCAGGGGGCGACGGTGCTGTTCTCCGATCTGCTCATCACCGCCATCCACCGGGTACTGGTCCCCCTGCTCTACGCCTATGTGGCCGCCTGCTGCGCCTGTGCGGCTTTGGGCAATGAGGGGCTGAAAAAGCTGGCGGGGCTGCTCAAGGGGGTGATCGCCGGCGTTTTGACCGGGGGAGTGGTACTGTTTGTGGGGTACCTGACCGCCAGCGGGGCCATCGCCGGCTCGGCGGACGCGGCGGCGGTGAAGGCGGCGAAGATGACCATCTCCCGGGCGGTGCCGGTGGTGGGTGGCGTGCTCTCCGACGCGGCGGAGACCGTCCTGGCCGGGGCCGGGGTGCTCCGGGGGACGGTGGGGGTGGTGGGGATGCTGGTGGTGCTGGCCATCTGCCTGGTCCCCTTCCTCCAGCTGGGCATCCACTATCTGACCTACAAGGGGGCGGCGGCGTTGACGGGGACGGTGGCCAGCGGCTCACTGAGCCGGCTGATGGATCAGATCGGCGGGGCCTTCGGACTGATGCTGGGGATGACGGGCAGCTGCGCATTGATTTTGCTCTTCAGCCTGGTGTCGGCGGTATCGGCGGTGACGGCGGGATGATGGAGTGGCTGGGAAGCTGGCTCACCGGCGTCACCGCTGCCGCGGTGCTGTGCGCCCTGGCGGAGAGCCTGATGCCGGAGGGGCCGGTACGCCGGGTGGGGAAGCTGGCGCTGGGGCTGGTGATGCTGGCGGCCCTGCTCCGCCCGCTGGCGGGGCTGGAGGGGGTGGATCTGGGGGACTGGCTGGAGGAATACCGATCGGAACAGGCCGCCCAGACCCAGGAGCTGGAACAGGAGCGGGACCAGGCCCTGGAACCCATCATAGCGCAGTCCTTTGCGGCATATATTGTGGACAAGGCGGAGGAGCTGGGGGCGGCGTGCACCGCCCAGGTCCGCTGCCAGGCGGGGGAGAACGGGGTGCTGTTCCCCTGGGAGGCGGTGGTGGAGGGGACCTTCACCCCGGAGCAGGGGGAGGAACTCTCCCGGCTGCTGGAGGAGGAGCTGGGCATCCCGCCGGAGCGGCAGCGTCTGGAGACAAAGGAGGAGTGAGGGTGAAACTGTCCTGGCAGAAGGGACTGGAGCGGATACGGGGGAGGCTGGGCCGGTACGGCAGCGTCCTGCTGGTGCTGGCGGCGGGGGTGCTTCTGCTGCTGCTCCCCCTGGGGGGCGGCGGGGCGGAGGCCGCGCCGGAGGGGGCGGCGGTCCAGGAGGAGGACTTCTCCCTGGAGGAGTTTGAGGAGAAGCTGGGGGAGACCCTCTCCCAGATCCAGGGGGCGGGGGAGACCCAGGTGGTGCTCTCCCTGGACCGGAGCAGCCGCCAGGTGCTGGCCCAGGACACTCAGCAGGGGGCGGACGGGGAGGAGAGCGCCTCCACCGTCACCCTGGGGCGGGGCTCCGCCCAGCAGGAGGTGGTCCCCCTCCAGACGGTGGCCCCCCGGTTCCGGGGGGCGCTGGTGGTGTGCGCCGGAGGGGACGATCCCCAGGTGCGCCTGCAGGTGACCCAGGCGGTGTCCGCCCTCACCGGGCTGGGCAGCGACCGGATCTCCGTGTGTCCCCGGCAGAAGTGAATCCATTTCATTGTTAAGGGAGGAATCAGGACATGAAGACGAAAGGGAAGGGGCTCTCCCAGCTCTGGAAGCGCAACGCGGTGGTGGCGGCCATCGCCCTGTTCGTGTGCGCGGCGGTGTACTTGAACTGGAGCTACGAGCAGGAGACGGCGGGAGCGGGGAAGACCCTGGGGGAGTCCACCATGGTGGGCGGCGAGGACCCGCTGCTGGGCCAGAGCGCCGCCTCCTCCAGCCAGGAGGAGGGGACTGAGACACAGGGAGAGGCCGGGGAGACGGAGACGGCGGGGAGCGACTACTTCTCCACCGCCCGCCTGAACCGGGAGAAGTCCCGGGACAGCGCCCTGGCCCTGCTCCAGGACGCCCTGGCGGAAAACGCGGACCCCGCCATGCAGGAGGAGGCCAACGAGAGCATCCAGACCATGGCCGACGCCACCGTCACCGAGGCCCAGATCGAAAACCTGGTGGTGGCCAAGGGGTACGCCGACTGCGTGGCCTTCATCGGGGAGAGCGCCGTCAGCTTGGCGGTGGCCGCCCCGGAGGGGGGACTGACCGACGCAGACACCGCCAGGCTGGTGGACGTGGTGCAGCAGACGGCGGGGATCCCGGCCGAGCAGATCAAGATCATCGCGGTGGAGGACCAGCCGTGATTTTCACGGTTTTCGGTTGTCAAATACGCTCCGGCGTGGTACAATACCATTAAAGTTTCCCGGCGGGCTGACGCCGCTCTCCCCAAAGGGGAGGCGGAGAGGACAGCCCCGGAAAGGTGCAAAAAGAAGGAGCGTGACCATCCGTGAGTGAGAACAAGGAATATGTCTCCCGCTCTGACGAGCTGGGCAATATCCATATTTCCGAAGAGGTGTTGGCCGGCATCGCCGCCGCCGCCGCTCTGGAGGTGGATGGGGTCAGCGGCCTGGCCGCCAATCTGGGCGGCGACATCGCCGAGCTGATGGGAAAGAAGAGTCTGGCCAAGGGCGTGCGCATCCAGATGGAGGATGAGAAGGTGACGGCGGAGCTGTCCATCCTCATGGCCTACGGCCACACCATCCCCGAGGTGGGCCGGGCGGTGCAGGAGGGCGTGAAGAACGCGGTGGAGTCCATGACCGGCCTGGAGATCGCGGCGGTGAACGTGAACGTGGGCGGGATCACCTTCCCGGCACAGCCCAAAGCCTGAATCCAGGAAAAACCAGAACACCGGCGGGAGCGGCGCGTATATAAAAACGCCGCTCCCGCTTTTTGTCTCTCCGGCGGGGACAGACCCGCCGCCGGAGCGGGGGAGCAGGGATTCCCAAAAATCCCAGAGATCCCGGCGGCGTAATTGTGAATAAATCTTGACATGGCCCATCATTGCCTTTAAAATAGGCGTTAGGACGAAAAATGAAAAACTTGGGGGATGTTTTTCAGTTGTCGCAAGGAGCGGTGCTGCGGCATAAGCGCGCCTTGCGGCTCATTTTATGCTGTCTGACCCGGCGGAAAGGCCCCTGCCGCCGGTGTGAAACCATATTTCCGCGGCACGGGCCGCGCTGGGGAGGGGGCGCCCCACTTTGATTTGATTTGGAGGTGCAAGAAAACCAAATGATACCCTATATCATCGGCGCCGTGCTCGGGCTGGTGGTGGGCTGCATCGCGGGGGCTCTGCTGGGCTGGAACCGGCGCAAGAGCACCGCGGAACGGGAGATCGGCTCTGCCGAGGAGGAAGCCACCCGCATTGTCAACGAGGCCTATAAGAGCGCCGAGAGCAAGAAGCGGGAGGCCCTGGTAGAGGCCAAGGAGGAGATCCTGAAGGCCCGCAACGAGTACGAGCGCGAGGAGAAAGAGCGCCGCGCCGACCTGCAAAAGCAGGAGCGCCGGCTGCAGCAGAAGGAAGAGAACCTGGACCGGAAGACGGAGAACATGGAGCGCAAGGAAGAGCACCTGTCCAACCGTCTGGCCAAACTGGAGGCCACCCAGGCCGAGGCCGAGCAGCTCAAGCAGGAGCAGGTGGAGGTGCTGGAGAAGATCTCCGGCTTCACCGCCGAGGAGGCCAAGGCCTATCTTCTGGACCAGCTGGAGGCGGATGTGACCCACGAGTCCGCCATGAAGATCAAGGAGATCGAGGCCCGCTTTAAGGACGAGGCGGACACCAAGGCCCGGGAGATCATCTCCCTTGCCATTCAGCGCTGCGCCGCCGACCATGTGGCCGAGGCCACCGTGTCGGTGGTTCCCCTGCCCAATGACGAGATGAAGGGCCGCATCATCGGCCGGGAGGGCCGCAACATCCGCACCCTGGAGACCCTGACCGGGGTGGATCTGATCATCGACGACACGCCGGAGGCTATCACTGTCTCCTGCTTTGACCCCGTGCGCCGGGAGATCGCCCGGCTGGCCCTGGAGAAGCTGATCCTGGACGGCCGCATCCACCCCGCCCGCATCGAGGAGATGGTGGAGAAGGCCAAGCGGGAGGTGGACGCCACCATCAAGGCCGAGGGCGAGCGCGCCATCTTTGAGACCAACGTCCACGGCCTGCACCCGGAGCTGGTGAAGCTCCTGGGCCGGATGCGCTACCGCACCAGCTACGGCCAGAACGTGCTCAACCACTCCATTGAGGTCAGCCACATTGCCGGACTGCTGGCCGCAGAGATCGGCGCCAATGTAGCGGAGGCCAAGCGCGCCGGACTGCTCCACGACCTGGGTAAGTCCATTGACCACGAGGTGGAGGGCTCCCACGTCACCATCGGCGTGGAGCTGGCCCGGAAGTACCACGAGAGCGAGGCGGTCATCCACGCCATCCACGCCCACCACAACGACGTAGAGCCCCAGACGGTGGTGGCCTGCCTGGTCCAGGCGGCCGACGCCATCTCTGCTGCCCGGCCCGGAGCTCGGCGGGAGAACCTGGAGAACTATATCAAGCGTCTGGAGAAGCTGGAGGAGATCACCTC
>CALWWF010000077.1 GCA_944385165.1 uncultured Oscillospiraceae bacterium
CTGTCCGACCTGCTGGCCCGGCGGGAGTGCCAAAAAAATAAGCTCAAAAGCCTGCGGGACTTCCTGGACTGCGCCAGCGAGCTGGCCCCCCGCCGCACCCTGGGGGAGATCAAAATTCGCAGCGCCGTCAACGTGCGGGAGATGCAGAAAGAGCTGGACCGGCAGTCTAAGGACCTGCGGGAGCTGGATGAGAAGATCCAGGAGGCAAACTGGACCACCGAGGTTTTGAAGAAGTGATTTTTTTAGGGAGTTTCGCCGCCCCGGCGGCGAGGTACTTTCCCAGCGATGGGAAAGTACCCAATGGCCCAGGCCACCCTCTCTTGGCCCTTCGGGCCAATTCACCTTGAGGATCGCCGGGGGACGCCGCAGGGGCGAACTTCGTTCGCCATGACGGCTTTCCCCCGGACCCCCGTTACGGGGGTTATCCCTTCGGCGTTGTGCAGCCCTTCCGGCGCGCAAAATCTGAGTGGCTTTCTGCATTTCAATCCGGGCCCACAGGGGCCCTGGGGTTACAAAATTTAGAATTGCTGCGGTTCCACAACCGCGCCTGGCTTTGCCGAGCCAACGTTCCTGATGCGAATGACCGCGGGCCGGTCTGGGACCGGCCCCTACGGCGAACCCGGAATGGTTTCTGGGATTTCGTAGGGGCGAGTGTCCGTACCCGCCCGCCCCAGAATCTTTCGTATTTCTCGTAGGGGCGACCCTTGCGGTCGCCCGAACCACGGGCCGGCCGGTGTCCGGCCCCTACGGCGAAACTGGAATGGTTCCAGAGATTTCGTAGGGGCGGGTCCTAGCCCCGCCCGCCGCAGAATCTTCCGGATTTCTCGTAGGGGCGACCCTTGCGGTCGCCCGTAACGCGGGCCGGTCTGGGACCGGCCCCTACGGCAAACCCGGAATGGTTTTTGGGATTTCGTAGGGGCGGCACACTGGGCCGCCCATCCTCTATCCAATATCCAATGCTCCCTTTTCCGCAAGGACAATTAAATTTACGGTAGCACAAAAAGCGGGCGTCAAGCTCCCAGTGCCGGAGCCATCAGGCACAGTGGTCATGCGATGCGGGACCTCGCGGGGTTCGATTCCCCACGGTGATTGTTACGTCCGGTACGCTTACATGGGCACGCAGACAAGTTCTTCTGACGACCAGACGCCGGTTTTGTGCGGGTGGGTTTGGGGAATAGAAAAGCCTTCCCCCCTCAGGGGGGAAGGTGGCACGGCGAAGCCGTGACGGATGAGGGGGAGGACGTAAGATGCACTCAGAAGTCAAATCCTTTTCTCAAAAGCTCCGAAAAGAGGCTACACCGGAAGAAAATCATTTGTGGTATGATTTTTTAAAAGATTATCCGGTACAATTTCGCCGGCAGGTCTGGTTTGGACCTTATATCCTGGATTTTTATTGCGCAAAAGCAAAGTTAGGGATTGAATTAGACGGTTCACAGCATCATACAGAGGAAACGAAAGAATACGATCAAAGACGATCCAATTTTTTAGAAATCAATTATCAGATTCAGCTGATTCGTTTTTCTAATTTGGATTTTAAGCAAAATTTTGAAGGGGTCTGTCTTACAATCCACCAAGAGGTGAAACGGCGATCCCCCTCATCCGCCCCCTCCGGGGGCACCTTCCCCCCTGAGGGGGGGAGGCAAAACTGGCGGGGGGCATTTATGAAAACAGTCACCATTTACACTGACGGGGCCTGTTCCGGCAACCCCGGCCCTGGGGGCTGGGGGGCGATTTTACTATACGGCTCCCACAAGAAGGAACTGTCGGGGGGCGCGAGCCGCACCACCAACAACCGCATGGAGCTCACCGGGGTGATTTCCGCCCTGGAGGCGCTGAAGGAGCCCTGTGTGGTGGAGCTCTACTCCGACTCCAAATACGTCATCGACGCCCTGGAGAAGGGGTGGGCCAAGGGCTGGAAGGCCCGGGGCTGGATCAAATCGGACAAAAAGCCCGCCCTGAATCCGGACCTGTGGGAGCGGCTGCTGGAACTGTGCCAGTACCACCAGGTGAACCTGCACTGGGTCAAGGGGCACGCCAGCAATCCCTACAACAACCGCTGCGATGAACTGGCGGTGGCGGAGAGCCAGAAATTTAAGTAGAAGAAATAAAAACGGCCTGTAATTCTCAAAAGAAGAATTACAGGCCGTTTTGTTGTTTTTCGGTTATTTCTCAGGGTAGTCCGCCTGGGCCAGGCCCAGGATGATCTCCACGCACCGGTCGACGCCCAGCACGCCGGAGTCCAGGGTGATGTGGTAGTTCTGGGCCATCCCCCACTCCCGGTCGGTGTAGTGCTTATAGTTCACCCTCCGGCGGGTGTCCTTATCGGCCAGGCGCTTCTCCGGGGCCTTCTCCGACTCGCCGTACAGCCGGACGATGCGGTCGGCCCGGAAGGGGACGCTGGCGTGGATGAAGGTGTGCAGGCAGTCCTCCCGCTCCCGGAGGATGTAGTCGGCGCACCGGCCCACGATGACGCAGGGCCCCTTCTCCGCCAGGTCCTGGATTACCCGGTACTGGATGGTCCACAGAAAGTCCGCGGCGGACATCCCCCCCATGACGCCCGGGGTCCCCCGGCCCAAAAAGGCGTAGGCAAAGCGGTTTTTCCCCGGGGCGAACTCGCTGCGCTCCTCCACATACTTGGGGTCGAAGCCGCTCTCCACGGCCATCTGGTCCACAAGCTCCTTGTCGTAGCAGGGCACGCCCAGCCGCTCGGCCACGGTTTTCCCGATGGTGCGGCCGCCGCTGCCAAATTCCCGGCTGACGGTGATGATCTTCTTCATGGAATGACCTCCTCGCCTAAGTCGGGAGCCAACAGCCCCCGGTGAAGTACCTCTATTATACAACAGATTTTACGCGGCGCGCTAGAATTTTGTAAAAATCGCTCAAATATTTTTGTTCCCAAAGTCCCCTCCCTCCCCCTCTCCCCTGTTAGACCCGCCAAAATTCCCCGGGAAATTTCAGCGGAAACGGAGAAGCGGGCGTTCCTCTCTTGACAGTACCTAGAAACTCGAGGTATTCTATACCTAGAACGACAAGGTATTTAAAACCTTGTGCGGAACACCACAAAGGAGGTATTTTCCATGAAGCTGGACAAAGGGTTCATCGCGGGCAGCAGCACCCTGCTGGTCCTCTCCCTGCTGGAGAAGGAGGACATGTACGGCTATCAGATGATCACCGAGCTCTCCCGCCGCTCCAACGACACCTTCCAGATGAAGGAGGGCACCCTCTACCCCATCCTCCACGCCCTGGAGAAGGCCAAGTACCTGTCCGCCTACCAGCAGGAGGCCCCCACCGGCCGGGTGCGGAAGTATTACGCCATCACCCCCCGGGGCCGGGAGCTGCTCTCGGAGAAGAAGGCGGAGTGGGCGCAGTTCTCCCACGGGGTGGACCAGGTCCTCTCCTTCACCTGAGCGGGGGAACGCCATGGGAGAGAAACAAGAGCGGACCCCGGCGGAGGGCTGGCTGGACAAAGCCACGGCGGGCATCCGCTTTGGGCCGGACCGAAAAGAGGTGCGCCGGGAGCTGGAGGAGCACCTGGAGGACAAAGCCCTGGACCTTCAGCGCATCTTTCCGGACTTGACGGCGGAGGAGGCCAAAGAGCGGGCCGCCTCTGAGATGGGCGACCCGGCGGAGATCGGGAAAGAGCTGGCCAAGGTACATAAGCCCTGGCTGGGGCGGCTGTGGATGTTCAGCCGTGTCCTGCTAGTGTGCTCTGTGGTGCTGTCGTTTTTCCTGCTGCTGAAATTGGCGCTGCTGCTTCTGGCGGTCCCTGTGGCCCTGCTCTCCGGCGGCGGCCGGGAGGTTTCTCCGGCGGCAAGCCCGGTGGAGGAGCAGTACGGGGACCAAGGGACCCTGAACTACCTGGGGGAGCTGGAGGAGAGCGGAGTGGTGCAGGCGGGAGAATACACCTTTACCGCCGGTTCCGGGGAGTTGTGGTCCCTCACCGGGAACGGGGCGCGGCGGTATGTAGCCGCCGTCCCCCTGGAGGTCCGGCACGACCGTCCTGGGGAGATGCTGTACTTTACCGTATGGGACCGAATGTGGGCAGAGGACGGCCAGGGGAGCCGTCTGCCCTTCCTGTCTGATCCCCCTGAGGGGGAGGATGTGGGAAACTGCATATGGATCACGGAGGGGAGCCGCGGGGTCTTCCGGGACTCCTATACTCTGTTTTTGGAGCTGCCCAGCTTGGAAGCGGAGCAGGTGTTCCTGAGGTATGACCAGTTCGGGGTGGATTTCACCCTCCCCATCTCCCTGGAGGTGAATGAGACATGAAAGCAGCCGGAAAAAAATCACGCCGCCGCCTGGGGCGGCTTGGAAAGACGGTGCGGAACCTGTCCCTGTCCGCCCTTCTGCTGGGGCTGCTGTGGTTCAACAGCGGGTTCTCCGCCTGGACGGCGGGGGGCGCTCTGGACCGGGCGGAGCGTAGGCGGCTCCTCCCGCCGGGAACGGTACAGTATCAGGAGGCGGGGGACAGAAACCGGGTGCTGGTCACCGGGGAGGGCTACGCCTACATCGGGATCGTACAGCGCACTCGCCTGTGGTACAGCGCCT
>CALWWF010000078.1 GCA_944385165.1 uncultured Oscillospiraceae bacterium
ACATCTTTGGCGATCACTTATGTGGAAGCTTCCCAGATCCCCATCACCGCCTCCGGGGTGACTGCCAGTACGGTCCAGGCTGCCATCGAGGAGCTGGCCGAAAAGATCAGCAATTTACAGGGGGAGACAACCTGACGAAAGGCCGGCGGGCGTCCCGAGTCATCGGGACGTCCGCCGTTTTATTTTGTGGAAGACGCCCTCTTGACAGACTGGTCTATTCCTGATAGACTGCCCTTAGAAGGCTGGTCTATTTAGAATAGACCAGCAAAAGGAGGGAACCCCTATGGAGGAGACCAAACTGGGCGCCATCGAGAGCCGCTTTGCGGACCTGATCTGGCAGCACGCGCCCCTGCCGTCGGGAGAGCTGGTGAAGCTGTGCCAGCAGGAGCTGTCCTGGAAGAAGTCCACCACCTACACGGTGCTGAAAAAGCTGTGCAGCCGGGGGATCTTCCGCAACGAAAACGGGGTGGTCAGCGCCGTGCTGACCCGGGAGGAGTTCCACGCCATCCAGAGCGAGCGCTTTGTGGAGGAGACCTTCCACGGCTCCCTCCCCGCCTTCCTGGCTGCCTTCACCAGCCGGAAGAAGCTCTCCCAGGAGGAGATTGCCCAGTTACAGGCGCTGATCGACCAGAGCAGGAGGTGCTGAAATCATGTTGCCGGATTTCCTGTCCTATGAACTGTTCCCCACAGTGCTGAACATGAGTTTGACCGCCAGCGTGGTCATCCTCGCGGTCCTGCTGGCCCGGCTGCTGCTGCGCCGGGCCCCCAAGGTGTGCGCCTACGCCCTGTGGGCGGTGGTGCTGTTCCGCCTGGCGTGCCCGGTGTCCCTGACGGCGGGGTTCTCCCTTTTGAACCTGGTGGACGCCCCGGTTCAGGAGGCCGCCGGCGCGGCCACGGTGGTGGCGTATGTACCCCGGGACGTGGTCCACACCCCCTATCCCCAGGTGGAGCTGCCCGTCCCCGGGGTGAGCCAGGCCGTAAACGAGGCCCTGCCTCAAGGGGAGGAACAGACGGTGGCCGACCCCCTGGAGGCCCCGGTGGCCATCGCCACCCTGGTCTGGCTGGCGGGGGTGCTGGGGATGGGGGCTTACAGCGCCCTCTCCCTGGTGGGACTGCGCCGCCGCCTGGTGGGGGCGGTCCCCCTGGAGGGAAACGTCTATCTGGCCGACCACATCCCCACCCCCTTTGTGCTGGGGGTGCTGCGGCCTAAGATCTACCTGCCCTCCTCCCTGCCGGAGAGGGAGCGGGGGTACATCCTCCTCCACGAGCGGCACCACATCCGCCGCCTGGACCACCTGGTGAAGCTGCTGGCCTACGGGGTTTTGTGCGTCCACTGGTTCAACCCCCTGGTGTGGGCGGCCTTCTTGCTGATGGGCAGGGACATGGAGATGAGCTGCGACGAGGCGGTGATGAAAAAGCTGGGGGAGGGGGTGCGGGCGGACTACTCCGCCTCCCTGCTGGCCCTGGCCACCGGCCGGCGCATCCTGGCGGGAGCGCCCCTGGCCTTCGGGGAGGGGGACGCCGGAAGCCGGGTACGAAACGTGCTGAAATGGAAGCGCCCCAAGGGGTGGGCCGTCCTGCTGGGGGCGGCCGCCTGTGTGGCGGTCATCGCCGCCTGCGCCGCCAACCCGGCGGCGGAGCCGGAAGAGGCCCGCACCGGCGGGTATGCCAGCATGGAGGACTATGTGCAGCAGGTCATGGAGGACACCAAGACCATCTCCTACCGGCCTGTGGGCGGGGATGTGGCCTCCGCCAACGTCCTGGACGTGAAACTGGAGGAGCTGGTGCGGCGGGGGGAGGTGGACAACCTGGCCCCGGACGGGGTGCTGGAGCTGTGGGAGTTCAACCTGCTCTATCAGACGGACGCACCGGCGGTGGAGCTGCGGCGGACCGGCCTGCCCGAAGAGGAGGAGGGCTGGTTTGCCCTGGACGGAAGCAGCGGCCACCGGGTGGTGGGCCTGCGCTATGAGGACGGCAGCTATGACATCCTCTATGATCAGTTGGCCGAAAGCGACCCCGGCTTTACCGCCGGGTACCTCTTTAGGGACTCCCAGGCCCTCCACGACTGGTATATCCGGGAGATGGGCCTGGACCTGCCCCTCTACCTGGAGGACTGGGGCAATGACTCCTTTGCCCTGCGGTACGACGGGGAGGGGTGGTACCTGTATGTCCCGCTGGCCGGCTGGGAAAACCAGGTGCTGGACGATGGCAGCGTCACCTGGCGCTCCGCCTACGGCACCGGCGGCTCCCTGACGGTGGGCTACGCCCAAAACGCCCCTGCCCAGGACGAGGAGGCAGGGGTGTGGGTCTACCCCGCCCCGGAGGGGGGCGCCTATGTGGTGCAGGCGGCCTGGCCGGGTGCCGGAGATGCCCGGGGGGAGGCGGCCCAGCTTCGCCGCATGGCGGAGAGCTTCGTGGTGGACCGCTCCATCACCGGGGTGCTGCCCCCCAGCGCCGCCGATCTCTCCCAGGCCCTGGGTACCCTTGTGGAGAACGGCCCCATAACCCTCCAACTGCGCCAGGACGGGGGCGTGACCGGCAGCTACGGCGGCTGCTGGGGGGTGTCTAACGCCCTATATTACCTGGGACGGCTCCAGAGCGCCGCCTGGGAGCTGTGGCCGGATGGGACCCCCTCCAGTACGGAGCTGGCGGGCCGCGCCCAGGTGATATTGTC
>CALWWF010000079.1 GCA_944385165.1 uncultured Oscillospiraceae bacterium
CTGGAGTACGACAACGGCGCCCACGGGGCCTACTGGTTCACCCAGGTGGCCTGCGGCTGCCCCAATGAGATCAACCTGCGGGTGTTCGGCACGGAGGGCTGCCTGGAGTGGCACCAGACCCGCCCGGACGAGCTGATCTACAACAAGAAGGGGGAGGCCACCCGGCTCCTCTCCCGGGCCGGGGACGGCATCGACGTGCCCGCCGGCAAGCTGGCCCGCATCCCCTACGGCCACCCCGAGGGGTACTATGTGGCCATCGCCAATATCTACCGCAGCGTCATCGACACCATCCTGAAGATCCGCAACGGCGAGACCCCCACCCCCGAGGACCTGGACTTCCCCAACGTGGACGACGGCGTCAGCGGCGTGAAGTTCTTCCACGCGGTGGTGGAGAGCGCCCAGAACAACTCCAAGTGGGTGGAGCTGGACTAAGAGAAATCAGAGAGCCGTCCTCTCCGGGGCCTCCCCGGGGAGGCGGCCATGGAACAGGAGGAGTTTTCTATGGCTGCGATGCAGAAAGCCATTATTTATAAGGGGCCCGGCCGCTTCGCCTATGAGGACCGGCCCATCCCGGAGATCCAGGACAAAAACGACGTGAAGATCCGCAGCTACGGCTGCGCCATCTGCGGCAGCGACCTGAACATCTTCGCCATCCCCCAGCGCCACCCTTGTGAGCCGGACATCATCTTCGGCCACGAGTTCTGCGGCGAGGTAGTGGAGGTGGGGGAGGGCGTCACCAATCTCAAGCCCGGGGACAAGGTGGTCATCGACCCCCACGGCCCCTGCGGGGAGTGCGACAACTGCCTGGCCGGCCTGCCGGAGGCCTGCACCAACGTCAGCTGCTGCGGCGTGTGGAAAGACGGCGGCCTGACCCGCTATGTGGTGATGCCCAAGCAGTTCTGCTATAAAGTAGCCCCGGAGACCAAGCCGGAGCACATGGGGGTGGCCGAGCCCCTGGCCGGCTGCGGCTGCGCCCTGGAGAAGCTGAACGTCCACGTGGGGGACACCGCCTGCGTGCTGGGGGCCGGCCCCATCGGGCTGATGTTTATCGCCCTGCTGAAGGCCAGCGGCTGCCGGAAGATCATTGTCTCCGAACCCATCGAGCACCGCCGGAACCTGGCCCTCCAGGTGGGGGCTACCCGGGTGGTCAATCCAGAGACCGAGGACCTGCGGGCCATCGTCAAGGAGGAGACCGGCGGCCTGGGAGCCGACCACTGCGTGGAGGCGGTGGCCTCCATGCTGGACGAGTGCGTGTACCTGGTGCGGCCCCGGGGGAAAATCCTCCAGTTTGGCCACGACGAGCTGGGACACCCGGAGTTCCCGGTGGCCGAGCTACTGAAAAACGAGATCGAGATCTACGGCGGCTATCTGGGCAAGTACTATATGCGCAAGGTGGCCCAGATCATCGAGTCCGGGGTGCTCCCCCTGGATAAGATCGTCACGGACGTGATCCCCGCCTCCCGGTATCAGGAGGCCCTGGACCTGGCCGCCAGCCGCCAGTGCGGCAAGGTCTTCGTTTCCATGGACCTGTAACAGAAGGGAGAAGATCAAGACATGGCAGATAAGAAAGAAGTGGCCCGCCTGGAGGATCTGGCTTACCAGGCCCGGTGCAATCTGATCAAGCTGTGCGGCGCGTACAGCGGGAACATCCACATGGGCGGGGATTTGTCCATGATCGATGTGCTCACCTGCCTGTACCACCACACCATGAACGTGGACCCCAAGGACATCCAGATGCCCACCCGGGACCGGTTTATCCTCAGCAAAGGCCACGGGGCGGTGTGCATGTACATCGTCATGGCCCTGCGTGGGTTCTTTGACTACGACGAGATTGTCCGCACTTACGGCAAGCTGGACAGCGCCTATGGCCAGCACCCCTGTAAGGTGCGCCTGCCCGGGGTGGAGACCTCCACCGGCTCCCTGGGCCACGGCCTGGCCATCTGCGTGGGCTTGGCCGCCGCGGCCAAGACCGCAGGCGCCAAGCACCGGGTGTTCTGCATGATGGGGGACGGCGAGACCTGCGAGGGCTCGGTTTGGGAGGCCGCCATCAATGGCCACGCCCTGGGCCTGGGCAACCTGGTGGGCATCGTGGACCGGAACAAGCAGCTGATGACCAGCTTCAGCGAGGACTCCGTGAAGCTGGAGCCCTATGCGGACAAGTGGCGGGCCTTCGGCTGGAATGTGGTGGAGATCAACGGCAACGACATGGAGCAGGTGGTGGACGCCCTGGACAGCCTGCCCCCGGTAGACAGCGGCGTGCCCACCCTGATCGTGGCCAACACGGTAAAGGGCAACGGCGTCTCCTTCATGGAGAAGCAGGTGAAGTGGCACTGCGGCAGCCTGACCCCGCAGGATATGGAGCGGGCGCTCGCTGATGTAACGGCTGCCCATGCCAAGGAAATGGAGGGAGTATAATGCAGGTGTCCTATACGTTGGATCAATATAACTCCGGCCGCACTGTGGTGGGAGAGGCCATCACCCAGCTGGCCAAGGACGATCCCCGCATCTGGCTGCTGACCCCGGACATCGGCTGGGGCTGCAACGACTTCAAGGCCGCCCATCCGGAGCGGTTTATCGACACCGGTATCGCCGAGCAGTGCGTGGTGGGCGTGTCCGCCGGCCTGGCCCTGGAGGGGAACATTCCCTTCATCATCGGCATGATGCCCTTTATGAGTATGCGCGCCCTGGAGCAGGTCCGCACCGACCTGTGCTACCCCAACCTACCGGTGCGCATTATCGCCAACTACTCCGGCCTGACCGGAAACGGCGGCTCCACCCACTACGCCATGGAGGATATGGCTCTGTTTTCCTCCCTGGTGAACATGACGGTGTGCGCTCCCGCCGACCCCAACCAGCTCAAGCAGATCATCCTGAAGAGCGTGGACTGGAAGGGCCCCATGTCCATCCGCATGGACCCGGGCAAGAATAACGCCATTCTGTATCCCGAGGATGTCCAGTTTGAGATCGGCAAGGCGTATGCGGCCCGGGAAGGCAAAGATATTACCATCATCGCCTGCGGCGAGATGGTCAGCGAAGCCATTAAGATCTCCAAGGCCCTGGAGGAGAAGGGGATCAGTGTGGGTGTGGTGGATATGTTCACCATCAAGCCCCTGGACAAAGAAGCTGTCCTGAAGGCGGCGGCGGAGACCGGGCGCATCATCACCTGGGAGGACCACCTGATGAACAACGGCCTGAGCAGCGCGGTCAGCGACGTGCTGACTGACCACTGCGTAGCCCTGAAGTCCTTCAAGCGCTTCGGCATCCCCCAGGTCTATCCGGGCTTTGGCGACTCTCAGGAGCTCTACCACAAGTACGGATATGACGGCCAGGCAGTTCAGGCTTATATCGAGGCGCTTTTCGGCAAGGCTTAAACAAAAGGAGTCAGACGCTTATGTTCAAACAATATATCAACGGCCGGCTTGTGGACGGGCAGGGGCCGGCCATCCAGGTGGAGAACCCGGCCAACGGGGAGACTGTGGCCGCTATCCAAGGGGCTACCGCGGCCCAGGCGGAGGAGGCCCTCCAGGCGGCCCAGGTGGCCTTCCAGACCTGGTCTTGGGCATCTCTGGACGAGCGGGTGGGCTGGCTGCGTAAATACACCCAGGCCCTTCTGGAAGAGAAGGAGTACATCGTGGACCTGCTCTCCCAGGAGACAGGCAAACCCTACGCCGAGGCCTGCTACGACTTTGACTGGGGCATCTCCAGCCTGACCTTCTTCGCCGAGGAGATCCGGCGGATCACCGGCACCACCTTCGCCGACTACGGCGCCCGTCGGGGGGAGTTCTACCACCTGGTGGACCAGCGCCCCCTGGGAGTGGTGGTGGGCCACCTGGCCTGGAACTACCCCCTGGGCAACGCGGCGCTGAAGATCGGCCCCACCATCGCCTCGGGCTGCTGCTGCGTATTGAAGCCCTCCAGCCAGACCCCCCTGGCTACCCTCTATCTGGGGGAGATCATGCACAAGATCGGCCTGCCCGCCGGCGTGGTGAATATCATCGCCGGCCCCTCCGGGGAATTGGGTCAGGCCCTGAACGCCAGCCCCATCCCCAAGATGATCACCCTCATCGGCTCTACAGACACCGGACGGCAGGTGATGGCTCAGGGGGCCACATCGGTAAAGACCTACTCCCTGGAGCTGGGCGGCAACGCCCCCTGCATCGTCATGGAGGACGGGGACGTGGACACGGCGGTAAAACTGGCGGTGACCAGCCAGGTGTCCAACAGCGGCCAGACCTGCATCGGCTATAACCGCATCTACGTCCATGCAAGCCGCTATCAGGAGTTCTGTGACAAGGCGGTGGAGCTGCTGAAACAGGTGACGCTGGGGGCGGGCCGGGACCCCGGAGAGACGGTTATGGGCCCCCTCATCAACAAGCGGGAGCGGGACCGGGTGCTGGGCCTCATTGAAGATGCCAAGGCCAACGGGGCCAAGGTGCTCTATGGGGGCGACATCCCCGCCGGGTTTGAGCAGGGCGCCTACCTCAGCCCCACCCTGGTGGCGGACGTCACCGAGGACATGCGCATCTCCCGGGAGGAGATCTTCGGCCCGGTGGTGTCGGTGCGGCCCTACACGGACTTTGAGGACGTGCTGCAAAAGGCCAACGACACCCAGGCCGGCCTGACCTCCTACCTGTTCGGCCACGACAGCAGGGCCATCTACCGGGCCTATGAAGTGCTCCAGTTCGGGGAGCTGTACGTCAACGGCTTCAGCACCGGGCCCATGCTGCCCCACACGGGGATGCGGGAGTCCGGCGTGGGCTGCGACGCCTCCCAGTGGGGACTGAAGGAATATTTCTCTCTGAAGCGCCTGACGGTAAAGCCCTGATTCTTGTATAGCTTCCGCTGGAGCCGTCTCCGCTCCAGCGGAAGCCACGGCACAACAGCGAAAAGGAGTTTTGCTCAATATGAGAAATTTAATTTCAAAGGAAGGCCTGGCTAATGTGGCTGAGTCCATTGACCGGCTGATCAACGTGGATATTGGGGCAAGAGGCACTGCCCAGGTTCTGTTCGATGCTGCGCGGGAACTGCTGGGCGGGAAGCCGATGACGCTGGCGGCGGTTGAATTGATTCAGCACTCCGTCCATCCGGGGGACTATGTCTTCATCACTACGGGCTGGGCAGATCAGCCCTCGAACCTGCCCACCAAGAGCGAGACTGACGGCCCTCCGGGTGCGGCTGCCCTGGCACGGGTGATCCGCCTTACTCTGAAGGGACTGCCCATTGTGATTACCGATGATTACCTGGTAGAGGATATGAAAAAGGTCATGTCCAGTTCGGGTTTCTCCATTGTAGAGCCGGAGGACCTTCCCAATTCTCTTTCCGACGAACTGGGATTCACCATGGTTCCCACCATCTCCGTGATCGGCATGCCCATCGACCAAGAGGCCTGCCGCGTCCGCTCTGAGGAGTTGCTGGACCGATATAAGCCGGCTCTCTGTCTGGCCATTGAGCGGGGCGGGATGAACAAACACGGCCGAATCCACGGCATGGGAGGATTTGACTTCTCCGCCACCCAAGCGAAGATGGATTATCTCTTTACCGGGGCGCCGGAGCGCGGCATTGCCACAATTGGTATTGGCGACGGCGGAAACGAGTTGGGAATGGCCAATATTGAACAGACCGTGCGGGAGAAGGTAAAGAACGGGAACATGTGCAAATGCCCCTGCCGCTCGGGCATTGCGCTGGATGTGGCAAAGGTAGACGTTCTGCTCTCCGCCGCAATCTCCAACTGGGCCGGGTACGGTATCGCCTGCCTCCTTAGTCTGGCGGAAGGAAATCTGGAAGCTATGTGCAGCGAGGAGATGGAGCAGCGCGTTTTGGATGCCTGCTGCCGGGTAGAGTTCCATGATTCCATCGGCTCCCGTGTCGCGCCCAGCGTGGACGGGTGTGAGGCACAAATCCATTTGGCAATTATCCGTTTGATTCGCAAAATTGTTACCATGGGAATCAAACGATTCCCAGCCGAAAGTTAAGAGCAATCATGTGGGGGTGCCTCTCAAACAACCTGCAATGCTCTGACAGCAGTGCAGAACATCCTGTTTGAAGGCAAAACAGAGTTTTTTATAAGAATTCCCATAGAAGATCGAAGTTCAGAGCAGACAAAAACGTTTCTGAAGGGAGAGGTATAGACTTACTTGTCCATAAATCCAAAATAAGAGCAGCGGGATCAAAAAATAAAGTAGTTGACCCTGGCCTATATGACCGGTCTGCACGACCGTCAGCCGAGAAAGTAAAATTATTGACATGCAAACAACAGGAGGAGCTTCGTGCTCCTCCTGCTGTTCTGTGTCTCTGGCACTCACTGCAAAAGCCACCGGAAAAACGCTCTTCAATAAAGTTCCTGTTAATTATTTTTATGCAGTGACCGATTCCATGACGCACAAGACCGCCAAGGAAGTCACGAACCCAAACAAGGTCCACTCCATTTAACCCGCCTCCTTCCGTACCTTCCGGTAAAATGTACTTGGCTTTAAGTCAAGACGCCGCATGGCTTCTGCGACGGTGATCTCCCCCCCCCCCTCCAGCGCTGAACCACCTGATTGAAATTGGGAGGCTGGATCGGCTTACGGCCCTTGTAGACGCCGTTGGCCTTGGCAATGGCGATCCCCTCCTGCTGGCGCTGGAGAATGTACTCCCGCCCCAACTCAGCTACCGCTCCGAACACCGTCAGCATAAATTTTCCGGTAGGGGTGGTGGTGTCGATGGCCTCCTTCTGGGAGATGAACTCCACCTCCTTCGCCGTCAGCTGCTCCACCAGTTCCAGCAAGTCTCGGGTATTCCGAGCAAACCGGCGATGGACTCCACTACTACGGTGTCCCCTTTGCGGACGTATTCCATCATCCGTTGAAGCTCCGGCCTCTGTTCGGCGTTCTTTCCGCTGGCTTTGTCCAGAAACAGTTCATCCACGTTCAGCGCTTCCATGAGCTTTTCCTGGCGGATCGTGTTCTGCTCCTGCGTGCTGACCCGGACATGTCCAATCTTCAAGTTTTCTCCTCCTTTTCCTATTTGTAATTTCAGGTATGATTTCACCCCTTGACGGCAATTGTATTTTGTAGTACATTTGCATTACAAGGAGGCGATTTTTATGGCGATGGACGCTACGGTACAAATTCGTATGAACGGCGAACTCAAGACGCAGGTGGAGGAGCTCTACCGCAGTTTGGGCACCTCATTTGCGGAGGCGGTGCGCATGTTTGCCCAGCAGAGTCTCCGGGAAGGCGGGCTGCCCTTCCGGCCTACTCTGAAAACTTGGGACGAGATGACCGCCCAGGAACTCCATGAAAAGCTGGCCCAGAGCGACCAGGACATTGCGGCGGGCCGCTTGTACACCCAGGAGGACCTGGATCTTCGGATGAAGGAGCGGTTCTCTCATGGACGAAATACAGCGGTATAAAATCATCTATACGGAGACGGCCATCCGTGACATGGAGGAGAAGGCAGATTACATCACATTCCAGCTTCAAGAGCCCACATTGGCGGAGCGCTGGTATCTGAACTTGCGTGCTGATATTCAGCAAAATCTATCCTTCTTTCCCTTCAAGTATCCAGCCTATCCGGTGGAGCCCTGGAGCTCCAGAGGAATCCGGATGTTTTCAACCAGCAGTGATGTGATCCTGTACAGTGTGGATGACACGGCCAAGATCGTATACATCCGGGGCGTATGCACCAGGGGCAGAGATTTTACCGCTCACCTGGAAGAACAGGCCTCCCAGAAATGAAAAATCCCAATATGGGTATGAAGACAGCCCGGACAGAGGGCCTGGTCGTGGAAGGTGGTACACTCCTCTTCCGGAATTTCGTTCCCGCAGATGGAACAGATGATTGGTTCAGACATAGTTCATTCCTCCTGATTGTAAATTTGCCCCTGAGTGCATTCAGGGCTTTCAGGAAGATAATATCTAACTCTGGTTTGAGATTTTTACCAAAAAGCAAAGTTAATTGAAATAGAGCGAACATCATTATAATCCTGAATAATTTTAAAGAAGGTATCATAAATGTTAGCAAACTATGAAAATGAATTGATCGCTCTGAGAACCGGTAAAAATCCACCAGAGCGCTCCGGAGAATATTGGGCGAAAGATGAACTGGAACAACTGAAACTGCTTTACTACAGTGGAGCGGGATTCTCTGAAATTGCACTTAAGCTGAAACGAACAGAAGTGGCCGTCTTTCAGCAGGCCTCAAAGATAGGCATTCTGTCTCAGCAATGCAAACCTCGGAATCGTGTACCTAAGCAGCAGAGCCATACTGCATGTCTTTGTCCTAATTGTGGAAAGAAGTGCCTTTATGCTGGAGAGCTATGATGACCTGCTAACCACTGAGGAGGCCTGCGAAGCGTTGAAGGTTGGAAAAAATACGCTGTATGCTCTCTTGCGCAGTCAGAAGCTGAAAGGGTATCGCAATGGGCGGGTGTGGAGAATTCCACGAATCGCTGTGGAGGAATACATTCGGGCCCAAGCAAACTTATAAAAAATATCCCCTGGACAGAAGATATCCAGGGGACCCGCTCCGATTCGTAACTTGAGCGCATAAAACTTCTGGAATTCTTGAACCGCAAGCGCTTAAAGCAGTTTCCACCGTATCCACATCCACTGGATGGGCTCCATGCCGATGGACCGCACCGCCCGGATGGCGTTGTCGTCGTAATCCCCGTAAGGCAGCCGGACCAGGGTGGGCCGCACGCCGGTGACGGTCTCGATCTTGCCGTTGCAGGCGTTCAAATCGGCCACAATTTCCTCCACCGACAGCTGGGGGTAGTGGGCGTGGGTGTTGGAGTGGTTCATCACCTCGTGTCCCGCGTCGTACAGGGCTTTCACCGACTCCGGGTATTTATCGACCCAGTCCCCCACCACAAAGAAGGTGGCTTTTACCTGGTAGCGGTCCAGGATGTCGATGAGCTGCTGGGTGTCCTCGTTGCCCCAGGGAAATATCAAGTTGCGGTAAACAAGGGATGGGAAAAATGAGTGCCCGGCCTCCACAGACGGAGGCCGGGCACTGGAATGTAGAAGGACCGGGGAAATGGGGCAACTCACACCTGTTGCAGGAAGCGGAGGAAGTCCTCTTTTCCTGCAGGGGTGCGTTGATAGACACCGGCGCACTCCAGCACCTGAGCAAAGACCAGGCCGGTCTCCTTACGAACGATGTCCATGGCGTTGTCCGCCGTGAAGGTGTAGTTGGGCGCAAAGCCCTCCGCCCAGTCGGCGTGAGCCTCCGTCAGGGGGTCCTCCCGCAGATCGCCGCCGGAGACCAGCTTGTCCGCCACTGCGGCCAACTCCGCCTTCAGGCGGGCGGGGAGGACGGCCAGCCCCATCACCTCGATGAGGCCGATGTTCTCCTTTTTGATGTGGTGGAGCTCGGCGTGGGGGTGGTAGAGGCCCAGCGGGTGCTCCGGCGTGGTCAGGTTGTTGCGCAGCACCAAATCCAGCTCGTAGTCCTCACCCCGCCGGCGTGCGATGGGGGTGATGGTGTTGTGGGGCTCTCCGTCGGTCTCGGCCAGGATCATGGCGCTCTCGTCGGTATAGCCCCGCCAGGAGCGGAGGATGCGGTCGGCCAGCTCCACCAGGCGGTCCGGCTGGGCCGCGGTGAGGCGGATGACCGACATGGGCCACTTGACAATGCCCGCACGGATGTCCTCATACCCCGGGAAGGAGATGGCGGTCTCCACAGGGGCCTTCTCCATGGCGAAGGTGTACCGCCCGCCCTGGAAGTGGTCGTGGGCCAGGATGGAGCCGCCCACGATGGGCAGGTCCGCGTTAGAGCCCACAAAGTAGTGGGGGAACTGCCCCACAAAGTCCAGCAGCTTGGCAAAGCAGGCCCGGTCAATCTTCATGGGGACGTGCTCCCGGTTCAGGCAGATGCAGTGTTCATTGTAGTACACATAGGGGGAGTACTGCAAGAACCAAGGGGAGTCGTTGATGGTAATGGGCACGATGCGGTGATTCTGCCGGGCTGGGTGGTTTACCCGTCCGGCGTAGCCCTCGTTCTCGGCGCACAGCTGGCATCGGGGGTAGTTGGAGGCGGGCAGGTTCCGGGCGGCGGCGATGGCCTTGGGGTCTTTCTCCGGCTTGGACAGGTTGATGGTGATGTCCAGCTCCCCGTACTGGGTGGCCGTCTTCCACTGCACGTCCTTGGCGATGCGATCCCGGCGGATATAGTTGGTATCCTGGCTGAACCGGTAGTACCAGTCGGTGGCCTGTTTGGGGTCCTGCTCCCGCAGAGCCCGGAATTTCCCAATAACCTGGGCGGGACGGGGGGTGAGGACGCCCATCAGCTTGGTGTCGAACAGGTCCCGGTAGACGATGGAGTTCTCCTTCAATACGCCCCGGGCGTAGGCGTCGTCCAGCAGGGCGTCCAGCACCTGGGGCAGCTCATCCGCACCGCAGGAGGCGGATTCCGGCAGAGCGCAGCCGTCCAGCTCCAGGACCTCCAGCAGGGCGTTTACCGCCCAGAGCCTCTCCTCCGGCTGGATCAGCTCCTTGTCCAGAGCGTAGGAGATCAGCTTGGCAATGGCCTGATCCCGTTCCATGGTCATCCCTCCTCAAAGCCGTGGGGGTGGCTCTTGTGCCAGGTCCAGGCGGAGGCCACGATGGTGTTCAGATCGTTGTACTGGGGCTTCCAGCCCAGCACCTGGATGGCCTTCTCCGAAGAGGCGATGAGCTGAGCCGGGTCGCCTGCACGGCGGGGGGCGATCTTGGCCGGGATGGGGTGGCCGGTGACCGCTCGGGCCACGTCCACCACTTCCTTCACCGTGAAGCCCACACCGTTGCCCAGGTTGAACACGTTGTTCTCCCCGCCGCCGAGCAGGTAGTCCAGAGCCAGGATATGGGCCTGGGCCAGGTCGGTGACGTGGATATAGTCCCGGATGCAGGTGCCGTCCTTGGTGGAGTAGTCGTCCCCGAAGATGGACACCGCCTCCCGCTGCCCCAGGGGCACCTGGAGGATGATGGGGATGAGGTGGGTTTCCGGGTTGTGGGCCTCGCCGATGGCCCCGGAGGGGTGGGCGCCGCAGGCGTTGAAGTACCGCAGAGCCACATACCGCAGGCCGTGGGCCCGAGACACCCAGCCCATCATCTGCTCCATGGACAGTTTGGTGTTGCCGTAGCAGTTGGTGGGGACAGTCTTGTCATCCTCCAGAATGGGCACCCGCTCCGGCTCGCCATAGGTGGCGGCGGTGGAGGAGAAGACGATCTTATCCACCCCGTGCTCCACCATGGACTTCAGGAGCACCATGGTGCCGTAGAGGTTGTTGTCGTAGTATTTCAGAGGGTCGGACATGGACTCCCCTACCTGGGAGGAGGCGGCGAAGTGGATAACCCCCTCGATGTGCTCCGCCTGGAACAGGGTGTCCAGGGCCCCCTTGTCCCGGATGTCCAGCTGATAGAATTTTGCCTTGGGGTGGACGGCGGCCCGGAAGCCGGTTTGGAGGTTGTCGGCCACCACCACCTCCCGGCCTGCGTCAATGAGTTCATATACCGTGTGGGAGCCGATGTAGCCGGCTCCGCCCAATACTAAGATTGCCATAGTTCTATGCGCTCCTTTCTTCCAATCAGATCGAAACTCAGCCCCAGAGGACGGTGCCGCCCACGGGGCGGATGCTCAGCACGTGGCAGCTGCCCGCGCCCAGCGCGCTCTCCACCTGGGATTTGAAGGACTCCAGCAGATCCAGGGGGACAAAGGCCTGGATGGTGCCGGCGAAGCCGCCGCCGTGTACCCGGCAGGCGCCCCGGCCGTCCAGGGCCCGCTCGGCCACCGTCAGGGCCACGGCCATGGCCTGCTCCTGAACCGCCCCGGTGGGGGTGATGTTCTGGAGCAGCTCCCAGGAGGAGCGGCCTGACTGCTCCACCAGGGTCAGAAACGCCTCCATGTCCCCCTGTTCCAGGGCGTCGGCCTCCTGCTCCGCCCGCCGGTCGTCGGCAAAGAAGTGGAGGGCCCGGAGGACTGCCCGGTCTCCCGTCGCTTTCCGCAGCCGGGGCAGATGGGAGAGCACCTGGGCCTCGTCCACCTCCCGCAGTACGTCCTTGCCGAAGAAGGCGGCCACCGACCGCATCTCCTTGGGGATGGAGTCGTACTCCGCGGTGAGGGCAGCGTGGCTGGCCCCCGAGTCCACAATACACAGCGCGTAGCCCAAGGCGTTCAGGTCCACCGCCACCGACCGCACCACGGGGGCGGCCGGGTCGGCGAAGTCAATAGCCACCGCCCCTCCCACGGAGGAGGCGGTCTGGTCCATCAGGCCACTCTGCTTGCCGAAATAGAGGTTCTCTGCTTTCTGTCCCATCTGGGCGATCTCCACCGCCGTCAGCTCGTCCCGGCAGAACAGGTGGTTTTCGATGACCCCCAGCAGCACCTCGCAGGCCGCCGAAGAGGACAGTCCAGAGCCCGGCAGCACGTCGGAGACGGCATAGGCGTCAAAGCCGGCCACAGGGTAGCCCCGCCGGGCGGCCTGGGCGGCCATCCCCCGCACCAGGGCGGCGGTGGACTCCTTCTCTTCCTCTTTGGGGTCCAGGGTGTCCAATTTTACCTCCACCATAGGCCAGCCCTCCGACTGGAAGCGGATGGTGTCGGTGCCGTTGGGGGCGGCGCAGGCCAAAAAGTCCAGATTGACCGCCGCTGCCAGCACCCGGCCGTGCTGGTGGTCGGTGTGGTTGCCGCAGATTTCCGTGCGGCCCGGAGCGGAACATAGGGTCACAGAGGTGTCCTTTCCCCCGGGGAAAGTCCGTTGAAACCCGTCCAGTACCGCAGCGGCCCGCTGTCGTCCCACCTGGAGGCCGCCGCAGGTGAGGCGCTTCAGGACACCATCCAGCTCTCCGGCGCTGAGCGCCTTGCGTAAATCACCCATTTTTTGCATGGTTCTCTAAAACTCCTTTTCATTCCGGACCGCCCGCCCTGGGGCGGGGCTGACCCGGCGGTCTGATCGCGTCTGTTTCCGGCCCCTCCGCGGGGACCGGGGAAAAGCCGCCGCAAAGCAGACGGATTCTTATGTCTGCCCTGCGACGGCTCGTTGCACAAGGGGAAGGAATTACTTCTTCTGGACGTACTTGAGGCAGTCCAGGGTGACGGCCACCAGAATGATGATGCCGGAGAACACGAACTGCAGGTTGGTGTCAATGCCCAGCACGGTCAGGGAGTAAGTCAGAGCGGTGAAGATAAACACGCCCACGACCACGCCCGAGATCTTGCCGATGCCGCCGGTGAAGGAGATACCGCCCACCACGCAGGCGGCGATGGCATCCATCTCCCAGCCCTGGCCGTAAGCGGCGGAGCCGGAGCCCACCATGCGGATGCACTCCAGCCAGGAGCCGAAGCCGTACAGGATGCCAGCCAGCACGAAGGCACCCACGGTGACCCAGAACACGGAGATGCCGGAGACCGACGCGGCCTCGGGATTGCCGCCCACGGCAAACAGGTTCTTGCCGAAGGTGGTCTTGTTCCAGATGAACCACACCACAACCACTGCGGCCACAGCCCATAGAATGATGGTGGGGAAGCCGTTGAACCGGGGGATGATCATGCCGGGGATACTGGGATCAATGGCGCCGAAGGAGACGCCCTTGGTGGAGTAGGTCACCAGGCCGAAGATGACCAGCATATTGGCCATGGTGGAGATAAAGGGGTGCATTTTGAACTTAGCCGTAAAGAATCCGGCGATGGTAGTAAACACAGTGCACAGAACGATACACACCACCAGGGCCAAAAGGACCCGCACCAGCACCGGTATGGTGCTGAAGTCGAAGATGTGTCCGAAGACGCCGCCGGTGTTGGGTCCCTGGTGCATGACGATGGTGGCGGCGGTCATGCCCATGCCCACCATACGGCCGATGGACAGGTCGGTACCAGCCAGCAGGATCAGGCCGGCCACGCCCAGAGCCAGGAACATTCTGGGGGACGCCTGCTGGAGAATGTTCAGGATGTTGTTCATGGTCAGCAGCTGAGTGCCGCCCTTGAGGATGGGTGTGGCAATACAAAGGCCGATAAAGATGATAATAATGGCGATATACAGGCCGTTCTTCAGCAGGAAGTCCCGGCGGTTGAAGGTATACTTGTAATTCTCCCACCGCTGGGCCATGGTCTCACCGAAGGTGAACTTGGACATGCGCAGTAGGTCGATGAGGTGATACTTGTAGTCAAAGGCCGCGTGCCGGCGGTCCTTCGCCTGCTGCAGGTCCTGGGCCAGCTGCATCTTGGCGTCAAAGAGGCGGTTTTTGTGGACGTATTTCTCGTCCTTGATCTCCTGGGGGTCCTTCAGCTTGGACACGGTGTCCTGGTGCTCCTGGTTGAGCTTGGCCACCGCCGCCTGATACTTCTCCTGGGCCAGGGCCTTCTCCTGGGCGCAGGCGGCCACCACGGCGGAGTAGTAGTCCGAATCGTAATGCTCCTTCAGGTATCCCTCAGCCTGGGCGATGAGTTTGGCGATCTCGTCCTTGTGCTGGGCCTCCACCGCCTTGGCCTTCTCCAGGTCCGACTTCAGCTGGGCCTGCCGGGCGCTCTTCTCCTCCTGGGTATAGATCCGGTCCCGCTTCAGGTTGTCCAGGCTGTCCTGGATCTCGATGACCCGGTCGGTACCGTCCGCCCGCAGAGCGTCGATCTTGGCTTGAATGCCGCCCACATATTCGTCAATGGGCGCACGGAGCTGCAATTCCTGCTCCGCAGTAAGAATACTTTTCATTTCCGTTGCCATATGCAATTTCTCCCGTTATAGGTATTTTGCACTCAGTCGCAAAAGCTCTTCCTGGTCGGTCTCCTTGGTGTTCACGATCCCGGAGAGATGGCCGTTGGACATCACGCCGATGCGGTTGGTGATGCCCAGGATCTCCGGCATCTCCGAGGAGACCACGATGATGGTCTTGCCCTGCTTGGCCATCTGGATAATGAGCTCATAGATCTCGTACTTGGCGCCCACGTCGATGCCGCGGGTGGGTTCGTCCATCATGAAGACCTGGGGTGCCCGCTCCAGCCACTTGCCGAAGATGACCTTCTGCTGGTTGCCGCCGGACAGGCTGGTGATCATGTCGTCGGGGCCCATGCACTTGGTGTGCATGATCTTGATCTCCTTGTTGGTGGCCTTCACCATCTTGGCGTCGGAGAGGGCCAAGCCGGATTTGTACTGCTCCAGGTTGGCGATGGTGGTGTTGAAGGTTAGGTCGCACTTCAAAAACAGCCCGTTGGCCTTGCGCTCCTCGGTGATGAGGGCGAAGCCGTGCTCGATGGCCTCCTTGGCGTTGTTGAAGTTCATCAGCCGGTTTTTAAAATAGACACGGCCCGCCGCCCGGGTGCGCACGCCGAAAATGGTCTCCAGCAGCTCAGTGCGTCCGGCGCCCACCAGGCCGTACAGTCCGAAGATCTCCCCCTCCCGCACGTCAAAAGAGATGTCCTGGAGGTGGGGGGCGTACTTGGTGGACAGGTGCTGGATGGACAAAATGGGATCGCCTGGTGTGTTGTTCACCGGAGGGAACCGGCTCTCCAGAGAGCGGCCCACCATGGCGGTAATCAGCTCATTCATATTGGTATCTTTGGCGCTCTTGGTCATGACCAGATTGCCGTCCCGCAGGACGGAGATCTCGTCGCAGATCTCAAAGATCTCGTCCATTTTATGGGAGATGTAGATCAGGGCAATGCCCTGCTCCTTCAGCATCCGCATCATCTCAAAGAGCTTGTCCACCTCCTGGACAGTCAGAGAGGAGGTGGGCTCGTCCAGGACGATCACCTGGGAATTATAGGAGATCGCTTTGGCGATCTCGCACATCTGCCGCTGGGAAACGGACATGTTCCGCATCGGCTGGGTCAGGTTCACGGTCATACCAAGCTTACGGAACAGCTCAGAGGCCTTCTTTTTCATGCCACCTTCATCCACGACCCCCATGGAGTTGGTGGGGTAGCGGCCCAGGAACAGATTGTCGATGACGTTCCGCTCCAGGCACTGGTTGAGCTCCTGGTGGACCATGGCGATCCCGTTTTCCAGGGCGTCCTTCGGGCCGGAAAAGCTGATTTCTTTTCCGTTTAAGTAAATTTTTCCCTCGTCCTTCTGATAGGTGCCGAACAGGCACTTCATCATGGTTGACTTACCGGCGCCGTTCTCACCCATAAGCCCCATGACGGTTCCGCG
>CALWWF010000080.1 GCA_944385165.1 uncultured Oscillospiraceae bacterium
ATCCAGGTGGTTCATGGGCTCGTCCAGCATGGGATAGCCGCCCTCAGAGCAGAACAGGGCGGCCAGCTTTGCCCGGGTCTGCTCCCCGCCGCTGAGACTCTGGAAAGGCCGCTCCAGTACCTCCTCCCCCAGCCCCAGCTTACCAAGCTCCCGCAGGAGCTTCCACTCCTCCTCCGCCGGGACATGCTCCAGGAGCACCTCCAGGGCGGTGCGCTCCGGCCGCTCCACCGGCTTGGGAAAATACACCGGCGGCTCCGGGCACAGCAGGGTCCCCCGCCCCGTCAGCGAGCCCTCCAGCAGATGCAGCAGGGTGGTCTTTCCACGCCCGTTGCGGCCGATGAGCCCCAGCTTCCAGCTGGTGTCCAGGGAGAGGTCCAGCCCGGAAAAGACGGGGGTGTAGTCCCCGTCGTAGGTAAAGTCCAGTTTTTGTATAATGATCTGTGACATAGTCATGCCTCCTGTCGGTGAAATGAAAAAACCGCAAGAACGGGGCATCTCTCCCGTTCTCGCGGCACACCGGCAGTCCCCCAGGGCGCGCGCAGGCGCACTGGCGGCATCTATTTCAGCCGAAGCGGAATCAGGCAAGCACCCCTCTCGCAGCGGCATGACAAAGCCCGGGCCGTCCTTCCGGCCCAAACTCTATCACGCCATCAGCAAAGGGACTTGCGCATGCTCCCGCCTCCATTTCTGTTTTAAAATCGGGCCCATGATACCACAGCGGAGCCGTGTTGTCAACGCCCCCTAGGCCTTGTTTGAAAAATGTCAACATGCCCCGACAACGGGTCTTTTTCCGCCATACTGCGTTGATTTTCCTTGCAATCCACCAAGGATTGCTGCGTCAAATCGCCTTGTCTGGCGAAAAAAATCCCTCGCCGTCAGGCACATTTCCATTCTTCAAACAAGGCCTAAACCCAAAAAACGCCCCGGACCTGGGAAAATTCCCGGTCCGGGGCGGCGGTTTTGTTATGCTCTCGGGTGGCTCTTGCGGTACACGTCCTTGAGCTTCTGGTTCAGAAGCCGGGAGTAGATCTGGGTGGAGGAGATGTCCGCGTGGCCCAGCATCTCCTGGATGGAGCGCAGGTCCGCCCCGTTGGCCAGCAGGTGGGCGGCGAAGGAGTGGCGCAGGGTGTGGGGGGTGATGTCCTTCTCAATGCCCGCCTTCTCCTGGTAGTACTTAATAAGCTTCCAAAAGCCCTGGCGGCTCATCCGCTCCCCGTTCATGTTTACGAACAGGGCGGTCTCCTGGGGGGATTCCACCAGCTGGGGCCGCACCTGGCTTAAATACTCGTTCAACGCCCGGATGGCGGTCTGATACAGGGGGATGACCCGCTCCCTCCCCTTGCTGGCGCAGTGGAGCACCCCGGCGGGCAGGTTCAGATCGTCCACGTCCAGGGCGATAAGCTCGCTGACCCGGATGCCGGTGGCGTACAGCAGCTCCAGCATGGCCCGGTCCCGGAAGCCCTTCAGCTCGGTGCAGTCGGGCTGCTCCAGGAACAGCTCCACCTCCTTGCCGGTGAGGATCTGGGGGAGCTTGCGCTCCACCTTGGCGGGGGCGACCCCCTTGGCCGGGTTCTCCGTCACCAGCCCCAGGGCCAGCATGGCGTTATAGAAGGACTTGATGGAGGCGATGGACCTGGTCACCGTGGCCGCCGACTTCCCCCTCCGGGTGAGGGAGGCGGCGTAGCGCTCCACGTCCTGGGCGGACACCTCCCGCAGATCCACGTCCCGCTCCTCCATGGCCGCCTGAAACTGGCGCATATCCCGCAGATAGGAGCTGACCGTGTTGGCCGACGCCTTCTTCTCGGTTGTTAAGTACTCCTCATAGAGCTCCAGCAGTTCCGACACGCAAACAACTCCCTCTCTAACTCTCTCTAAACGAACCGTGCGGCAGCGTCCAACAGGGCGGGCGCCGCCATCCATTCCAGGACCACACACACACAAAGGCCCAGACCATAGGCCGCCAGCCGCCCCCAGTAGGCGGAGCTGTGGGGCAGAGGGGTCCGCCCCTCCCCCAGCGTCCGGCGCAGCAGAGCCAGCGCCCCCTCCAGGCACTGAACGCCCGCCAAAAACAACACCGGGGCCCACAGAAAGGCCGGCAGGCCGAATAAGAGAAACGCAGGCGCCAGTCCCGCCGGTCCGAAGACCCGGCAGAAGGCGGCCACGGAAAAAGAGAAGAGAAAGCCGCGGGCAAAAAACAAAACCGGAATTCCCACCACCCCAAGGGCGGTGACCCCCAGCAGGGCCGTCCCCAGGTAAAACCGCCCCTGCTCCCACACCATGGGCCACAGCTCCACGGAGACGTCCCCGCCCTGGGCGGCGGACAGATAGTCCCGCAAAAAGGACTCCAGAGCCTGGGCGGCCTGGCCGGAGATCAGGCTGGCCAGGCCGCTGCCCAGCAGGCCCCCCAGCAGGAAGGCGCACCCCAGGACGGTCAGGGGGCCCATCTGGCGCAGGGCCAGATTCCAGTGTGCGGCGTCGCGTCGGTTCATGGCTGTCACCTCTCCGGTTCAGCCTATGTGCCGCCGCAAAAAAATAGAAGCGGAAACTGCACCCCGGCGCGCTCCTGTGCCGCCGCTCCCGCCGGGGCGAAGAGGGCGCGCTGCCGCCGGAATATGCCGCGTGCATCGCTTATCAATAAAACTATAGCGCGCCGGCGGTTTTCGCGCAAGTGTTTTTTCGCAATTTCTTAAATTTTGTCAATTTCTTCTTTTTATTATGTAAACTGCGTTATGTAAATCGTGGAAACCGAAGCCGCTGCTTCCCTTCCAGCCGTTTACGACGCAGGCCCGAACAGTGGCAAGTCAAAACGCTTGACAACCGCCGTCCCCCTTTAGATAAAAAATCGGGGAAAGGGCCAAAATCCGGTCCTTTCCCCAAAAAATATCAATTTATTCGCAGCTTTATGCCTGGAACATCCTGGAACGCAGGTTGCGAAGCCGTTGAAGCAGGTGTAGTTTTTGTGAAATGATTGGAAAAACCAACTGATTTCTCACTCGACGCAGCCGCCGCATTGATTACAGTCTGTATAATTACCGTCTGTATTTGCGCTCTCCCCCAGGCCGGCGGCAATGGCCTTCAGGGCGATGGCGCACTCCAGGCGCTTGCGCTCCATTTCACAGGCCACCTGGTTGGACAGGCTTATGTCACCGTTGACCAGCAGGTTGGAGGCGGAGCAGCCGCCGCTGCAATAGAACCGGGCCCAACACTCCCGGCAGGCGGGACGGGTGTAGATGTTCTGGTTGGCGAATTTCCCGGAGATGTCCATGTCGAAGGAGCCGTCGAACACGTTGCCCATGCGGTACTCCTCCTTCCCCACGAACTGGTGGCAGGGGTAGATGTCCCCGTCGGGGGTGACCGCCACATACTCGCAGCCGGCGCCGCAGCCCCGCAACCGCTTAATGACGCAGGGGCCCTGGGCCAGGTCCACGTTGAAGTGGAAGAAGTTCACGTCCTTCCGGCCCATCAGCTCCCGGGCCAGCTTCTCGTACTCCTCCTCCACCTTGGCCAGGTCCTCCTCCTTGATAGCGAAGGGGTCGTCCAGAGGGCCGCTGGCGGGCTCCACCGACACGTGGCGGAAGCCCAGGTCGGCCAGGTGCATCACATCGGCGGCGAAATCCAGGTTCTCCCGGGTGAAGGTGCCCCGGGCGTAGTAGTCCTTGGTGCCCCGTCCGGCCACCAGCTTCTGGAACTTGGGGACGATCACGTCGTAGCTCCCCTTCCCTCCGGCGGTGGGGCGCATGTGGTCGTTGACTTCCTTGCGGCCGTCCAGGGACAGCACCACGTTGGACATTTCCCGGTTGATGTAGTCGATGTTCTCGTCATTGAGCAGCATGCCGTTGGTGGTGATGGTAAAGCGGAACACCTTGTCATGTGCTTTCTCCAGGGAGCGGGCATAGGCCACCGCCTCCTTCACCGTGTCCATGGCCATGAGGGGCTCGCCGCCGAAGAAGTCGATCTCGATGTTCCGGCGCTTGCCCGACTTCTGCACCACCCAGTCGATGGCCTTCTTGGCGG
>CALWWF010000081.1 GCA_944385165.1 uncultured Oscillospiraceae bacterium
CCCGGGAGACCGTCAAGGCCATGCGCAAGGACGTGCTGGCCAAGTGCTACGGCGGCGACATCACCCGGAAGAAGAAGCTGCTGGAGAAGCAGAAGGAAGGCAAAAAGAAAATGCGGACCTTGGGTACCGTTCAGTTGCCTACCGAAGCGTTTATGGCGGTACTCAAATTGGACGAGGAATAACAAAGAATATAAAAAAGCGGCCCCGCTGGGGCCGCTTTTTTGCGCAATGTTTAGTTGTCCAGCTGCTCTGCCACGCCCTCCAGGTAGTTGACCGGCAGGTTCTCCGCCTGTCCGGCGTCGATGGCCGCGGCCACGGCGGGGTCGATGGGCAGCTGGGCCAGCAGGGGCAGGCCCAGCTGCATGGCCTCCTGCTCCAGGCGGCTCTTGCCGAAGATGGCGTGCTTGGCGCCACAGTCGGGGCACTGGTAGTAGCTGTAGTTCTCGATGAGGCCCAGCACCGGGATGGACATCATCTGGGCCATGTGCACCGCCTTAGTGACGATCATGGACACCAGGTCCTGGGGAGAGGTGACCACCAGGATGCCGTCCACCGGCAGGGACTGGAACACGGTCAGGGGTACATCGCCGGTTCCGGGGGGCATGTCCACGAACATATAGTCCACGTCCCCCCACTCCACGTCGGTCCAGAACTGCTTGACCACCCCGGCGATCACCGGGCCCCGCCAGATGACCGGGTCGGTCTCGTTGTTGGTCAAAAGGTTCAGGGACATGATCTTGATCCCCCCGGGGGTGACGGCGGGCTGGATACCGTCCTCGGTGGCCATGGCGTGCTCATGGACGCCGAAGGCGGTGGGGATGGAGGGGCCGGTGATGTCCGCGTCCAGCACCGCCACCTTCTTGCCCCGCTTGGCCATGGCGGCGGCCAGGGAGGCGGTGACGGTGCTCTTGCCCACGCCGCCCTTGCCGCTGACCACGGCGATGACCCGCTTGATGCTGGACTTGGCGTTGGCCGGGGCCCGCAGGTCCCGGGAGGCGCAGTCGGCGCTGCAGGAGGAACAATCGTGCGTACAATCTGACATAGTTTGGAAACTCCTTTCTGCCCACACACAAAAAAGGAGGGCATCAAATCTACGGAAAAACGGCCCGGCCGGAGTTTCTGCCTCCGGCGGCCTGTTTTATTATACAGCGATCGGGCGTATTTGCAAGCCGCCCAGGGGATGAATTCCAGAAATTTACGGCTTACGGCACCAGGGTGTTCTCCGTGACCACATCCCCCTGGCTGTCCGGAGCGGTGAAGTAATAGGTCAGGATCTCCGCGGCGATGGAGGCCAGGGTGGAACCGCTGCCGCCGTGCTCCACCACGATGGACACGGCGATCTGGGGGTCGTCGTAGGGGGCAAAGCACACGAAGACGGCGTTGGAGTCGGTGGTGGAGCTCACCTGGGCGGAGCCGGTCTTGGCCCCCACCTCCACTGGCACGTTCCGGAAAGCGTTGGAAAGGGAGCCGGTGGTAGTCAGGTCGTGCATGCCCTCGGTGACCGCCGCCAGGTTCTGGGGCTGGATGTCGATGTCCGCCTGGACCTGGGGCTCATACTCCTCCAGCACCTGGGAGAAGTCGCTGGACTTGACGGTTTTCAGCAGGTGGGTGGAGTATCGGGTGCCCCCGTTCACCAGGGTGGAGATATAGTTGGTGAGCTGGATGGGAGTGACCTGGGTGTTGTCCTGGCCGATGGCCACGTTGAGGATATTGCCTTCGTACCAGGTCTGGCCGTGGGACTCGGAATACTCCGGGCTGGCCAGGGCTCCGGCGCTCTCGGACACCTCCACCCCGGTCTTCTGGCCCAGGCCGAACATGGAGGCGTACTCGTCCAGGGTCTCGATGCCCACCCGGCGGCCCACATCATAGAAGAAGTAGTTGCAGGAGACCTCGATGGCCCGCGTGACATTGATCACTCCGTGGGTCCCGCTGCCCTGGCGGTAGATCCAGCACATGGGCTGGGGGCTGGGCCAGTAGGTGTACCGGCCCAGGTCCCGGATCTGGGTGTAGGGGGTAATGATCCCCGTCTCCAGCCCGGCGATAGCGGTGATCATTTTAAACGTGGAGCCCGGGGGGTACAGCCCCTGGAAGGCCCGGTTCAGGAAGGGGGTCAGGGGGTTTTCGTAGTTCTCCGCGTAGTCCTCGTTGAAGGTGGTCAGGGAGAAGGTCGGGTAGGAGGCGGCGGCCAAAATCTCCCCGGTGTCCACCAGCTGCACCACGCAGGCGGCCCCCTCCACCTCGTCGCTCAGCCCCGGCACCCGGGCGGCCAGGGTGTCCTCCACCATCTGCTGCAAGTCGATGTCGATGGTGAGGAACACGTTGTCCCCCGGCTGGGGGGCCAGGGACTCCCCGGTCTCCGCGTCGGTGAGCCACTGGGAGGAGACAATCTTCCCGGACTCGTTGCGCTCGATGGCCCGGCGGCCGGGGGTGCCGTGGAGATAGCGCTCAAAGGCCAGCTCCGCCCCGTCCCGGCCCACCTTGTCGTTCTGGGTGTAGCCCTCGCCCAGACCCAGGTAGTAGTCCACCTCTTCGCTGTTCATGGACGCCACCCGGCCCAGCAGGTGGGCGGCGTACTCGGTCTCGTACTGGCGCACGGAGGTGGTCTCGATCTCCACCCCCCGCAGCCCCAGCTCCTTCACCCGGGTGATGAAGTCCACGTCCACGTCCTCGGCGAAGTAGTAGATGGGCCAGTTGACGATGCGGCTGCGGTAGTAGAGCTCAAAGAGCACCCCCGCCACCGCCCGGGCGTCGGTGGGGGACATGTCCCCGATGTTCAGGGTGGGGACGGTCTGGCCGTTGGCCCGGGCCTCGTCCTCGTCCACGGCCCCCTCCCCCTGGATGCCGAAGCTCTCGCACATCATCCCCAGCAGTTCCTCGGCGGTGGGCAGGCGGTAGGGTTCCGGCTCCGCCTGGGGCGCCTCCTCCCCGCCAAAGCCGAAGAAGGACTGGATGCGCTCCCAGAGGCCGGGCTCCTCCCCGGCAGCGCCGGAGGTATCGGGGATCTCCCCCTCGGCCAGCTCCGTGGGGTCCTCGATCCAGCCCATGAGCACCGCCAGGCTGCCCAGGCGGGTCATGTCGTACACCAGCTCTCCGTCCTGGCCGTACTCTGGGTTTCCATTCTCGTCGGTGCTCACCGTGTAGAAGGGGTCCTCCTCCGTGTAGGAGAAGGGGGCCGCGGCGGTGATGGGCAGGGTGTCCGCCCAGACCACCCCCTCCTCCCGGCACACCTGGATGAGGGAGAGCAGGTTGGCGCACCGCTCCGGGGCGTCCCCCATGAGGGACAGGTCCAGGGTCACCTGGTAGGAGATCTGGTTGGACACCAGCACCTGGCCGTTCCGGTCCAGGATGAGCCCCCGGCTGGCGGGGACGGTCTCGGTCTCGGCCACACGGGCCACCGACTGCTGGGCGTAGTCCTCCCCGTTGAGATACTGGATGCTGTACAGGTTGGAGCACAAAAAGGTCATTAAAATGGCCAGGATCACCACCACCCCGATGAGGCGGCGGTGGAATTGCTTGGGATTCACAGGCAGAAATCCTCCTTTCCAGAGGCGCGATGGGGCACGGTACCGTCAGGCCAGGCGGGTCCCCCCCACCCGGCGGTGGATCAGGCGGAAGATGAGGTAGACCACCGGGGTCCAGCACAGGGAGAGGAGCACCTCCGGCACCGCCACCTGGAGCAGCACGTCCAGGGTGTCCATCTGGATGAACAGGGCCCGCAGGATCTGAAGGCCGTCCAGCACCCCCAACACCGCGGCGGAGCACAGCAGGCAGCTGACAAAGGTCTGGCTCAGGGCGTACTGGGTCACCGCCCCCACGGCCATCCCCGCCAAGGTCATGCCGAACACCAGCCCCCCGAAGCCCCCGGGGTAGGACAGCTCCCACAATAGGCCCACCGCCAAGCCGAAGCCCGCCCCGGCGTAGGCCCCCTCCAGCACCGCCACCGACACCACCGCCAGGGGCAGCAGCATGGGGATGATCCCAAACACCGGCAGGCGGTTGAGGACATAGGCGTCCAGCACCCACACCGGGAACAGCCCCAGGGCGTAGAAGAACCATTTATGGATTTGATCCCGGGTGGTCACAGAGAAGCCCTCCCTTTGTCAGAGTGAAGAGTGGAGATAGGAGATAACGGGAGCTGCCGGCGGCGGTCACTCCACAATGTCGAAGTCCTTGATGACGAACACTTCCACCAGGGTGTCCAGCTCCACCTCGGGAATCACCACCGCATAGCGGTTCATGCCGGAGGCGTCGCTGAACACCCCCTCCACCTGGCCCACCACCAGCCCGGAGGGGTACACGTCCCCCCGGCCGGAGGTGAGCACCTCGTCCCCGGCCACCAGCTGGGCCTCGTCGGGCAGGTAGCTCAGGCGCAGCTTCCCCTCCTGCATGAGGGCGAAGTCCCCCTCCAGCACCCCGGCGCTGTTGGTGCGGGTGATGATGCCCCCCATCTCCATGCTGGTGTCGATGACGGTGCTGACGGTGGCGGAGTGGCTCCCCACCTCGGAGACCACCCCCACCAGCACCCCGCTGGAGGTGACCACGCAGTTGCCCGCCTGGATGCCGGACTCCTCCCCCTTGCTCAGGGTGAGGGTGGACTGCCAGTTGGAGGCGGAGCGGGTGGTGATCTTGGCGGACTCAAAGACGAAGTCCCGCCGTTTTTCCCGCAGGTCCAGCAGCTCCCGGAGCTGCTCGTTCTCCTGAAGGGCCTCCTCCCCCTCCCGGATTTGCTCCTTGAGCCGGGCATTTTCCTCCTCCAGGGCGGCGATCTGCTCCTCCATCTCCCCATAGCGGAAGACGTACCGGGACACCCCCTGGAAGAAGTCCCCCACCGCCGCCACGCCGTTGCGCACGGGGGCGGTGACGGTGGTCACCAGGTTGGAAAACGGGTCGGCGTTGCCCCCCATCAGGGCGGAGGAGACACCGATGAGGATGCTCAGCAGCAGGGCGATGATCAACAGCCAGATGCCGTTGCGGCGCAGGAAGTCCTTCAAGGCTTGCCCTCCTTCCCGGCGGCCAGGGCCAGGGAGTCCACCCCGAACCGGGCCAGGATCCGGCCCAGCCGGCACACCGGCAGGCCCACCACGTTAAAATAGTCCCCCGAGATGCCCTCCACCAGCAGGCAGCCGTAGCCCTGGATGCCGTAGGCCCCCGCCTTGTCCATGGGTTCCCCGGTGGCCACATAGTTGGAGATCTCCTGGGCCGTCAGGGGGCGGAAGCGCACGGCGGTGGCCTCGTACTCGGTGACGGCCTCGTCTCCCCGGCGGACGGTGAGGCCGGTGTACACCGTGTGCTCCCGCCCCGACAGGGCGGAGAGCATCTTCTCCGCGTCCTCCCGGTCCCGGGGCTTGCCCAGCACCCGGCCGTCTACCGACACCACCGTGTCTGCCGCGATGACGATGTCCTCCGGCGCGGCCCCGGCGGCTACCTCCGCCGCCTTCTGCCGGGAGAGGGCCTCCACCAGCTGCTCCGGGGAGAGGGACGGGTCCATGACCTCCTCCCCCCGGGCGGGGCGTACCTGAAACTGGGAGATCCCCATCCGCTCCAGCAGCTCCCGCCGCCGGGGGGATTGGGAGGCTAAAATCACGGCCATGGAGCCGCCTCCTTTCTTTCTATCACATCTTTTGCAGGGTTTCGCCGCTGCGGCGGCGAGTTCCTTTTCCGCGTGGAAAAGGAACCAAAAGACGCCGGGGGTTTGCTCCGAGGAGCACCGTTCCGGTGCTCCGAGTCGCTGCACCCCCGGACCCCCGTTACGGGAGTGTTCTCCTGAATGCGCGCACAATCCTTCCGGCGCGCAAAACCAGGAGTGCTTTGGTGCCATTCCATCCGGCCCCACTGGGGGCCTGGGTTTGCAAAATTTAGAATCGCTGCGGTTCAAGAACCGCGCCTGCCTTTTTTGAGCCAACGTCCACCGGTGCGGGGGCCGGCGGGAGGCCCAAGGGCCTCCCCTACGGATTTTGGGAAACGTGGGTGGAAAACCGGGAATCGCGGGCCGGTCTGGGACCGGCCCCTACGAAAATCGGGAACCGTTTCAGGTTATGCCGTCCCACTGAGCCGCAATTGAGCCCCACAACTACAAAGGTGCGCTTTCAAGAAACGGTTTAAAAATAAGCCGCCGAAGGCGGCCCCAACGCGAAGCCCAGCGAAGCGGGTTCGCGTTGGAGAGGAGGAGCGATGCAGTGAGCGAGCTTTGCCCGCCAGGGCAAAGCGAGGGATACGAAATCCGCGACGACGAAGCTGAGCCACCCGCGCCTTTGCGGCAAAGGGAAACCTCCGCATTGGCGGCTCCCGTAAAAGGGGGTCCAGGGGGTGGGGCACATGGAGGATGAGGCAAAGCCGAATCCGATTGGCCCCACCCCCTGGTGGCTCTTTGGTGACTTTCTGGCCAGGCAGAAAGTCACTCGCCCCACAGGGCGAAATCCCCCCAAAAAATCAAAAATCACTCCTCCATCTCCGCCGTCTCCGGCCCCTTATCCAAGGACCCGGTGACGTGGATGGCGTGGCCCCAGAATAAATCCCCGTCGTTGAACCAAAACTCCACCCCGCCGGCGGCGTCCACTTGGATGGCGTCCAGCTCCATGCGCTCGATAAACTGCTCCTGGGTGATCTCCTCCGGTTCCTCCTGGGACTGGTCCTGCTGGGCCCACTGGTTGGCCAGGTCCAGCAGCGCCTGGGCGGCGAAGGCGCGCACCTTCCCGTCCCAGTCCGTCTGGGCCGCCAGGAGGGCCTTGGCGTGCTCCACACAGGGGTCCCAGTTCTCCTCCTGGTCGATGTCCAGCCGGGCGGTCTGGCCCATCCAGTCCACCTCCGCCTCGAACCAGCCCAGGGAGCGGTTGAGGGTGAAGTCGCCCAGCCCGGGCGCCTGCCGGACCACCGGCTTTTTCTGTTCCTCCAGGATGGCTTTCATCTCCCCGTCCGTCTCCGGCTGGGGCAGCTCCAGCATCAGGAAGGTGGAAAAGTCCTCCGACGGGCGCACCTTGACCTGGACCACGCTGTCCCGCAGCACCCGGCGGCGCAGGTAGGAGAGCAGCTTGTCGTCCGCCAGGGCCACCAGAAGGAAATTTCCCCGGCGGGCGGGCTCGTCCCCGTCCTCCTCCTTCCAGGCGGTCAGGCCCATCTCCGCCGTCCACAGCCCCGTGTCCGGGTCCTGCTCCCCGCCGAAGCCGTTGGCCCCGGTGACCGCCAGGATGGACCACTCCTCCAGCAAAAACTTCTTCCCCAGCTTCTGAAGCCCCGGGGGGACTTCCGCCGGGACGGCGGCACGCTCCGCCGCCTTTTGCTCCGCCGCCCGGCGCTCCTCAGCCTGGCGGAGCCGCTCCTGCTCCTCGGGGACCTCCCCGCTCTTTTTCTTGAAAAATCCAAACATGGCCGCCCCTCCTAATTATTTCCCGGTGGAGCCGAAGCCGCCGGCCCCACGCGCCGTCTCGTCCAGCTCCTCCACCATCTGAATGGAGGCCTGGACCACCGGCACGATCATCAGCTGGGCGATGCGGTCGGCGGGTTGGACGGTATATTCCGAATCCCCAGAGTTATAAAGCCCAACCATGATTTCCCCGCGGTAATCGCTGTCGATGACCCCCACGCAGTTAGAGGGGACCACCCCGTGCTTGATGCCCAGGCCGCTGCGGGCCAGCACCAGGGCCACATACTCCGCCGAGGGCAGGGCGATGGCCAGCCCCGTGGGGATGACCGTCCGCCCCCCGGGCAGAAGGGTGATGGGCTGGTCGATGCAGGCGTGCAGGTCCATGGCCGCCGACCCGGGGGTGGCGTAGAAGGGGGCGGGGATCTCCCGGCCGATCTTGGGGGACACCGCCTTGATTTTCAGTTCCATAATGGGCATTCTCCTCCCTTGCAGACGCTGGCTGCTTCCAGCCCTCCACTCTTCACTCTCTCAAAAGCTCTACTCCACGTCCCGGTAATACAGCCCCCGGGTAAACTCCCCCGGCTTATACCGGCCCCTGCCCTGGTAGCGCTCCAGGGCCTGGACGCACTCCTGGGGGGACTCGGTGGTAAACATCAGCCGCACCGACTCCAGCCCCAGGCGCTGATAGTCGGCGGCCCTGTCCGCCAAAAACAGGGTCTTGCCGTTTAAGATCTCGTTGCGGCAGCCCCAGGCCTTCACCACCGGGAAGCGCTCCCCCCGGCGGTCCACCAGGCGCAGGCCCTCCTCACAGGTATGCTGTCCGGTGTGGTTGTGGATGATGCAGTTTTCAGTGAGCATCAGGGGCAGGCGGCCATAGACGACGGCCTCCAGGGGGACGGCCTTGGACAGGTCCCGGATCTGGGCAAACTTCAGCTCGAAGGAGGCGGTGGCGGAGACCAGCCCCAGCTTTTTCAGCTCCTTCAGGGTCTGGCTGTTGTATACCCCCAGTCCGAAGTCCCCCCGGACCTGGAAGCCCAGCTCCCGGGCCCGGCGTACCCCGTCCAAGGTGCCGGCCATGGCCTGGGTCACCCCCAGCCGCTTCATCTCCTCCATCTGCTGTTCCAGCAGGGGCAGCTCCCGGTCCCAGCACACCCTGGGCAGCAGGGCGCACACCTCCACCCCCGCGTCCAGGCAGCGCTTCACGGTATCCGGCGCGGCGGAGCCCTCCTCACAGGGGAGGTACACCCGCTCCGGCTTCAGGGCCAGCAGCTCCGGGGTGATCTGCTCCCCCCGGCGCACCGACAGGGTGAGGACCGGTGGGGTCTTGGGGTTTTCGTACCGCACCCCGGGGTGGTACTCCCCGCTTCTCCGCTCCGGGGGCAGGGAGCGCTGCCGGGCGAGCTCCTCCAGGGCCTGGCGGCGCAGGGCGTTCAGGGCGGACAGGGGCAGGGAGAGGCCCTCCTCCACCAGGGCGGTGACCTTCTCACAGGCGAAGGGGGTGCCGCCGGTGCGGCGCAGCTGCCCCTCCACCTTCTCCCGGGTGAGGGGGACGTTCACTGCCTGCTCCGGCACGGGGCCCTCCACCCGGGCCACATGGCCCGCCTCGTCCTGGACAGCCACCTGGGCCCCCTCGCCGGGGCGGACCATGGCGTACATCCGAACCGGCACCTTCCGGTTCTCCCCGCTCTCATAGCTGGCCCGGGCCTGGGCAAAGAGCTCCCGGGGCTCCGGCCCCTCCTGGCGGGTGCCGAACATGTCCGGCCCCTTCCGGTCCAGGAAGTACCCTTGGGTGAACCCCTGGCGGGAGAAGGCGTCCTCCAGGGCCTTCCACTCCTCCGGGGTGGGCTCCCGCCCCTCCCGGATGGCCCGGGCGTACACCCCGGTGACCACGGCCACATACTCCGGCCGCTTCATCCGCCCCTCGATCTTCAGGCAGGCCACCCCCATCTCCTCCAGCTCTTTCAGGTGGCCCGCCAGGGACATGTCCTTCAGGGAGAGGGGGTAGCCGTCGGCCCTCTTCCCCCAGCCGTACTTGAGGCGGCAGGGCTGGGCGCACAGCCCCCGGTTGCCGCTGCGCCCCCCGATGAGGGAGGACAGGTAGCACTGCCCGGAGTAGCACATACACAGCGCCCCGTGGGCGAACACCTCGATCTCGATGGGGGAATGCTGGCAGATATAGGCGATCTGGTCCCGGCTCAGCTCCCGGGAGAGCACCGCCCGGCTCATCCCCAGATCGGCGCACTGCTTCACCCCGTCCAGGGAGTGGACGGTCATCTGGGTGGAGGCGTGGAGCTGGAGGTCCGGGGCCACCTGGCGGAGCATCCGGGCCACCCCCAGGTCCTGGACGATGACCGCGTCCACCCCCATCTCGTTGATCTCGGCGGCCACCCGGGCCGCGTCGGGGAGCTCCCGGTCGGTGAGCAGGGTGTTCAGGGTCAGGTGGACTTTGGCCCCCCGAAGATGGCAGTAAGAAACCGCCGCCGCAGCCTCCTCCCGGGTGAAGTTCTTCGCGTTGCGGCGGGCGTTAAAGTCTCCGTAGCCCAGATAGACGGCGCCGGCGCCGTTTTGGACCGCGGCATGGACCGACTCCAGGGAGCCGGCGGGAGCGAGCAGCTCCAGCATGGGGCAGGCCTTCCTTTCTAAAATATGATGGATGCGTCCCAGTCCCGCCGGGAGCGGGGGCCAGAGAGCCCCCGCTCCCCGCCCGGCGGAAGGCGGGATGCGGCTGCATAAAATCTTATTTGTGGTTTTGCAGCTTAAAGATCTCCCGCTTGGCCTCGGACAGCTCCATTTTCAGCTTGGCGTTCTCGTCCAGGCCGTCCTTGATCTGGCGGCGGAGGTTCTCGCTGGCCTCCTGTTCCTTCAAAAACTGGTCGGCCAGGTTCATGGCCGCCAGCACAGCGGCGTCGGACCGGCCCAGGCGGGCCCCGTTCATCACGTCCTTCACCTGGCCGTCCACCAGGGCGGCGCAGCGCTTGACGTACTCCTCCCCCTCCTCGGCCACCATGGTGTAATCCTCTCCCGCGATGGAGACGGTGATCTTGTTTTTCATCCGGAATCCCTCCAAACAAGCCCTTGTATTCCCCCCGCGTCCCGGCTTCCGGACCGAACTTTCAGGGGGGAGACATGGTAGTAGGGACATTATAGCATAGTTCTCAATATTTGAGAAAGAAAAATCCGTGAATTTTTTATGTCTACGAAGAAAAAACGCGGAAGCGTCAAGACGCTTCCGCACAGAAGGCCCACAGGTTGCTGATCTGGGGGGCCAGGGTCTCATAGTCCCAGAGTTTCTCGCTGTTGGCGCGGCGGTTGGGGTCCCGGACCTGGAAGTTTCCCTCCTCCACCCCGGACAGGACAATGAAGTGGCCGGAGGTGGTGAAGTCCCCCGGGCCCACGCTGCAGATGATGGGTTCCCCGTCCTCCAGGGCCCCCTTCATCACCCCCTCATCCAGGGGCAGCTCCCGGGCGGAGAGGCCGAAGTGCTCACACCCCAGGCGCATCAGGTCCCAGCTGGTGCCCGCCCCGTCCACATAGTACCCCATCTCCTGGGCGTACTGGGCCACCGCGTAGGGGGTGGCGGACTTGTCCCCGGTCAGGCCGCAGATCACCATGGACAGGGCGGTGGGGCCGCAGCCGTTGAGGGCCATGGGCCCGTCCCCGTACTGGGCGCACCCCCACCTGGGGTCCCACTGGAGGAGCAGGGGGATGGTGCCCTGCCGGGCCTCCTCCACTGTGTCCGCCGGGGCCTTGTCCTTCTCCCGGGGGTAGTCCCGGACAAAGTCCACCGTCTCCGGGTTGCGCACCGCCAGCTCCAGCAGCTGCTGGGGGTAGTCCTCCATGTGGTCAGCCAGGGCCTGGGCCGCCGGGTCCTCCCGGGCCAGGTCCTGGAGCTGTCCGGCCAGGCCGCCGTCCCCGGCGTCTCCGTAGGCGGAGGGTTCCCAGAGGTCAGGGTCCGGGGCGAGGGCGGAGCGCCCCAGCCACAGCCCGGCCAAAACGGCCAGGAGCAGCACCCCCAGCAGCAGGGGGAGCCGCCGGGGCCGGGCGGCGGGAGCCTGGGTTCTCCGCCGAGGGGAGCGGGTCGGATCTTGGGGGTACATGGCGGGGGCCTCCTTTTGGGGTGGAGCCCAGCCTAGGGCTTGGGCCGCCCTCCCGGCGGCCTTCCAGCTCTGGCGGAGCCCCTTCTGTCAGGATTATGATACACCCAAAAGTTTAAAATAGGGGGAAGGATTTCTTAAAATTTGCGGAAGGCGCCCCTAGAGGGCCTGGAAATTTCCTGTCATATTTGCCGGGGCTTCCGTCATTTTTCCGTTAAAATGGCGTTAATCTTGCACAAATCCCCTTTACAAAGGAAAAAACCAGGCGTAAAATGTGCGCCTGAGAAGGAAGTGATGTTTTTATGAACCCGCAGCAGATCGTCGCCATCATCATTTTCCTGCTGGTGATGGCCGCCATTATTTCCGAGAAGGTACAGCGCAGCGTGGCCGCCCTGGCCGGCGCGGTGCTGCTCCTGCTCACCCACGTCTTGACCGTGGAATCCGCAGCCAGCTTCGTGGACCTGAACACCATTGGGGTGCTGGTGGGCATGATGCTCTTTGTGTCGGTGGTGAAAAACTCCGGACTGTTTGAGTACATCGCCATCCGGGCCGCCAAGCTCACCCGGGGCCAGCCCATCGCCATCCTGGCGGTGTTCACTGTCATCACCGCCTGCCTGTCCGCCTTTTTGGACAACGTGACCACGGTGCTGCTCATCGGCCCCATGACCATCGCCATCACCCAGATCCTGGAGGTCAACCCGGTGCCGTTCCTGCTCAGCCAGATCATGGCCTCTAACATCGGCGGCACCGCCACCCTCATCGGCGACCCCCCCAACATCATGATCGGCAGCGCCGCCGGCCTGGGCTTTGTGGACTTTGTCCTGAACACCGGCGTAGTGGTGGCCATCATCCTGGCGGTGGTCACGGTGGTGTTCTGCCTCATTTACCGCAACAACCTCCATGTAAAGCCGGAGAACATGCAGAAAGTTTTGGTCCTGGACGAAAATAAGGCCATAAAAGACAAGCCGCTTTTGATCAAAAGTGTTATAATGATCGTACTGGTGGTGCTGGGCTTCATCTTCCACGACCAGCTGGGCATGGAGTCGGCCACCGTCTCCCTCACCGCCGCGGCGGTGATGCTCCTGGTGGGCAAGCAGGACCCAGAGGAGATCATCCTGGGGGTGGAGTGGTCCACCATCCTGTTCTTCATCGGGCTGTTCGTGGTGGTGGGCGGCCTGAACAGCACGGGGGTCATCTCCGCCATCGCCAACCAGCTTCTGGTGGTGGTAGGGGCCAACGAGGCCGCGGCCATCCTCATCATTTTGTGGGCCTCCGCCCTGATCTCCTCGGTGCTGGACAACATCCCCTTCGTGGCCACCCTGATCCCCCTGATTCTCACCATGGAGAGCGGCGGCGTGGATGTGCAGCCCCTGTGGTGGGCCCTGTCCCTGGGCGCCTGCCTGGGCGGCAACGGCACCCTCATCGGCGCCAGCGCCAACGTGGTGCTGGCCGGGGTCAGCGCCAAGAACGGATACCCCATCACCTTCATGCAGTACCTGAAGATCGGCTATCCCCTGATGCTGCTGTCCATCGTCATCTGCACCGTGTATCTGCTGGTGCGCTATGTGTAATCCCACACTTTTGCTTGGACTCGTAAAGCAGCTTCTCAAAAAAGCCCTCCTGCAAGGAGTTCCGCCGTCCGCAGACGGCGGAATAAAATGAAATCCCGTCATTTCCGAGGACATGCGCCTCGGAAATGACACTTCTCGCGAAATTTTTGCCGACAATTTCGCAAGAAATCGAGGCGAAAATTTCGTGCAGCCTAACTCGAAAAAGTGGCGAGCCACTTTTTCGACAGTCTCGTAAAGGAGGAAGCGCTATGAATCAAAATTCCGTCAGCGGCGATATTGTGGACCTGAGCCTGGGACAGCTGGGAGCGACCCAGATCACCAAGCTGCGCAGCAATATGTATATCGTGGACTTTCAGCTGGAGAACGGGATGCTGATCTCCTATGTGTTTAACATCACCAAGCACGACAAGTATTTTCTTCAGCGGATGCGGCCCTACGCCATGGTCCAGGGCAAGTACGCCGACACTAAGGAGATCACTGACTTTATCCGCAAAGACCTGGGCCAGTTCCGCACCGCGGAACACAGCTCCAACTTTGAAAAGTTCGTGGACACCTCCCAGAAGAGCGTCCAGCTGGCCCAGGCCCTGGAGGAGCTGTTCCTCAACTATAACGTGGACAAAGCCACTCTGGAGGAGACCAACGCCACCCTGACCCGGCTTCTCTGGCACCTGGAGGAGCTGAAAAAGCAGCTGCCCCCGGTGGAATGCAAATAATTTCCCCCATGAATATGACAGGCCCCCGCCGTTGGCGGGGGCCTGTTCCTGCATACCAAGCTTACCATAAATCATCCACCTGGGTGCCGGTGTAGTACCAGGTGAGGATCTCGCCATAAGTACTGCCCGCCTTGGCCATGGCGTTGGCCCCGTACTGGCTCATCCCCACCCCGTGGCCGTAGCCGGTGACGGAGAAGGTGAAGTTGCTCCCGTCCCAGCCCACGGTGAAGCAGGCCGAGCGGAGATCGAACAGGGTGCGCACCTGCCCCCCCGTGAGGGTGACGCCCCCCACCAGGATGCTGGACACGGTGCCCCCCTCATTCACCGCCGGGGTCCCGAACCAGCCGGAGGGGTCCCCGGACAGGCCCGCCCCCGGGTAGGCGGCCAGGACCGCCTCCTGCACCTGCGGTGCCGTCAGCACCACCTGGCTGTGGTAGTTGGGGACCTCCTCCCCCTCGGGGCTCTCCACGCTTTGCAGATAGTCCACCTGATTGCCCCACACCTCCACCGCGTCCACGGTGTAGCCGGGGGCGGAGGAGAAAAACACCGCCTGGATGGGCTCCCCCTGGTAGAGTACCCCCAGGCCGTCGGTCTCGGCCACGGCGTTCTCGATCTTGGCGGCGTAGGTCTGAGCGCTCACCCCCCACCTGGTCTCCGCCGTCTCCCGGGGCACATAGGCCTGGCAGCAGTTCACGTCGGTGCACACGTCCGCCTGGGGGTGATTCTCCACCGTCTTCCCCTGCTTGACCACGGTGTAGGTGCGGGCGGCGCAGGCCTGGGCCTTCAGGGCCTCCTCCTCAAAGGCGGCGGGCATCTCCGCCGCCACCACCCCGAACAGATAGTCCGCCATGGTCAGCTCCGCCACCGTCCCGTCCTCCTGGAGCAGCGTCACCGACCGCCCCCCGTCCCGGCTGCCGGAGGCGGTCTGCACCGGCCTGTCGATGGGCAGGGTGCCGGTGGGCAGGGTCTCCTCCTCCCCGCTCCCCCTGCCTGCCGTGAGCAGGGGGAGGAGGAACAGCGCCGCCGCCAGCATCAGCCCCGTCCCGGCGGTGCGGCGCAGGGGCGGGCCGGACGGGGGCGGCGGGGGTTTTCTGTCATACCGCCCGGCCATGGCCCCACCTCCTCTCCCAAAGGTATTCTCTGTCTTTACCCTATGCGCCTGGGCGGGGAAGTATGTCCGTCAAAAAGCCTTTGCGCTTTTGGGTGGGATGGTCTATCATACTGTCTGTTGAAAATTCCGGGTCCGCCGGGGGCGGCGGATTTTCAGGCTTTCCCATTTGTCCCATGGGGGTTATAATAAGGAGGAAGAAACCCTTGTTTTTGTGAGGAGGCTGGATCATCATGCTGCTGAATGTGCTGGCGGTGGGGGATGTGTGCGGCGAGGGGGGCCAGGACATCCTGGCCCGCCGCCTGCGGGAGATCAAAGAGGCGGAGGACATCCACTTCACCGTGGTCAACGGGGAGAACGCCTCGGTGGTGGGCATCACCCCCCGGCAGGCCCGGGGGCTGTATGAGGCGGGGGCGGACGTGATCACCCTGGGCAACCACACCTGGAACCGCATCCAGATCGCGGATTTTCTGGAGAAGGACCCCTATATCCTCCGCCCCGCCAACTACGCCGGCCGGGTGCCCGGCCGGGGCTTCGGGGTGTACGACGGCCCCCAGGGGCTGAAGATTGCCGTTTTGAATCTGATGGGCCGGCTGGAGCTCAACGCCAACCTGGACAGCCCCTTCAAATCGGTCAACCAGATCCTTCGCCGGGAGGAGGTCCAGCGGTGCGACGTGGTGCTGGTGGACTTCCACGCCGAGGCCACCAGCGAGAAGGGGGCCATGGCCTGGTACCTGGACGGGCGGGTCCAGGCGGTGTGGGGCACCCACACCCATGTGCCCACGGCGGACGGTCAGGTGCTCCCCAAGGGGACGGGCTTCCTCTCCGACCTGGGGATGACCGGCCCCAGGCTTTCGGTGCTGGGCATCAAGCCGGAGCTGTCTTTGAACCTGTTCCTGGGGGGGCTGCCCCGCCGGTATGAGGAGGCGGAGGGCCCCTGCAAGATCAACGCCTGCCGCTTCACCATGGACACGGAGAAGGGCCGGTGCGTGGAGGTCAAGCGGGTGGACCTGCTGGAGTGAGGGCCTAAGCGGCAAAAGGGAAGGAAAGAGGAAACGAAGGTGTGTCATCCATGTCATTGACTGTATGTTACCCCCAGCTGGAGCACCGGCAGCGGCAGGCGCGGCTGGATGGGGTGCTCTCCCAGGCTCTGGCAGGCCGGGAGGCCCAGGTGCTGGAGCGGCCGGAGGACCTGGACCGGGCCCGGGGGAAGCGGGTGCTCTTCGCCCTGGCTTTGGACGAGGCGGGGCAGAACGCCGCCTACTCCAACATGCTCGCCCGGCTGCGGCTGGAGCCGGGGCTGCTGGAGGGGTGTACCGGCGGGCTGCTGGTGGACGGGCCGGGGGAGCTGTACACCAAGTCCACGGCGGCGGAACTGGCCCTGGCCATGAACGGGGCGGGGTGCGCCCTGGTGGGGCGGCCTCTGGTGGAGGCCACCGGCTCCCTGGCCAACTTCCGCATCCAGGCCAAGAACCTGGGCAGCGACCTTCTGGGGGCCTACGGGGCCGCGGCCCGGGAGCTGGCGGAGCAGGTGGAGCGCTTCGCCTTCCCCAGCCGGGAGCGGCCCCGCCTGCTGGCCCTCCACGCCTCCAGCCGCCACACCTCCAACACCATGGATTTGTGGGGGGAGGTGCAAAAGCGCCTGTCCGGGCGGTGGCAGGTGGAGGAGATCGGGCTGCGCAACGGCACCTTGTCCGACTGCTCCGGCTGCCCCTACACCATGTGCCTGCACTTCGGGGAGCGGGGGGGCTGCTTCTACGGGGGGGTCATGTCCGAGGAGGTATACCCCGCCGTGCGCCGGGCGGACGCCTTGATTTTGATGTGCCCCAACTATAACGACGCCCTGTCCGCCAACCTCACCGCCTTTATCAACCGCCTCACCGCCCTCTTCCGGCAGACCCGGTTTTACGACAAGGCGGTGTTCGCCCTGGTGGTGTCCGGCTACTCCGGCAGCGACACCGTGGCCCGGCAGCTCATCTCCGCCCTGAATATGAACAAGTCCTTCTACCTGCCCCCCCGGTTCGCCCTTCTGGAGACCGCCAACGCCCCCGGGGAGGCCCTGGCCGCCCCGGGCATCGGGGCGCGGCTGGACCGGTTTGCCCAGGGGATGGAGGCCCTGTTCCCTCAGGGGGAGCCGTAAAGAAACGAAAGCGGCCTGTCCAACTGGACATGCCGCTTTTTTGCGCCGTTTCAGGGCCTACAATACCTCCCCGGCCTCCCCGCCGGACGGACGGATGGCGGTAATGACCGGGGTCCCGTCCTCCACCGCCAGGGTCAGGGTAATCTCCGCCCCCGGCTGGCAGGTAAAGGCCGCCTCGTACCGGCCGTCTTCCAGCTTTACCAGGGAGGACAGGCGGTAGGACTCCCCCCAGGGTGTTCAGGTCGGTACCTAAGACCTGGGCGATGCGGCGCAGGGTCTCCAGGTCCGGGAGGGTCTGCCCTCGCTCCCAGTTGGACACCGCCTGCCGGGTGACGGAAAGCCGGTCCGCCAGGGCCTGCTGGGACAGCCCGGCCTCCTGGCGCAGACGGGCCAGGTGGGGGCCGAAGGCAAAAGTGGGGTTAGGTTCCATGGGGACGCCTCCTTCCAAGACAGGTGTGGTTTGGTACTTCCACCATAACAGAACCGGCGGGATTTGAAAAGCAATTCTTTTGAAACGGGAGAAAAGAGGGGGAGCAACGCGCCGTTGCCCCCCCCCTTTTGGCTTCCAGATGGATGGAAAACTAAGGTTTTGGACCGGTTTCCTCAAATGCCGGTGCCCAGGATCTCCCCGCGCCACGCCCCGTCCTCCAGGGTGATGGTGCCGTACTGGTCATACGCCAGGGCCCCATCGGGGACCTCCGGGCTGCCGCCGTCATAGGGCCGGGTGTTCCCCGCCATCATCCACTCCTGCGCCCGGTCGTTCTCGGGCACAAAGACGGTGGTGAAGCGGAAGCAGTAGCCACTCTCCCCTAACTCTCCCGTCTCCCGGAGGTACTGGGTCTCCTCTGGGGCGTCCTCCACGGAGGTCTCCACGAAGGTACAGCCGTATTTGCTCCCCTGGGAGACCTGGAGCCGCCGCCCCTCCCACTCCTGGACGAAGGCCTCCGCCGCCTCCAGATAGGTCTGCCCCTGGTTGGGGACGGCCAGCTGGTCCTGGCCGTAGGCCGCCCCCAGGGCGGCAAACTCCACCTCGTCGTACCAGCCCCGCAGGTCCTCATAGACGGACAGGGCGGGCTGCTCCTCCCCCGCCGCCGGGCGCACCCACACCTCCCCGCCAGGGGCGGAGAAGCGCGCGGCCTCCAGGCCCTCATAGGCGGTGAGGGTCCCGCCGTCCCCCGCCCCCATGGACAATATCACCTGGGCGCGGCCCGCCAGCTCCGTACTGGAGGGGGTCCCATCCGGCCACAGCTCCCAGGCGGCGCTCTGGAGCCGTCCCAGGTAATATAGGGCGTTAGACACCCCCCAGCAGCCGC
>CALWWF010000082.1 GCA_944385165.1 uncultured Oscillospiraceae bacterium
CTCTTGCTCATGAAGGATATGGCCTCCTCTCGTACAGTTGTTGTCCGCAACTTCAACTATAACCGATGAGACCTTATCCTTCTTCCTTTTTTACCTTAACTGTCCAACATGTATTGTACTCCTACACCAACCCCTTGGCGTCAGGCCTTTTGGGCGGTTGCGCCGGGGCGTAAAGTATGGTATACTGTCAATTAAATGCGTCCGGCTTTTCAGCCGGTGAAGGAGGAGCTTCTTTGCAGAATACCATTGCCGTGGCCATGAGCGGCGGAGTGGACAGCTCCGCCGCCGCCTGGCTGCTTCAGCAGCAGGGATTTTCGGTGGTCGGCGTCACCCTGCGCCTATTCCGGCCGGAGGATCTGGCCCCGGGCCGGGAGGCGGCGTGCAGCGCTTTGCACGACCTGGAGGACGCCAAGGCGGTAGCTGCCCAGCTGGGCATCCCCCACCACACCCTGGATCTGTGGGAACCGTTCTCCCGGTGCGTTATGGAGCCCTTTACGGCGGAGTACGAGGCGGGCCGCACCCCAAACCCCTGTGTGGTGTGCAACCGGACCATCAAGTTCGGCGCGCTGCTGGAGGAGGCCGGGAAGCTGGGCTATCCCCTTCTGGCCACCGGCCACTACGCCCAGGTGGAGCGGGACGGGGGCTCCGGCCGCTTTCTGCTCAAACAGGCCCTCCACCAGTCCAAGGACCAGAGCTACGTCCTCTGGGCCCTCACCCAGGAGCAGCTCTCCCGCATCCGCCTGCCTCTGGGGGCGCTGTCCAAGGAGGAGATCCGGGACATCGCCCAGGCCCAGGGGCTGGTGAGCGCCCGGAAGCGGGACAGCCAGGACATCTGCTTTGTCCCCGACGGGGATTACGCCGCCTTTATCCAGCACCGCACCGGGAAGACCTACCCCTCCGGCCCCTTCCTGGACCGGGACGGGAAAGTCTTGGGCACCCACCAGGGGATCATCCACTACACCGTAGGCCAGCGCCGGGGGCTGGGGGTGTCCTCCAACCAGGGCCGGCTGTATGTCCAGGAGATTCGTCCCCGAGATAACGCGGTGGTGCTGGGGGACAATGCCTCCCTGTTTCGGAAATCCCTCACCGCCCGCCATCTGAACCTGATCCCCATGGAGCGGCTGGACCGCCCCCTCCGGGTGTGGGCCAAGGTGCGCTACCGCATGGCCCCCCAGCCCGCCCTTCTGGAGCAGACCGGCCCGGACGCCGCCCGCGTCACCTTTGAACAGCCCCAGCGGGCCATCACCCCGGGGCAGTCCGTGGTCTTCTACGACGGCCCTCTGGTCATCGGCGGCGGGGTCATCGACGGCACGGGGCCGGACTGAGCCCCCCTTTGCTGCCCACGGCAACATCCTCTCTTACACTTTTTTATTTTATAAGGAGCAACCCCTATGAGTCAGAAAAAGCACAAAAAGCGCCATCCCCAGACCCGCCGCACGGCCAGCGCCCCTGTCGCGGAGTCGGAGTTCTCCTCCGACGGCAAGCGCAAGCGCATGAACCGCACCTCCCGGAACCTTTTGATCGTCACTCTGATCCTGCTGGCCGCCGTCCAGCTGCTCACCCAGCTTCAGATCATGGGCGACGCCATTGCCAATGCTCTGAGCCTGCTGGGTATCGTCCTGCTGCTGCTCTCCCTGTGGATCCAGTTCCGGGATCCCACTGGCGGCCCCACCAGCGGCGGAGCCCCCCGCCTGCGGTAAAATCTTCCCTCGATTCTTGCGTTTTGGGAAAAAATAGGCTATGATAATGGGGATTGGGCCGCACCTGCGGTCCCGTTTTCCCAAGGAGGTTATCGTTTGATGCGAAAAGACGTTCTCCTGCCTGCCCTGGCCCTGGCCGGAGGGGCGGCAGGCTTCTTTCTGCGGCTGTGGCAGTGGTCCTCCGCCTATGACGCGTCCACCCAGCTCTTCGACGCCGGCGCCCCCGCCTCCCTGGCTCTGGTGGCCTGGGTGATCCTGGTGGGAGTGCTGGCCCTGGTGCTGGGCCGGGGCGGCGCCGTCCCCCAGCCGCCGGAGCAGGCATTTCTCTGTCCCTCCACCGGCTATATGACGGTGATGACCGCCGGCGGGCTGTGCTTCCTGCTCGCCGCCGCCGCTGGGGTGCCGGAGCTTTTATACCGGTACCAGGCCTGGCAGATCGACCCCCAGCACAACCTGCTGCCCATCGCCTTTGGCCTGTCCGTGGCCTGCTGCCTTCTGGGCTCCATCGGGGCGCTGGCCTGCGGCCGGAATAACTACCGCAGGGTCACCGGGCTTCAGGTCCGGGCTCCCGCCACCCTGCCCGCCTACGCGGCTCTGCCCTGGCTGATGGCCCTCTACCAGGAGGACTCCCGGGACCCGGCGCTGCTCCGGGTGTTCGTCCCCCTGCTCTCGGCGGTGTTCCTGCTGCTGGCCTTGTATCAGGCGGCGGCCTTCTTCTACCGCCGTTCCCACCCCGTCCGGTTCACCTTTTTCGCCGTGATGGGGATCACCCTGGGCCTTACGTCTCTGGCGGACCGCCCCAGCGTCTTCGGCGTGGTCAGCACCCTGTCCTTCCTGCTGTGCGCCCTGGGGGCCCTGATGGCCCTGTCCCGGAACCGGTTTGCCCCGGGCGCGTCCAGCGCTGGACCGGAGGGCCCGCGAATGCCCCGGACACAAACCGGCCCCGCCGCGGAATAACCAAATTTGATTTGATTTTTGGGAGGAACATCACCCATGGAACGAAAGAAATTTTATATCACCACCCCCATCTACTACCCCAGCGATAAGCTGCACATCGGCCACACCTACTGCACGGTGGCCACGGACGCTATGGCCCGCTATAAGCGGCTCACCGGCTGCGACGTACTGTTCCTCACCGGCACCGATGAGCACGGCCAGAAGATCGAGGACAAGGCCAAGGAGGCCGGCGTCTCCCCCAAGGAGTTTGTGGACCGCATCGTGGAGGGCCCCCGGGGGGTCAAGGACCTGTGGAAGCTGATGAACATCAGCAACGACCGCTTCATCCGCACCACCGATAGCTACCATGTGTCCGCCATCCAGAAGATTTTCAAGAAGATGTACGAGAAGGGGGACATCTACAAGGGCCGCTATGTGGGCAAGTACTGCAAACCCTGTGAGTCCTTCTGGACTGAGAGCCAGCTGGTGGACGGCAAGTGCCCCGACTGCGGCCGCCCCGTCCAGGACGCGGAGGAGGAAGCCTACTTCTTCCGTCTGAGCAAATACGCCGACCGCATCCAGCACCTGCTGGAGGACACCGATTTCCTGGAGCCCCGCAGCCGGGTCCACGAGATGGTGAACAACTTCATCAAGCCCGGTCTGGAGGACCTGTGCGTCAGCCGCACCTCCTTTACCTGGGGTGTGCCGGTGGACTTTGACCCGGGCCATGTGGTGTATGTGTGGGTGGACGCCCTGTTCAACTATGTCACCGCCCTGGGCTTTTTGAACGACCAGTACGACGATTATGACAAGTTCTGGCCCGCCGATGTGCACTTTGTGGGTAAGGAGATCGTCCGCTTCCACTCCATCATCTGGCCCGCTATGCTCATGAGCATGGAGATGCCCCTGCCCAAGAAGGTGTTCGGCCACGGCTGGCTGCTGCTGGACGGGGGCAAGATGTCCAAGTCCAAGGGCAACGTGGTGGACCCCTATATCCTGGCCGAGCAGTTCGGGGTGGACGCCCTGCGCTTCTTCCTGCTGCGCACCTTCCCCTTCGGCTCTGACGGCAACTTCTCCAACGAGGCCCTCATCAACACCATCAACGTGGACTTGGCCAACGACCTTGGCAACCTGCTCAGCCGCACCGTGTCCATGGTGGGCAAGTACTTCGGCGGCACCCTGCCCAAAGCCCGTCAGGTGGACCCCCTGGACGAGGAGTTGGTGACCTTGGCCTCTGGCCTGCGGGACCGCTATGAGGAGCAGATGGAGCACTACGCCTTCCAGAACGCCCTGGCCGAGATCTTTAAGGTCATCTCCCGGGCCAACAAGTATATTGACGAGAACGCCCCCTGGGTGCTGGCCAAGGATATGGAGGGCAACGGCGACCGCCTGGCCACCGTCATGTACAACCTGCTGGAGACCCTGCGCATCTGCGCTGTCCTCCTCACCCCCTTCATCCCCACCTCCGCCGGGGAGATCCTCCGTCAGGTGGGGGCCTGCGAGGCGTGCTCCACCTGGGAGAGCGCCGGCGTCTGGAGCTCCCTGCCTGCCGGCGTGACTGTGGTCCGGGGCGACAACCTGTTCCCCCGCATCGACGCCGCCAAGGCCCTGGAGGAACTGGAGAAGGCTGAGGCGGAGGCCAAGAAGGCCGCTCTCCCCGATCTGGAGGTGGAGCCCCAGCTCACGGAAAAGGTGGACTTCGATACCTTCTGCAAGAGCGACTTTCGGGCTGTGAAAGTCAAGGACTGCAAGCCGGTGAAGAAGTCCAACAAGCTGCTGTGTTTCACCCTGGACGACGGTACCGGCACCGACCGGCAGATCCTCTCTGGCATCGCCATGTGGTACAAGCCGGAGGAACTCATCGGCAAGACCCTGGTGGCCATTGTGAACCTGCCCCCCCGGAAGATGATGGGGCTGGAGTCCAACGGTATGCTCATCTCCGCCGTCCACACGGAGAAGGGCGAAGAGAAGCTGAACCTGCTGATGATCGACGACAAGATCCCGGCGGGAGCGAAAATGTGCTGATTTCAATCTTTTCCTGGGGCGGAGGGGTTACCCTCCGCCCTTTCTTTTCTCTTGGGGGATTTCGCCGCTAAGGCGGCGAGCTTCTTTCTGGATGCCCAGAAAGAAGCCAAAGATGCACCAGGGGGTGAGCTCAGGGCAGTTTCCCGTCAAGCCGTCCCCCAAAAGGCGGCCTAAAGGGCCGGATGCAGGTGTTTTTCCTGAAAGAACGCGGAGGCCAGTAAAAATACTGACCTCCGCGTAAAAAGAGGCGAAACGAAGTTTCGCATAACGTTCTTTTGCTTACTTTTCTTTCAAGAAAAGTAAGGGCATAAAGTTCTTTTGGTTCCTTTTCTTTCAAGAAAAGGAACTTAGGAGAGCTCGAACATACCGTGGTAGAGCTGGTAATACTCCCCCTTCTGCCGCAAGAGATCCTCGTGGCTGCCCCGCTCCACCACCTGGCCGTGCTCCAGCACCAAAATCACGTCGGCATTGCGCACGGTAGACAGGCGGTGGGCGATGACGAAGACGGTGCGCCCCTCCATGAGCTGGTCCATCCCCTTTTCGATCAAAGCTTCGGTGCGGGTGTCCACGGAGGAGGTGGCCTCGTCCAAGATCAGCACCGGCGGGTCGGCCACGGCGGCCCTGGCAATGGCCAGCAGCTGCCGCTGGCCTTGGGACAGGTTGGCCCCGTCCCCGGTGACCATGGTGTCGTACCCCTGGGGCAGGCGGCGGATGAAGGAGTCCGCGTTGGCGATGCGGGCGGCCCGCTCCACCTCCTCCTGGGTGGCGTCCAGCTTGCCGAAGCGGATGTTGTCCGCCACAGTGCCGGTAAACAGGTGGGTGTCCTGAAGGACGATACCCAGGGAGCGGCGCAGATCATCCTTTCGGATGCTGCGCACGTCGATACCGTCGTAGGTAATGGCGCCGCCGGTCACGTCGTAGAAGCGGTTGATCAGGTTGATGATGGTGGTCTTCCCCGCCCCAGTGGAGCCTACAAAGGCAATCTTCTGTCCCGGCTTGGCGTACAGAGTGATGTCGTGCAGGATGGTCTGCCCCGGGTCATAGCCAAAGGTCACATGGTCGAAGCGCACATCCCCCCGCAGGGGCGCCAGAGGAGCCTCCGGACGGGCAGCGTCCCGCCAGGCCCAGCGTCCGGTGGTCTCCGGGCAGGAAATGAGGGTCCCATCCGCCGTTTGGCGCACGTTAACCAGCTCCACCGTCCCCTGGTCCACCTCCGGCTCCTCCTCCATGGTGCGGAAGATCCGCTCCGCCCCGGCCAGGGCCACCAGAAGGAAATTCCCCTGCTGGGTAAACTGGTTGATGGGCATCGCCGACTGGCGTACAAAGACCAGATAGCTGGCCAGGCTGCCCAGATCGGACTGCCCGTTGAGGACCATCATCCCGCCCAGGGCCGCAATGACCGCATAGTTTAAATAGGAGATCGTGACCACCGCGGGGATCATGGTGGCGGCGTAGCTCTGGGCACTGGCCCCCGCCTCCTCCAGAGCTTTGTTCCGAAGCAGGAACCCCTCCAGATTGGCCCTCTCGTGGCTGAACACCTTGACTACCTTTTGTCCCGCCACCATCTCCTCAATGTAGCCGTCCAGGTCCCCCAGGTGCTCCTGCTGGCGGTCAAAGTAAAATTTGCTGCGTTTGCCGCTGTAGCGGATGTACCAGAACATCACTCCATACCCTACCAACACCAGCAGAGACAGCCACCGGTTCAGAAGGAAGAGCAAAATCAGCGTGCCCACCAGCTGTACGGCGCTCTGGATCAGCTGTGCAAAGCTGTTGTTCAGGGCGTCCGAGATGGTGTCCACGTCGTTGGTAAACAGGCTCATCAGATCGCCCTTCTTGTTTTTGTCAAAAAAGCCCAGGGGCAGCGTCTGAAGCCGGTGGTACAAATCCCGCCGGATGTCCAGCAGCACCTTCTGGGCCGCCCGGACCATGATCTGGGTGTATCCAAAGGTGGACAGGACGCCCACCACATAGATGCCAGCTGTCACCCCCACCCCGGTCATCAGGCCGGGCACGTCCCCCCGAGCCACGAACTGGTTGACCACAGGGCGTATCATGTAGGTACCCAGCAGGTTGGCCAGGGCGCTGACGGCGGCCAGAACAGCCACCAGAAGGATCAGCACCCGGTGCCTTCCCAAGTACCGGGAAAAGGACCCCAGCGCTCGTTTTAAGTTTTGCGGGCGTTTGCCGCTATAGATCCGGGCCATCCAGCTCTTCTCCTTTCATCTGCGAGCGGTAGATCTCCTGATAAATGGGGTCCTGGGCCAGCAGCTGCTCATGGGTCCCCACCGCGTGGACCTGTCCATCCTCCAAAATCACGATCTTGTCCGCCTCCATAACAGAGGTCAAACGCTGGGCAATGATCAGCTTGGTCACATCCCTCCGGGTCGCCAGGGCCCTGCGGATCTTCCCCTCGGTGGCGGTGTCCACCGCACTGGTGAAGTCATCAAAAATCAGCACCTTGGGATTTTTCAGCAGCGTCCGGGCGATGCACAGCCGCTGCTTCTGTCCCCCGGAGAGGTTGACCCCGCCCTGTCCCAAGTCAGTATCCAGCCCCTGGGGAAAGTGCTCCAGAAACTCGTCGGCGCAGGCGGCGCGGCAGGCGGCCCACAGTTTCTCATCATCCGCCTCCGGGTCGCCCCATTTCAGATTGTCCCGAATGGTCCCGGAGAAGAGCACGTTCTTTTGCAGCACGATCCCCACCGCGTCCCGCAGGGCGTTCAGGTCGTACTCCCGCACATCCCGGCCCCCTACCCGGACGCACCCCTGGGTGGCGTCATACAGCCGGGGGATCAGCTGCACCAGGGTACTTTTGGCTGAACCGGTCCCCCCTAAAATTCCCACCGTCTCCCCCGCCCGGATGTGCAGGTCCACATCCCGCAGGGCGTCCTTCCCCGCGCCGGCCTGATAGCGGAAGGACACCTGGTCAAAGTCCACCTGGCCGTCGGGCACTTCCGTAACGCCGTTCTCCGGCGACGCCAGCCCGGAGGATGCGTCCAGAATCTCCCCAATGCGCCGGGCGCTGGTCAGAGAGCGGGTGAGCATCAGGAACACATTGGAGATCATCATCAGTGAGTTCATCACCTGGAGCACATAACTCAAAAATCCCGTCAGCTCCCCCACCTGCATCTCCCCGGCCATAATGAGCCGGCCGCCGAACCAGAGGATCAGCACCACCGAGGTGTACATCACCAACTGGAAAAAGGGCAGGTTGAGCATGGCACTGCGGAAGGTGTCCCGGCTGACGTCAGAGAGCTCCTGGCTCACCTGCTGAAACTGCTCCTCCTCATACTCCCCGCGGACAAAGGCCTTGATGGCCCGGATGCCGGTGAGACCCTCCTGAATGCGGCTGTTGAGATGGTCCATCGCCCGCTGCTGCCGGCCGTACAGGGGGCCGACCTTGTGGACGATCAGCGCCAGGATCACCCCCAGGATGGGGGCGCAGATCAGGAACACCAGCGCCAGCTTGGCGTTCATCAGGAAGGACAGGCCGATCCCCATCACCAGCATCACCGGGCTGCGGACCAAGGGCCGGAGACCGCCGTTGACGGCGTTTTGCATCACGGTCACGTCGGTGGTCATCCGGGTCACCAGGGAGGGGGCGGAAAACCGGTCCAGGCTGGCAAAATCAAAGCTCTGGATCTTTTCATACTCCGCCTGCCGCAGGTTCGCCCCGAACCGGTAGGCCGCCCGGGCGGCAAACCGGGCGTACAGCAGGCCCGCCGCCAGGGCCAGCACCGCGCATAGGGCCATCTTTCCGCCCTGGAGCCAAATGAAAGCCACGTCCCCGCTGGCCACCCCCTCGTCGATGATACGGGACATGAGCAGCGGGATCACCAGCTCCAGAGCACACTCCAGAAACAGCAGCGCCACCGCAGCGGCCAGCTCCCGGCGGCAGGGGGACAGATACCGGGCCATATTCCGCAGATCTCTCATGGGTTCCCCTCCTCCAGAAAACGTCCTCCTACATTCCGATAGGCCCGTTCCAGCATCCGCTTCAGATGCTCCCGCTCCTCCGGCGTGAATCCCCGCAGCATCTGTTCCTCGATCACCATACACCGCTTCTCCCACGCCTCCAGGGCCCGGCGCCCCTTGTCCGTCAGCTCCACCTGTCCGCTGCGCCGGTCATGAGGGGAGGGCTTGCGCATCAGCAGCCCCTCCCGCTCCATACTATCCAGCATCCGGCAGATGGCCGAGGGGTCTACATCGCAGAATTCCGCCAGTTCCCGCTGCCGGCTGCTCCCCACCGCCGCCAGATACCGCAGCACCTTGGGCTGCCCCGGCGAGAGGCCCAGTTCCTTCAAATAGGGCCGCAAAAAGTTGCGCTGGGCGTGGGCGGTGCGGGCCAGCAGGGTGTGAATGGCATAGCGCATCCCATTTTCCTCCTTTGCAATATCAATTATTGATATATCAACAATAGAGCACGCTTTTATTATACCTGTTCTTCTCTTCCTGTCAACCTGGCGTTTGGGCGGGGAAGCACTTTCGGAAAATAAAAAACAGCCGCCGTTTGGCGGCTGTTTTTCCTGTAATGTGATGCAAGTACGCTTCGATCATCAGGCATCCTGGGGCGGGATCTCTCCCACCCCGTTCAGCACCAGGCGGGGACGGTAGGGGAAGCGCTCCAGCTCCTCCCGGCTGGTGACGCCGGAGAGGACCAGAAGGGTGTCCAGTCCGCTCTCGATACCGGCCACGATGTCGGTGTCCATCCGGTCCCCGATGATAGCCGCATCCTGGGAGTGGACCCCCAGCAGCTTCAGGCCAGTGCGCATCATCAAAGGGTTGGGCTTGCCGATGAAGTAGGCCTGCTGGCCGGTGGCCATCTCAATGGGGGCCACCAAGGCCCGGCAGGCGGGGACTAATCCCTCCTCGGTGGGGCCGGTGAGATCGGAGTTGCAGCCGATGAGCCGCGCCCCCTTCTGTACCAGATGGACCGCCCGGCAGATGGAGTCGTAGTTATAGTTGGGGGACTCGCCGATGATGACGAAATCCGGGTTCACGTCGCTCAGAGTAATCCCCCTGTCATAGAGGGCGTTGTACAGCCCCGGCTCGCCGATGACATAGGCCTTGGCTCCCGGAGCCTGGGCGGCAATGAACTCCGCCGTAGCCAGAGCGCTGGTGTAGAAGTGCTTCTCGTCTACCTCCAACCCCATACGGGCCAGCTTATCCTGAAGCTCCCGAGGGGTCTTGCCGCTGTTGTTGGTTAAAAACAAAAACTGTTTGTTCTCCCGGTACAGCCAGTCCACAAACTCCGTCACGCCGGGCAGCAGACGGTTCCCGTGGTAGATGACACCGTCCATATCACAGATGTAGCCGCTTTTCTTCCGAAACTGTTCCATAGAAACACTCCTCTGTACAGATTGAGATATGATTTGTTATTATACCGAAAATTTCGGAAAGAAACAAGGCCGCTTTTGTAAAGTCTTCGGTCAAATTCTGCTCCAGCCGCCCCTCAGCACAGCTCCATGGACAGGACGACCATATCCACCAGCTGCTTTCCATCCTCCCAAATGGGGTGGTCATACCAGCGGGTAAAAAAATTTTCCCGCACGAAGGCGGGACGAAAGCCGCAGCTGCGGTAAAAATTCAGGGTGGACGGCACATCGCCGGTGCCAACCAAAAGGGTGTGAAATTCCCCGGAATACCGCTCCCGCAGAAAATCCACCATCCTCCGACCATAGCCCTGCCGCTGCCGCTCCGGCGTTACCGCCAGATTTTTCAGTTCCAGCACGCCGCCGCCCTCGTCGGTCACCACACAGACCGCCACCGCCTCCGGGTCGGTGAGCAGGAACATAGTCCCCCGCTCCAAATAGCGGTCGATCATACTCTCCTGCTCGTCCGCCAGCAGAAGCAGGGACAAATATCGCTTTTTCTTCTCCGTCACCGGCACGATCTCCATCTGAGGTTCCTCCAGTACGCCATTTTTCTTATTGTAACACAGCCCGGAGAAATTTTCACCCGCAGAGCGGCCTCCCCTTGCACCGGAGAGAAAAATCCCGTATACTGGGGAAAATATGCAAAAGGAGCGAATCTGCAATGACAGAAGTGGTGGCCGCCCTGATCTGGGCGGGAGATAGCTTTCTTATCTGCCAGCGTCCGGCCAGCAAGGCCCGGGGCCTGCTGTGGGAATTCGTAGGCGGCAAGGTAGAACCCGGCGAAACCAAGGAGCAGGCTCTCGTCCGGGAGTGCCGGGAGGAGCTGAACATCACCGTATCGGTGGGGGAGGTCTTTTGGGAGGTCACCCACACCTATCCGGACCTGACGGTGCATCTGACCTTGTTCCACGCCTCCATCGCCCAGGGCACCCCTGAGCTGCTGGAGCACAATGACTTGCGGTGGATCACGGTGGACGAGATCCCCCAGTATGACTTCTGTCCGGCGGACCAGGAGATTCTGGAAAAGCTGCGGGAATATCGGGCCTAAAAAATATGCCGGAGAGGGATTTCCTCTCCGGCACATTTCGTTTCTCCGGCCAAAACCGAAGGGAATTATTTCAGCACATTCTCACACAGGCTCATCAGGATCTGAGCCGCCTGCGCCCGGGTGGCGTCGCCGCCGGGCAGGAGCAGGTTTGCGTCAGTGCCGCTGATCAAACCGTCAGCCACCGCCCACTCCACAGCCTCCTGAGACCAGGCGGCCACGTCGGCGCTGTCCGCAAAGCGGTCCAGGGCGCTGCGGTTGGTCACATCCACACCGGCATACTGGCAGTAGCGTTGAAGGATGACAGCCATCTGCTCCCGAGTCACCGGGTCGTTGGGGCCGAACAAGCCCTCGCCATAGCCGTCCACGATGCCGTTGGCGGAGGCCCAGTTCACCGCCTGGGCGTACCAGGCCCCGGCCTCCACGTCGGTAAAGACAGGAGTCCCGTCCACGGCGGGGCTGCCGGCCAGGCGGTAGAGGATCATCACCAGCATGGCCCGGCTGGTGGTCACGTCGGGGCTGAACTCGTTGGCGCTGGTGCCGCTCATCAGGCCGCGCCGGTAGACGTAATCCACCGCGTCCTCATACCACGCGCCGCCGGGCACGTCGACAAAGGGGGAACCGGCGGACTGGGAGGGCTGCTGCGTCTCATCCTCGGGGGTCTCTTCGGGGGTCTCCTCAGGCTCCTCCTCGTCGTCGGGGGCAGCGGCTCCGCCGCCTCCCCCACCGCCGCCTCCGCCGCCGGAGGGCGTGTCGGGCTCCTCCTCATCGGGGTCGTCGGGGGTCTCCGTACCAGGATCATCCGGCTCGTCGGGGTCGGGCGTATCCGGCTCCTCAGGCTCATCGGGATCGGGGTCTGGGGTCACGGTGCCGGAGTTTCCAATGGTAACGGTGGCATCCTCTCCGGCGGCGGGGAACAGGTTCCCGGAGTAGCGGAAGACCTCAATGGTATCATGGGTGATCTCAGTGGTGCCATTCTGAATAGGCTCCAGCTCAAAGGTGAGCACGGTCACACCGGAGGGGATTTCCTGAACCTGGCTGGTCGCCCGGTTGACATAGACACGGTTCAACTGCTCCTCACCCTCGGGGAACGCAATGGCGCTGGCGTAGAAAATCTCTCGCGCCATTCCGCTGCCCACGGTGTAGACCTCCAAGCTGTCCTCCACATAAGTAAAGTAGTCCGGGTCGAAGCAGACGTAGTCCTGCATAGAGTAGAGGTCAAAATTCCCCGTCTCCCCGTCCTGAGTCATGGTGAGGGTGACGGTGACGTTCTCTCCCCGCTCCACGATGGCTGAATTGCTGCCGTTGACCAGGATGGAGAAGGTGTAGCTCCCCTCCGCCCCGGCGGCTGCGGCCGGCGCGCCCAGGGTGCACAGCATGGCCAGGGTCACGGCGCCGGTAAGCACTCGTCTCATATACACATTCCTTTCTATTGCGGAGAGCGGGACGCAGGGCAAACTGCTGCCCCGCGTCCCGTTTCCGATGAGTTGATTCCTATCTCAATATGTCAGTGCAGGCCGACATACTCTTCCAGAATCCACATAATGTCCTGCGCAGTGACCTTCTTGTCCGGATTGGTGCTGTCTGTGGTCACATCGAAGGACAGACGCAGCTCGTCGCTGACAGTATATTTCACATCGCGATGCAGCACGGCGTCGATGATCGCGGCGTCTACAGAGTTCACCAGATCATTTCCGTTAAAATCGCCGGAGTAGTCGATCTCCTGCGTTGGGTTGGAACTGCGAATCAGCTTCTCTGTCAGGGTCTGGATAGACTCATCGTTATCCACAAAGCAGGCATACCCTTCATACCGGCTGGACCAGAACATATCTGCGTTATACTCGGTCAGGGCATAGGTACCTTCCGTCAGTTTGCTGGTATGCAGAACGGCGAGCTGCTTGCCCGCAGGGGCGGCCATGTAGTCATTGACCAGTTCCCAGGAGGCAGCTACCGACTCATAGCCGATGGTGATGTTGCCGGTGATCTGATTGCCAGGGATGGTGTAATAGCCATCTTCATCGGCCTTCAGCTCCACCTGCTCACTGCTGCCCTCGACCTGATACCAGACCTTGGTCACCATTCCAGTCACGTCGTTGAGCTGGAATTGGAAGTCCTCACCATAGGGAGCCTGTACCGGCTCTTCGCCCTGCACAGTGATGGTATACTCCTGAGCCTGGAACGTAACGGTATACTCCGCGTCTCCGGTAACATCATTAAAGTTGGGCAGTACCGCCACATAGTGGTCATCCGCCTGGATCAAGGCTTCAAACGCCTCTCGAACATCGTCGGCAGGAGTACCTTGGTCGAAAGTCAGCGTCACGCTGGCTCCACCGCTGATCGATCCGTTCTCCCCCTCCACACGAACAGTGATTTGATAGGTGGCATTAGAAGTAACATTAATGGTTACAGCGGAAGTAACATGCTCAATGCTAAATTCGTAAGAGGTGATGCCCTCGGAATCAGTTACCACAGGCGTTTGCACTTCATTGATGGTATAGGAGATACCGGTCACCTTTACGCTGTCACTATTTTCCGTCATGACCAGCGTCACAGTCGCATCATGGGTCACAGTATAAGTGTTATCGCCATTATCTGTCACTCCATCGCCGCTTACAGCAAAGGTCACACCGCTGACAGAGGGCAGAGTCAGTGTATACGTCTTGGAGCGGAACGTAGCGGTGAAGGTGACACCAGCAGTGACCTCAAAGCCGGCAAGGCTATCAATCGGCTCGCCAGTATTGTTTACGATCCACCCGGCAAACTCATAGCCAGTAGCCGGGATCGGGTTGGGGATCTGCTCCGCAGTCAGCTTCGTGCCAGCATCCACCGTAACAGTCTTTTCCTCAGAAATGCTGCCGTTTTCACCGGCTTCAAAGGTGACGTCCCAAGTCTTAACAGCTTGGGCGGTGATGGTCATATCCGCTTCAAATTTAGCTGTTGCCAGAGTTTCATCCGTGTATCCATAGCCAGTATTATCTCGCCAGAGATACTCTCCGTTTGCAAACTCGTCTGCCAGGCGGTAACCTTCCTCAGCCACAGGGGTGGGGATGGTAAAGTCCTGCGTGCAATCCAAATCCGAATACAGGCCGGACTGGCCATGCTTCACATAAGCGGTGACAGTCTCCATTTCGATGCCGGTACCGCCCACAAAAGTCACAGTGTGGCGCTGCACCGCTTCCGCAGTCACGGTCACATCGCCGGTGATTCGATCGCCTTCGATGGTGTAAACGCCACCTTGAGGTTCAAGCCAGCCCCCAGACGCTTCATTATTCACTGCATAGGTCACAGTGCCCATGACATAGCTGGCAGCAGGGGTGACCGTGAAGGTAATATCTTTCCCATAGGTCGCTTTGCCGTCGCTCGTCAGGCCACTCACGACCTGGATCGCTGCGTTGCTTTCAACTTCTTTGAAGTCAAAGGCCTTCGCCGCAGCTTGGGCAACCAGGGTCACATCCCCGGTAACAGTATCCGTATCCTCCACCCGGGTGTCGGTATTCTCATAATACCAGCCGTCAAAGGCATAATTGCTGTCCGTTACATTATAAGTAGGAGCAGAGGCAAGCACCGTCTCAAATGTGGTACCTACACGGAACTCCTGGGACAGATTCGTTTCAGTCAGGGTGATATTCGCACCCGCCTCGAAGGTGACGGTGAAATCCTGGTACAGGGTAACAGGATCAAGCACGATCGCAGGGGTCACTTCATTCTTCATGTCGACGTCCATATCGTGACCAAGTGCACAATCAATCAGACCAAGGGTGACATTCTGGCTCTGCTCCGGCAGATTCTCATCCACCGTGAAGGTGACGGTGGCGACCAGTACGCGCTCCTCTTCATCGCCTACGAGGATGGGGCCAGAAGCCGCGTTGCTAAGAGAAAATGCCAAGCGGCCATTTTCGATCATCACGCTGCCATTCTGATCGAGACCAGAAGTCATCTCAGTCAGCGTCAACCCCTGAGGAACATTCAGCGTCAGGTTCAGGGCAGAGAAGGTGGCGTCCGTCTCACTGTTGCTCAGGTAGATATTGGCCGTGGCGGTGTCGCCTTCGTCATAGCCGTTGCCATTGTCGTCAAACTCCACCGTCAGAGTGTAGTTGTTCTCCTCAGGCGGCAGCGGCTCCTCCGGATCGGGATCAGGCTCGGTGGGGCCGTTGTCGTCGTTGTAGCTGTAGCCGCACACGGTGCAGGCGTGGTTCCACTTCTGAACACCATCCACAGTAATCGGGGTGGGCGTGCCGTAGGTATGATCAGTAATGTCTTCCATATAGCCACAGCCGTTCATGCACTGTTTCCAGTGTTCATCGCCGTCATAGTTCCAGATTGTGGACATATCGTGGCCATTTTCTTGACAGTTATTGTTCTGAATGGTGTAATTAAAGGTCACAATCACCGGGGGATGGTCGCCCAGCAGCAGGCCATCCGCATCGGTGTAGCCATCGGTGTCCATCTCAAAGTCCACCGCGTCAATGACGACGTTGCTGCCCGGACGGTTCATATAGAGGACCTTGTCCACCACTTCGCCAGCGTGATTTGTGACGATAAGTTCTCCGGTCTCCTCGTCGGTATAGCCAATGGTAATGTCGTTCTCCGCAATAGAGGGATAGCTCTTGTGAACCAGCTCGGACCAGGCGTCGGTGAGGCCAGTGGTGTTCACCAGGTCCTCGTGGATGGTGTCGCGGGTAAAGCGGCAGTTGGTGTCGCCCATGACGATGACGGGGTTGCCGCTGTCGTTGGCGTTGATGGCCGCGGCCAACTGCTTAAGCTGGCTGGTACGGGCATCAATATCTCCCTGATCAGAATCGGCATCCATGTGGAGGATGTACACGTCCACCACCACGCCGGGGGCCATCTCCACCTGATAGTAGCGGTAGCCCTTGTCGATCATACCGTCCGCGCCGTTCTGGTCGGGCACGTCAATGATCACATAGTTGGTGCTGGGAGAGTAGTGCTCGTTCCACTCGGTCATGCTCTCGCTGTAGGCTTCGACAGTCTTCTTATGCATCAAGTTCAGGCCGTCGGTGTCGAAGGGGAACAGGGAGTCGTTCAGCTCGCCGAGGCTCACGGAGGTAGGGATGCCGGCCCGCTGGGTCTCCATCTCGTAAGACGGGGCGTTGTCCAAAATCTCCTGGTCGAAATTGAAGTTCTCAGACAGGCCCAGTACGTCGATGCCGGACTTCTCAATATACGCACCGATGCTCTTGCTGCCCTCGCTGCCCGGGCCGTCATCGTTAAGCTCCAGGTCGTAGATGCTGGCAATCTTCACGATCTGGGGCATGCCGTCCACGTTCAGGGCGGCCACAGTAAACTCGCCCTCCTGGCCGGCTTCCACCACAGTGGCTGTGAAGGTCACTTCGTTGTCGCCCTCTGTGGTCGTGGTCTCAGCGGTCACAGGCTCGTAAAACCACCGATAAGCCAAATTATCATCTCCGACGATGCCTGTATGGCTATAACCCGGATACTGAGCCGTTATTTTACCATAAGCGGTGCCATCGTCACCTCGATCCTCATACGGTTGATTAGGATCAGATGGATTCGTGAGATTGGTGTAACTCCAGCCATAAGGGACCCCAAACACAGTACCCATACGTTTACGCTCGAACACCATCACCGTGTCCACCGCATAAAGGCCGTCAATGGTCAGCGGGTCATAACCCTCTCTGGTAAACGTATTCGATACTTCACCAAAATACTCTTCACCATCGCTATAATAGTAGTGAGTTTCCGTGATGGTTCCCACCGTACCGGTGACGGTCTTCTCATCCGGCTCCACATAGAAGTAATCGGAGTCCGCGCCGCTTACCCAGGTAACGGTGTAGGTCTCGCCATTGTCTCCATAAAATTCCATGGAGTCGTTAGCCTGAATGGTCACGTCCTTCGACTCGCCACCAATGACCACCGTATAATTGACGGCGCCGTCGCAGTCGTTATACACGGTGAGTGTGGCGTCGCCATCCCGCGCAGCAGAGCCTTCGCCCGTCGCCGCCAGCGCCGAAGCCGGCAGCAGGGACAGGCACAGCGCCCCGGCCAGCAGGGAGGAGAGCCATCGTTTTGCTTGTTTTCCCATAAACTCGTTCCTTTCCTTGATCAGTTTGGCGCGCCTTCTCCGCCGGGCTGTCCGACGCCCACGGTCAGCCTGCCGGACAAGGGCGCGCCCACCGCCGTTTCCACACAGAGACGGCAGGTCAATTGTACCATTTCCAGGAAAATTATTCAATCTAAATTTCCATTATATTCTTCCATCTTCTTTGTGGAAAAAGTAAATAACTTCATATCACTTCCGCAATTATTTTATTTACAGCATATTTGTTGCATTTTGACAGCAGGCTCTCCCAAGTATATGCGTTTTCAGTTAGATTGGCATAAACGGAGACCATCCCCGCTTCTGCCGTCATAATGATACATATATGAAATTCTGAACGATTTAAGGTAAAATGTTTGTAAAGTGCAATAGCGCCTCCGCCCGCCTGCCGCGCATGCTGGACAGAGCCTCTATACTCCGCCATTGCGGCATATTTCCTGTTGGGACAGCCTTTGTATTCCAGGCCCTCCTCTTTGATTTTTACCCTAAAATTCCGGCGTCTTTCCCTTTTTCCTTCCATTCTTTTATCCATTTCATTCAAAAATTTGATTTCAAATTTTTCCCAGTTATTTGAGGGATCTACCAAATCCCCATTGCCTTTTTTCTGATTTTACGGTAAACTAGAATCAAATCGCCGTCCCCGCTCCCCGCCCGCGGGAGGAAGAGGACCGGACCGCCGCATTTACCGGGAGGAGAGCGTGCTATGAAGGAATATCTGCAGCAGATCACCCGTCTGATGAACCTGAACGGCGACTCCGCCGAGGGGATGATGGTGGTCAACAAAGACGGCATTGTAGAATATTACAAGGCCGGCAACACCTTCGGAAAGCTGCCGGAGGAATTCGGACGCAATGTGGTGGGCAGCCATCTCCTTTCGGTCTATGACGAGCTGTCAGAGGAAAACAGCACGGTGATGAATACCCTGCGCACCGGGACCATCACGGTGGGGGAAAAGCAGACTCTGACCCACGGCAACTTACAGATCACCCTATCCACCACAACGTATCCCATTCTGGATCAGTCCGGGGTCATCCAGGGGGCCATTGATATTGCTCAAATTTTAGATGTACGCGACCTTCAGGGGGATCTCCCCTCCACCCCGGTCCACTCCGTGCTGGATGACATCGTGACCCAGAACGAGGAGATGCGCCATCTGAAGGCACTGATCCGCTCGGTGGCCAAAAACGACTCTGCCACCCTGATCTACGGGGAGACAGGCACCGGAAAGGAGCTTTTTGCCGAAGCGCTCCACTCTCTCAGCAACCGGAAGGACCGCCCCTTTTTGGCCCAGAACTGCGCCGCCATTCCAGTCAACCTTCTGGAGAGCATGTTTTTCGGTACAGAGCGGGGCGGGTTCACCGGCGCGGAATCCAAGAAGGGTCTGTTTGAACTGGCCGACGGCGGCACCCTGTTTTTGGACGAGATCAACTCTATGGACACCGCCATGCAGGCCAAGCTGCTCAAAGCTCTGGAGGAACAGAAGGTCCGCCGCATCGGCGGACGGGAGGACATCCACTTTGACGTCCGGATCGTCTGCGCCTCTAACGAGGACCCGGAGCTTCTGGTCCAGGATGGCCGCCTGCGCTCCGACTTTTTCTACCGCATCGGCGTGGTCCGCCTGCGCCTGCCCCCCCTGCGGGAGCGCCCGGAGGACATCCTCCCTCTGGCCGACCACTATATCCAAGCCTTTAACCAGCGCATGAACAAGCACATTCTGGGCCTGAGCCAGATGACCCAGGACCTGTTCCTCCGCTGGAGCTGGCCGGGCAACGTGCGGGAGCTGAAAAACACCATTGAAGGGGCCTTCAACATGGAAAACAGCCCCTGGATCACCCTGGATTCCGTCCAGGGGCTGCTGGAAAAGCTGGAGCAGAAGGAGCAGGCCGAGGAATACGCAGCGCCCCCCGCCGCTCCCGCCGTCTCCGACCCGCTGTCCCTCTCTCAGATCCAGGCCAAGCTGCGCCAGGGCAGGGTGGATTTGAAGGCCCTCCTGGCCAGCTATGAGGCCAGCATCATCACGGAAGCGTTGCATCAGACCCGGCGCCTGAATGCCGCCGCGGAGAAGCTCTCCATGTCCCCTCAAAAGCTGCAATACCGGATGGAGAAATTGGGGCTGAAAGAAAATCAAAAAAACTTTATGAAGTAAAAATTTTTTGATTTTTTATTCAAAAATTTTGACCAAACACTTTTCCATATTTCCAAGTGGTCACAATGAAATATTTTTCCGGCTTCCATCTGAAAAAATTTGTACAAGCAGACAAAGGGTCCTGAAAACCCTTGACAGGTTTGCATTGGAAACATTACACTACGATACAAGCGAAGGCGCCAGGTCCAATTTTGGACCCCGGCGCCTTTTTCGATTTTTTTGGCATCGTTTTTGCTGTAATGTACAACATGACAGAAAGGGGGCTGTGCTCTATGCACGCGAATCGTAAGATTGCCTATATCAACGGAAAAATCTTCACCTCCGACCGGGATAACCTCTACGCCGAAGCCATGACGGTGGAAGGGAGCCGGATCACTTGGGTAGGCGCTCAGGCCGACCTGCCCACCGGTCCCTACGACGAGACGGTGGACCTGGAAGGCAGACGCGTTCTCCCCGGTTTCGTGGACGCCCACGAACATCCGGTCATGCTGGCAGACTTCAGCAAAAAGATTTCCAGCCTGCCGCCCAAGGTCAACTCCATTGAGGAGCTCAAGCAGGCCATTCGCGACGTGCGCGCGGCCCAGGGTCCCGGCAAGTGGATCGAGGGCTGGGGCTATGACGAGGGCAAGCTGGCCGAGCGCCGCTCCCCCACCCGCTATGACCTGGACGAGGGATGCAGCGACTCCCCCGTGTCCATCATCCGCACCTGCGGCCACATCCGCTGTGTGAACAGCAAGGCCCTGGAGATGGCGGGCATTACCAAGGACACCCCCGACCCCCAGGGCGGCCAGATCGACCGGGATGAGAACGGCGAGCCCACCGGCGTGCTCCGGGAGTCCGCCCGCAACCTGGTCACCCCCCTGATCCCCGAGACCACCGAGGAGCAGAAGGTCGACTTGGTGGTGGATCTGGGCAAGCTGCTCGCCTCCCAGGGCATCACCGCCACCTGCGACATGGGCAACCTGGACCCCTCGGACAGCTATGATACATACATGGAGGCCATCAAGAAGGGCTTCTGCCAGAAGGTGGGCGTGTACTACATGTGGGAGTTCTACGCCAATAACCCGGACTTCCAGATCCCTCAGGAGCGCTTTGACCGCAGCCAGCAGATCTTTGTGGCCGGTCTGAAGCTCATCGGCGACGGCAGCGTGTCCGGCCGCACCGCCTGGATGAACGAGCCCTATCTGGACAGCGACGAATGCGGCTTCCCCGTGTGTTCTGACGAGCTGATGGAGAGCGCCATCGCCTACTGCAAGGAGCACCACTGCCAGCTCTCCATGCACTGCATGGGCGGCCACGCCATCGACCGCATTGTGGACCGTGTCTACCCTGAGGCGAAGTGGACCGAAGGGGACGTGCCCCACCTGCGCATGGAGCACTGGACCGAACCCTCTGCGTCCGCCATCCAGAAGAGCGCCGAGAAGGGCCTGGCCGTCGCTACCCAGCCCATCTTCCTCTATGCGGAGATCGAGAGCTATCTCGCCAACCTGGGTGTGGAGCGCATGAAGAAGACCTATCCCGTCCAGGCCATGCTGAAGGCTGGGGTACCCTTCTGCTTCTCCACCGACGCCCCCGCCACCTCCTGGGCGGTGCCCTCCGATCCCTTCCCCTGCCTCAAGGGCGGCGTCACCCGCACCGCCTGGGACGGAACCGACTGCGGTCCCGAGAACAAGGTGGACATTGAGACCGCCATCCAGCTCTACACCCGGGAGGGCGCCCATGTGGCCGGCATCCCGGAGATCGGGGAGCTGAAGGCTGGCTACCACGCCGACTTCATCATCCTCAGCGAGGACATTCTCGCCATTGACCCCATGAAGATTGACCAGGTCCATGTCACCGCCACCTATGTGGACGGCGAAAAGGTTTATGAAAGTGAGGCCAAATAAATGAAACAGAGCCGGACAAAGGACATTTTCGTCCTGGGGTTTGCCATGTTCGCCATCTTCTTCGGCGCCGGCAACCTGATCTTCCCCCCGTCCATCGGCATCCACTCCGGCGCGGCGGTCATCCCGGGCATCGCGGGCATGACTCTCACCGGTATCATCTTCCCCATGCTGGCCATGTACGCCGTGGTCAATATGGGCACGGACTTCTATGACCTGTCCTGCCACATCAACTCCTGGTGGCACCAGCTCTACCGGGTCATCGGCCTGTTTATCGTTCTCTTCGGCACCATCGCCCGCTGCGGCGCGGTGGCGGCGGAGACCGGTATGCGGGGCATCGCCCCCGACCTGCCCGACTGGGCCAACGTGGTGTTCCTGGTGGCCTTCTTCGCCCTGTCCTACTTCTTTGCCAGCAACCGCTCCAAAGTGGTGGACATGATCGGCACCTATGCCACCCCCATCCTGCTCATCGCCCTGCTGATCATTGTGGTGATGGTGTTCGTCATCCCCATCGGCTCTCCCACCGGTGGCGATGTGGACAACGCCTTTACCTACTCCATGCTCACCGCCTACAACACCGGCGACATCCCCACCGGCCTGATCTGCGCCGGCGTGTTCCTGGGCAGCGTGAAGGGCAAGGGTTACAACACCTATAAGGATCAGAAGTACATCCTGGTGCGCTCCATCCTGGTGTCCCTGGTCATTCTGTTTGTGGTCTACGGTGGCCTGTGCTGGCTGGGCGCCTGCGGCACCCCCTATTTTGACTCCAGCATGGACCAGACCGCCCTGCTCAACGGCCTGGTGGAGATGCTGGCCGGACGGGTCAGCCTGGTGGTCTTGGCCATCGCCGTGATCTTCGCCTGCTTCACCACCGCCTCCGGCATGATCGCCACTGTCTCCGATTGGATCATCGAGTGGACAAAGGGCAAGATCCCCTACCGCATCGTGGCTTTTGTGGTCACCTTCATCATCTTCCTGGTGGCCGCCTCCGGCGTGAGCAACGTGCTGGCCATCTCCGGCCCCCTGTTCACCTTGATTTTCCCCATGTCGGTGGTCATGACCGTTCTGGGCGTGTGCAAGAAGCTGGTTCCCAATGACGGCGCCTGGAAGGGTGCGGTCTATGTGGCCTCCATCATCAGCATCTATGACGCGTTTGTGACTGCCCGGACCAACGGTTTGATCTCCATCAACACCGACGCTCTGGACAACCTCATCGCCATGATCCCCCTGAGCAGCTATGGCTTTGACTGGCTGATCCCCACTATCATCGGCTTTATTGTGGGAGCCGTGATTTGGAAGGCTCTGGGCAAGGAGTCCAAGCCGGATGCCACCCTTTCTTCTACCTAACCCCCATTGGCGCGGTCACCCCCGTCCGGCTGCGGCTGGACGGGGGCAGTGCCGCACTTACCGCATTTTTTCAATGGATGACCAAAGAAAGGAGAGAACTGATATGAGAGCCCTGTATGAGGAGGCAAAAGCGATCCAGGACCAGATCATAGCCGACCGCCGCTACCTCCACCAAATCCCCGAGGTGGGCATGGATCTTCCCGAGTCCGCCGCTTACATTGAAAAGCGGCTGACAGAAATGGGCATCCCCTCCCACCGCTGCGGCGTCATGCCGGACGCCATTCGCAGAAAGTATGTGGCCATGGGCTTCCCCGATATGGCCGCCTCCACCGGCGTGGTGGCCACCATCGGCAGCGGAAGCCCCTGCATCCTGCTGCGGGCGGACTTCGACGCTCTGCCTATGGAGGAGATCAACGACCTGCCCTTCCGCTCCGCCCGCAAGGCCAGCCACATGTGCGGCCACGACACCCACGCGGCAATGCTCCTGGGGGCGGCCAAGCTTCTGAAGGACCACGAATCCGAACTGAAGGGAACCGTCAAGCTCATGTTCCAGCCCGGCGAGGAGATGGGATATGGCTCCAAGACCATGATCGACGACGGTTTGCTGGAGAATCCCAAGGTAGACGCGGCCTTTGCCATGCACATCTTTTCCACCACCCCAGTGGGCAAGGTGACCTACTGCACCGGCGTGACCAGCTCCTCTCTGGACAGCTTTATCGTAAACATCCAGGGCAAGGGCGGCCACAGCTCCACCCCCCAGCTGGCTATTGACCCCCTGATGATCGCCAACCAGATCTACACGGCGGCCAATATGCTCATGACCCGTGAGGTGGACCCCAAGGCCACCGCTACCCTGTCCGCCGGCGTACTGAAGGCCGGCACTGCGGTCAATATCCTTCCTGACACCGCTACCCTGCAAATGGGGATGCGCACCTATGACAAGGAGGCCCGCGCCCATGTTCTGGAGCGCCTGCCGCAAATTATCGACCACTACGTCAAGGCCTGGCGGGGCGAATACGAGCTGGTCACCTTCAACTGCCCCTGCACTTACACCGACGATACCGTCTCCCATGAGCTGCTCCCCTCCATCGCGGAGATCGTGGGGGAAGAGAATATTGAAAAGACCGGTCCCATGGCGGGTACCGAGGATTTCAGCTATGTTGCGGAAGCGGTCCCCAGCATGTTCGTCTGCCTGGGCGCCGGCGGGCCGGACCAGTACCCCCACCACAACCCCAGAATGGTACTGGACGAGAGCGTCTTTTTCAAAGGCGCCGCCATTCACGCCAACTGCGCCATGGAGTGGCTGAATCAGCACGGGAAATGACACTCCCTCTGTCAAAGAGACCATAGAAAATGAATCAGGCACGATGCCAACGCAATAACACCGAAAGGAGTGCGCGGATGCCTGCCGCGCAGACTGCTATGGAAAAGAAAAAACGCTCGTTCGCAATGCCCCATGTTTTCGTCATCCTTACCATCATCATGGTGCTGGTGTGGATCATCTCTTTCTTCGTTCCCAGCGGCAACTTTGAGCGGGTCCTGGACCCCAACTCCGGCCGTGAGATCGTCAACCCTGACGTCTTCAACTTTGTACCCAAAGAGTATATCTCCGTCGGCACGTTCTTCCAGACCTTCTATAACGGCATCGTTGGCGGTATCAACATCATGGCCAACCTGCTCATCGTCTCCGGCGTACTGGGTGTGCTGGAATCCACCGGCGCTTTCTCCGCCGGCATCCACAAGCTGGTCCGGGTCACCAAGGGCAAGGAGCTCAGCCTGGTGGTCATCATGTATGTGCTGTTTACCGTGTTCGGCGTGCTGGGCTATGGCGAGGGCGCCTACCCCTTCTACGGCCTGGCGGTCATGGTCATCATGTCTGCGGGCTATGACCGGATGACCGGCGCGGCCACCGTGATCCTGGGCTCCTGCGGCAGCTTTGCCTGCGGCATGCTCAACCTGTTCACCACCGGCGTCTCCCAGCAGATCGTGGGTCTGCCCATGTTCTCCGGCATGTGGTACCGGGCCATCGTGCTGGCGGTGTTCTTCACCATCGGCCTGATCTTCCTGCTCCACTACGCCACCAAGACCCGGAAGGACCCCACCAAGAGCTATTGCTATGAGGAGTACCAGAATCAGGATGCCAGCGCCTCTCTGGGCGAGGAGGTCCCCATGAACTGGCAGCGGATTGTGGCGCTTCTGGGCTTCCTGGTTGTCACCATCATCCAGGGTTATGGCTGCGTGGCTCTGGGCTGGAGCTTCCCCAACATCACCGCCATGTACATCATCTTCATGATCTTCCTGGCTATCCTGTTCGGCATCTCCCCCAACGTCGTCTGCACCCGCTTTACGGAGGGCGCCGCCCGAGTCCTGGGTCCCGCCCTGGCCATCGGTTTCGCCAACGGCGTGATGGTGCTGCTCAATGAGGCCAATATCATGGACACCGTGGTGTACTACATGAGCAACGCCCTCCAGGGCAAGAGTCCCCTCATCACCCTGCTCATCATCTATGTGTTCGTCACCTGCCTGAACTTCTTCGTGGTCTCCGGCTCTGGCAAGGCAGTCATGATGATGCCCATCCTCAGCCCCCTGGGTCAGATCCTGGGCATCAACCAGCAAGTCATGGTGCTCACCTATCAGCTGGGCGACGGCCTGACCAACTACCTGTGGCCCGCCGGCGCCGCCGTTGCCTGCGCCCTGTGCGGCATCGACTACGGCAAGTGGTTCCGCTTCGCCATCAAGGCGGTGGGTACCATGATGATCGCCGCTTATATCCTGATCATCATCGCCAACGCCATCAATTACGGCCCCTTCTAAGCGTTCAAAATTTTTCTCAAAAATTTTGGAAAAGGGATTGACAACTCGCTGTTCCCCTGCTAAAATAAACTTCGTTGTTCGCCAGTGATTGTGCGGACGGCGAAGTTGGGGGTATAGCTCAGCTGGGAGAGCGCTTGAATGGCATTCAAGAGGTCAGCGGTTCGATCCCGCTTATCTCCACCAAAAGGAAAGGCAGTTGCTTTTGCAGCTGCCTTTCCTTTTTCCTTCTGAGATCTTGGGCCGGTTTGCCCCATGATTTTTCCGCCGGTACGCCTGCAAAAATCGCTGTCAGCTGGAAGACCGGTTAACATATTCCAATCTGAAACGATCAACGGGAGGACGCCCTGCGGCGTCCTCCCGTCTTTTTCTCTCTCCGAGTCAAGCATCCCCGTCCCGAACAGGGGCCAGCAGCACCTTCCCGGTACCCCGGTACACGTTTACCAGCCCCTCCCCCGAGGCCGCAGAGCCAATGAGGGACTTTCCCGAGCGCTCTACAGTAAAATTCAGGCTCCCGCTCCAGGCCACGGCCATATTGCCGTCCACCTTCAGCACATCATCCTGAAGCGTAATGGTCACCAGCTCCTCCTTGGGACAGCCAGACTCCAGGCAGACCGCCCCGCTACCCGTAAGCCCCAGATTAAACAGCCCCTCATTGCCCGCCACGGCGGACGAGAGGTTGGAGCGCATCACGGCCTTGTGCTTAATTTTCGAGTCACAGGCCAAAAACAATCCGTCGTCCAGCACCAACGAGCCGTTCCAGTCGTTCAGGTCCAGCAGCAGGATATGTTTATAAGTAGGCTCCAGCACCAGCAGGCCGTCGCCGGTATACTCCGGCTTGATGGCAGATTCTCCGGTGACGCCGCCCCGCAGAGCTTTTCCGAACAGGTCCCCGACCCCTTTCACGCCGGTGGTGGCGTTGACATTTCCCACCGTCCACTGCATGGCTCCGGCCTGAAGGGTGATCTGTGCCCGGCCCAAATCACACAGCACCTGCCGCTTACGCACGTTCATGGCATTGCAGAAGTAGGCAGCCGCCGCGTTCCCGGGCGTGACGCTCAGGTCCCGCTGATATTCTATTACTGTAAATGGTCCTAGGGAGTCTAAAATTCTGACGTCGTCGTTGTCTGTAAAATTGCTGATCTGATACATCGTAGCCATCCTTTCCGGGGTAAATCCCAGGGAAATGTAGGTCTCGCCGCCCTGAGTATATCACACTGGCCGCTCTGTGTCGAGAGGCGGGACCACCGGAACTCCCCTCCAGTCAAAGGTCCACACCAACCATGGCCGTCCCCCGCGGAATTCTACCCGGGCCAGACAGAATAACAGGGGCAGAGGAAAGGGCTCTCTGGGGCGGAACGGGGCGGACAGGAGGACCTCCTCCCCCTTTCTCCGGATGCAAAACCTACCCTTTCCCCGTAAACTTTCCCGTACCAATACATCCTGACACACCTGTTCCGGACAGGGCTCCAGGTGCCAGCCCTCCTCCCCCTGGGAGAAGGGGTAGACCAGCACGGCCTCTCCCCCCGTCACCGGCCAACAGCCCGCCTGCTCCAGAGCGGTCCGGCTCACCGTCCGGCTCAGCCGGAGCCCGCCCCCTTGGGGAATCAGAGTCCCCAGCAGAAATCGCCCGCTCCGCCCCAACGCCCACGCCTTGTAAAGGCCCCGGCCATCGTCCGGGCGGACCGCCTCCAGGCACACCCGCAGCCCCTCCTCCCTGAGAGAAAGGGTCCCGCCCCCCTCCATCCGCCACAGCTCCGACACAGCCCGCCCCCCTTTCCTGCTCTCCTGACAGTGTATGCCTGCGGGGGAAAAATTACGCCCGCCCGTCCTTCTCTGGGCGTATCGCGGTCAGAAATTCCAGTTTCCCCTTGACAAACCGCCTGGAAGTTCGTACTCTTGTGCTGGGACTCATATTTCAGGAGAAGGAGGAAGTTTTACAACGATGAAAAAGCGAGTGGGAATTTTGACCTCCGGCGGGGACTGCCCGGGACTGAACGCCACCCTGCGGGGGGTGGCCAAGGCCCTCTACCAGCGCATGGGGGACAACGTGGAAATCATCGGCATCTCCAACGGCTACTCCGGCCTCATCAACGGGGACTGGCGGGTGATGCAGCCCAGCGAGTTCTCCGGGATTCTGACGGTGGGCGGCACCATTCTGGGTACCAAGCGCACCCCCTTTAAGCTCATGCGGGTGGTGGGCGAGGACAACGTGGACAAGGTGGCCGCCATGAAGAAAAACTATCAGGAGATGAAGCTGGACTGCCTTCTGTGCCTGGGGGGCAACGGCACCCATAAGACGGCCAACCTGCTCTCGGAGGAGGGGCTGAACATCATCGGCCTGCCCAAGACCATCGACAACGACATCTACGGCACCGACGTGACCTTCGGCTTCCACTCCGCCATGGAGATCGCCACCGAGGCCATCGACCGGGTCCACACCACCGCCGGCAGCCACAGCCGCTGCATGGTGGTAGAGCTGATGGGCAACAAAGCCGGCTGGCTGACCCTGTATGCGGGCATCGCCGGCGGGGCGGACATCATCCTCATCCCGGAACTGCCCTATACCATTGAAAACGTATGTGCCGCCATTGAAAAGCGGGCCTCCCAAGGAAAACACTTCTCCATCCTGGCGGTGGCGGAAGGTGTCTATGACGTGAAGGAGGCCCGGATGAAGAAGAAGGAGCGGATGGCCAAGCGGGCGGAGCAGGGCTACACCACCGCCACCAACCGCATCGCCAAGGACATCGAGCGGCTCACCGGCATCGAGACCCGCATCTGCGTCCCCGGCCACATGCAGCGGGGCGGCAGCCCCTGTCCCTACGACCGGGTGCTGGCCACCCAGTTCGGCTCCTACGCCGCAAAGATGGTGGAGGATGAGAACTACGGCATCACCGTTGCCATGAAAAACAACCATGTGGGGGAAAACAAGCTCAAAGACGTGGCGGGCAAAAGCCGTCTGGTCCCGGAGAGCCACGGGATGCTGGAGGTGGCCCGGCGCATGGGCATCAGCGTGGGCTGACCGTTACAGGACCAATCCGAACCGAAAACAGCGGGAGAGGCAAGAAAACCATTTTGCCTCTCCCGCTGCTTTTTTAAGATTCTTCCGCCGCGCACACCGGCACCCGCTCTCCGTCCCAGGTGTAGCCCGACGCCGTCATCTCCCCGTCGGTGCGGTACACCGCCAGGTCCGGCTGGGTCAGGTCGATATGCCGGTATCCCTCCGCGGTCTGGACCACGTTCCACAGGTGGGAGACACCGCCCAGCTGGCCGTCCACCACCACACAGGGGATCTCCCCCCGCTGGCACAGCAGGGCGAAGGCCAAGGCCATCCCCTGGCTGTCCGCCCGCCCCTCCAGCAGAGCGCTGTAGGCGGTGGAGCCGCCCCCCTCCTGGTAGGTACAGCTCTGCCGCACCAGATGGAGCAGCTGGGCGATCTTCTGATCCCCCGTCAGCCCCTCCGCCTGGAGCAGCAGCCGGTCCGCCTCCCGCAGCAGGGAGTTGCGCCAGCTCTCCAGCATCTGCCGGGACTGGTGGTAAGTGAGCACCACCTCCACGATCCGCCGCTGGCCCGTCTCCGGGTACATGGTAATCTGGGCCTCTGGGAAGTCCAGGGCAGAGGCGGGATTGGACAGGTAGGCCTCCCGCATGAGCTGTTGGATATAGCTGCTGTCCTCCTCGAAGTAGCTGATGCGCAGTACCACTTCGGTGGAAAATTGGGACAGCGCCTCGCTCAGCTCGCTGCGGATGGCAGAGGTGCCGGTGGCGTCCACAATGGAGGCCACCTGCTCCCGGGTGCGGCGGTAGGTGATCTGGACGCTGGCCTCATAGCTGCCCACCACGGGGGTGACGCTGTACTTGAGATACTCCACCGCGTAGGCCCCAAGGGGGTCCTCCTGGACCACCTCCAGGCAGGCCTCCTCCAGCATCTGCTGGATCTCGGTCTCCCCCTGCTCTCCCCCGTCAAAGCGCAGTTCGCCGGTCTCCGTCCCCCGGCCAATCAGATAGATCAGGGCATTGACCAGCTCCTGATAGCTGGCCACCCGGATGCTGTCGCTCTCCCCGTCGGAGAGGGGGGTGGCGCTGTGGGGCGTGACCGAGGCATAGTCCCGGTTGAGCATCCCGGCGCAGCCGGACAGCGGCAGCATCAGCGCCGCCAGCACCCCGCACAGCCATCGTCTCATCCCTCCGCGCTCCTTTCCAAGTCCCAGGCTCTCGCCGGCCTGCCCTCTGTCTCAGATGTCGTTTTTCTGATAGGTCTTAAAGCCGTTGCCCGTCACCTCGTGGGCGTCGCACACGATGATGAAGGCCTTGGGATCAATGTCAAAAATCAGTTCTTTCAACTCTACGATCTCTTTCTGCTTAAACGCGCACATGAGCACCCACTTGTCGTCCCCGGAGTAGGCACCCTTGCCAGAGAGCACGGTAACGCCCCGGTCCATATCCTCCACGATGGTATCGGAGATGGTGTGGGCCTTGTCGCTGATGATGTACGCCACCTTGGCGGTGTCCAGGCCGTAGAGCACCATATCGGTGACATAGGCGCACACCACCTGGGCAATGAAGCCGTACAGGGCGGTGGTGAGATTGCCGAAGGCCACGGCCACCAGCACCACCACAGCCGTGTCGATGACCAGCAGCATCTTCCCCATGGGGACCCAGGACAGCTTCAGCTTCACCAGTCGGGCGATCAGGTCCGTGCCGCCGGTGGTGGCCCCCTTGGCGAAGATCAGTCCCAGGGACAATCCCATCAGAGCGCCGCCGCACACAGCGGCCAGCATCTGGTCCATGGGGGGAAAGTCGATCAGCAGGGCAATGGTGTCCACCGCGACGGAGGACAGGGCCATGGAGTACAGGGACGTAATCAACAGATGCCCGCCGATGAATTTCCACCCCAAAACGAACAGGGGGATATTGACCACCAGCACAAACATACCGATGGGGATGGCGGGAATAATGGCGTTGACCACCTGACCTACGCCGGTAAGGCCGCCGTAACCGATCAGGTTTGGGGCGTAAAACCAGTCGAAGGCAAAGCCGTACAAAATCGACCCCACCGTGATCCAGAGATAGGCGGAGGCCGTCCGCTTCCAATCCAATTTTTTGAGTGCGCTCATAGAAACTACTTTCTTCCTTTCCTTCCTGCAGGCTCCCTGCCCGCGTCTTCCAAAACGATCCAAATTTTCGTTTCTCATTCCTCCAGCAGAGACATCTGCTGCTCGCCCCGGTCCGCCTCTCTCAGCAAGGCGCCGGCCACCGGCAGGCTGCGGGCGCGGTACCGGGCCGGGTTGACGATGGGGGTCTCCTCCAGGGAGAGGACCCTCGTCACCGTCCGCTTGGCCTTCAGGGTCATCACATTCACCCCCTGGGTGGTGCGGGTGGTCTTGGGGGCCAGCAGGGCGGTATGGAACACCATACACCGCCCGTCGCTGGAGTACACCGCCAGTTCCAGGTCCTCCCGCAGTAGGAAGGCCGCCGCCAGAGGGGATTTGTCCGAGTAGGCTCCGGTGAGCTTCTTGCGGCGGGTCTGGGTCTGATAGGCGGACAGCGCCACCCGGGCGGCCTTGCCGTTTTCAAAGAAGAACAGCAGCTGTCCCGAGTAGTCCCCGGGGATGCAGGCCCACACCACCCGCTCCTCCGGCTCCATGGCCAGCTTGGTGGGCAGATAGTCCCCCAGAACGCTGGCCTTGGTATCGTCAAAGTCGGACAGGCGGGTCTTGTAGCACTGCTGCCGGTCGGTAAACACCAGCAGCTCGTCCCGGTTGGTCCCCTCCCAACTGAGGAATGGGCCGTCCCCCTCCTTGTACTTCTGCTCGCTGGCCATACGCAGGGACTGGGGGGTGATCTTTTTCAAGTACCCCTCCTGGGAGAGGAACAGATGCACCGGATAGTCCGGGGTCTCGTCCTCCTCCCCCTGGTCCTCCTCGGCCTGGTAGTCGTAGAGGATCTCCGTGCGCCGGGGAGCGGCATATTTCTTTTTCACCTGGGTGAGCTCGTCGATGATGATCTTCCGGATGCGCTTGGGGTCGTTGACCGTGGCCTCCAGGTCGGCGATCTCCGCCTCCAGGGCGTCCACCTCCTGGGTGCGCTTGAGGATATACTCCTTGTTGATGTTCCGCAGGCGGATGTCCGCCACATACTCCGCCTGGATCTGGTCGATGCCAAAGCCGATCATCAGGTTGGGCACCACCTCCGCGTCCTCCTCGGTCTCCCGGATGATCTGGATGGCCCGGTCAATGTCCAGGAGGATGCGCTGCAAACCCTTGAGCAGATGCAGCTTGTCCTGCTTCTTCTTCATGTTGAAGTAGACCCGCCGCCGCACCGAGTCGGAGCGCCAGGCGATCCACTCCTCCAAAATTTCCCGCACCCCCATGACCTTGGGCATCCCGGCGATGAGGATGTTGAAGTTGCAGGACTGGGAGTCCATCAGGGGGGTCATGCGGAAGAGCTTGGCCATGAGCTTGTCCGGGTCGGTGCCCCGTTTCAGGTCGATGGCCAGCTTCAGGCCGGTCAGGTCAGTCTCGTCCCGCATGTCGGAGATCTCCTTGACCTTGCCCGCCTTCACCAGCTCGGCCACCTTGTCCATGATGGCCTCGGAGGTGGTGGAGTAGGGGATCTCGTAAATTTCGATCAGGTTCTCCTCTTTCACATACCGCCATTTGGCCCGCACTTTGAAGGAGCCCCGGCCGGTGCGGTAGATCTCCCCCAGGGCCGCCGGGTCGTAGATCAGCTCCCCTCCGGTGGGCAGGTCGGGGGCCTTCAGGGTGGCCATGATGTCGCAGTCCGGGTTTTTCAGGTAAGCGATGGTGGTGTCGCACACCTCCCCCAGGTTAAAGCCGCACACGTTGCTGGCCATGCCCACGGCGATGCCCTGGTTGGCGGACACCAATACATTGGGGAAGGTGGTGGGCAGCAGGGAGGGCTCCTTCAGCTTGCCGTCGTAGTTGTCCACAAAGTCCACGGTGTCCTGGTCGATGTCCCGGAACAGCTCGTTGCAGATGGGGTCCAGGCGCACCTCGGTGTACCGGCTGGCCGCCCAGGCCATATCCCGGGAGTACACCTTGCCGAAGTTACCCTTGGAGTCCACGAAGGGGTGGAGCAGGGCCCCGTAGCCCCGGCTCAGACGTACCATGGTGTCATAGATGGCCGCGTCCCCGTGGGGGTTTAGCTTCATGGTGGCCCCCACCACGTTGGCCGACTTGGTCCGCGGCCCGCCCAGCAGCTTCATCTGGTACATGGTGTACAGCAGCTTCCGGTGGCTGGGCTTGAAGCCGTCGATCTCCGGGATGGCCCGGGAGACGATGACCGACATGGCGTAGGGCATGTAGTTGAGTTCCAGCGTCTCGGTGATGGGCTGCTCCAGCACCTCGGCGTGGAGGCCCATCACGTTGGAGTTTTCTACTTTTGGTCTCTTTTCATTTTGTTGCTTCTTCTTTGGCATTCCGTTCCGTCCTTATTCTTCAATCATACGCTTTTTATCAATCCAATGTTAGAACATCTCTTGTTTCCCAGGGGTTTCGCCCTGCGGGGCGACCTACTTTGCCCATGGCGGCAAAGTAGGCAAAACGCCCCCGGGGACGGCTCAGGATGAGCGCTTCGCGCTCATATTCGCCTTACCCCGGTCCCCCTTTACGAGGGACGCGCTCCTGTTTGTGTTGCAATATTTCCGGCGCGCAAAATTTGAGTGACGCTCTAAATTCCTGCCGAGCCACTGGGCCCTGGGTTTGCAAAATTTGTGTCTGATGCGGTCCCACCACCGCGCCTGAGTTTCCCAGCCAACGCTCCCGGTGCGAATCCTGGCGGGCCGTTCTGGGGCCGGCCCCTGCGAGATCCGGGTACGTCGTAGAGGCGGGTCCATGACCCGCCCGTAAACCTCATCCCCCTTTCGGGGAAGTGCCAAGCACATACAGGGTAAGGGAGCCGCACGCCCGTCTGGCGAAAGCTCGCGCGGCACGTTTCATCCTCGTTTCCACTCAACCCGGTACAATGGAATCAGGCTGGCAAAACAAATCGCCAGAAATCCAAACATCTGAGCCAATAGAATAAAATCCTGATCAAAGCGAAGAAAATACCATAAGAGAAAGCCCACGGGACAGAACGCCCCG
>CALWWF010000083.1 GCA_944385165.1 uncultured Oscillospiraceae bacterium
CTCTTGCTCATGAAGGATATGGCCTCCTCTCGTACAGTTGTTGTCCGCAACTTCAACTATAACCGATGAGACCTTATCCTTCTTCCTTTTTTACCTTAACTGTCCAACATGTATTGTACTCCTACACAACCACTAAAACAACCGACGGCCCCTAGATTGACAGGTCCGGGGGCCGGTGCTATACTTGTCCTATCTGAAAGTTGAATCAGCGGGTGAGCACCTACCGGCAGTCAGGCTTTTCCCTGGCTGCTTTTTTCTCCCGCGGAAGGAGGCCCTCCATGTTCCAGTACCTCTGGCCCATCGTCCTGGTGGTCTGTTCCAACGTGGTCTATAACATCGCCACCAAGTCCACACCCTCCGGGGCCAACGCCTTTCTCTCCCTGGCGGTGACCTATCTGGTGGCGGCGGGGTGCTCCATCCTTTTGTATCTGACCCAGGGGGAGCACCAGAGTCTCACCGACGAGCTGTCCCAGCTCAACTGGACGGCCATTGTTTTGGGGATCAGCGTGGTGGCCCTGGAGTTTGGCTACATCAACGTCTACCGGGCCGGCTGGACGGTGAATACCGCCTCTCTGGTGGCCAACATCGCCCTGGCCTGCATTTTGCTCTTCGTGGGCTATTTCCTCTACCGGGAGGGGCTCACCCTGCGGCAGGGGGTGGGGATCGGAGTTTGCATCGCCGGTCTGCTTCTCATCAGCAAATAATTTTTCACTATCCCTGCATCCATCAGTACAGATAGGTGTGTATGATACAAAAAGGCAGGTCCGAAACCCTTTCGGACCTGCTTTGCTGAATAGATGGACGTTTACAGCGTCAGGTGCTCATAGCTCTCCACCGTCTCGTCTGCCAGTGCCACCGCCTCCGGGGTGTGTTCCGTCCCCACCAGGACCACGGGGAAGCCCTCCGCCTTCAGCGCCTGGAGAAGAGGCTCCCGGGCGGTAAAGACCGGCGTGGCCTGCTTGGCGGTGCGCAGGCGGCGCACTGCCTTCTCATAGAGATCCGGAGAGAGCGGGTCACCCCCGTGCTCCGCGGCGGAGATCATCCCCCGGAACCGGTTCCACAGTCCCGCCTGCTCCAGGGCGGAGCGCACCGGGGCCGGGTCCCCGTCGCACACCAGGTAGAGCCACACGTCCTCCATCTTCAGCAGGGAGAGCGTCCGGTCAATCCCAGGCAGAGGAGCGCCGCCCTCGTCCAATAAGGTCCCTGAAAAGTCAAAAATCGCGCCTTGCAGCCGCACGGTCTATTCCTCCTTTTTACGCCAGGTCCACGGCCTGAAAACCGGCTCTGGTCCAGATGTTCCCATGGGTAAAGCCCGCCGCCTTTATCATCTCCTCCGCCTCCGGGAACTGTCCGCACAGGTGGGAGACGTGGTGGGCGTCGGAGTTGAGGATGATCTCCCCGCCGAACTCCCGCAGGGAGCGGAGCAGGGTGAGGGTGGGGTAGGGGACGGTGCGGTAGCCCCGGGTGATGGCCCCGGTGTTGACCTCAAAGCACACCCCCTGCTTGGCCAAGTGTTCCATGACCTCCAGGGCCCGCTTCAGATACCGGGGGCTCTCCTCGTCAAACTGGGGGTCCTGCTGGTTAAACTTGCTCACCAGGTCGAAGTGGCCGATCCAGTCACACCCGGTTTTCTCCGGAAGCTGGGCCACCAGGTCGAAATAGGCGTCGGTGTACCGGTACCAGTCCCCGCCGAACGCCTCCTCCACCGCGCGGCGGCTGGCCTCCGGGCTGGAGTCCACCGCATAGAGGACCCCGCCGGAGAGCAGGCCGTGGACCGAGCCGATGACGTAGTCCAGCCCCTCCGGCCGCTCCCCGTAGAAGTCCAGCTCCAGACCGGTAAAGACCTCCATCTGTCCGGCGTACTGCTGGGCAATGGCCCGGGTTTCGGCCAGATAGCCGGGGATCTTCTCCTGGGCGATGCAGTAGTCCGCCTCCCAGGGGCACCAGCTGTGGCCGGAGAAGCCAAAGTGGGTCAGCCCCAGGGCGCGGGCCGCCGCCGCCATCTCCTCTAAGGTGCTTTTCCCGTCGTCCAGGGTGGAGTGGGTATGGAAATCAGCCAGAATCATGGTTCGTTCTCCTTTTTGTGTTCAGAGAGTTTCGCCCTGCGGGGCGAGTGACTTTCTCAGCGATGAGAAAGTCACCAAAGAATCGCCGGGGGACGGCTCAGGATGGACACTTCGTGTCCATATTCGCCTTTCCCCCGGCCCCCCGTAACGGGGGTCGCCAATGCGGGGACCTGGCGGTTAACGCAAAGGCGCGGGAGGACAAGGGATTAGCTTTTGTTCTATTACCGCTGCCGCTGAGTGTCCGGTAACCTTTGGCTGTTGCTTCTACCGGTTGAAAACGCGCCTTTTGGGCGTGGTGGGGCTCAAGTACGGCTCAGGGGGACGGAGGGAGGGGCAAGCCCCTCCCCCCGAAACCTGAAAGGCTATATAGAGGCGAAACGAAGTTTCGCAGAAAGTTCTTTTGGTTCCTTTTCTTTCAAGAAAAGGAACTTCTTTTGCCTACTTTTCTTTTAAGAAAAGTAGGTTAAGAAAAGTCAGAGGCCATCTTCTCTTGCTTCACCTTGTGGTCGATGACGTGGCGGCTGGCCAGTTCGGCCTTGATCTCGTCCAGGGAGATGCCGGAGTGGACCATGAGCACCATCACATGGTAGGCCAGGTCGGCGATCTCGTATACCGTCTCCTTGTGATCCTGGTCCTTGGCAGCGATGATGACCTCGGTACACTCCTCGCCCACCTTCTTCAAAATTTTGTCCAATCCCTTCTCAAAGAGATAGGTGGTGTAAGAGCCCTCCGGCCGCTGTTGGTTGCGCTCCTCCAGCAGGCGGTAGAGGCCCTCGTAGCTGAACTGTTCTTCCATGTTATTCTTCCTCGCTCTCATAAATGGGATTCCCGTCGAAACAGGAGTCGGTGCCTAAGTGGCAGGCGGGGCCGTCTTTACGCACCCGCACCAGCAGGGCGTCCTTGTCGCAGTCTGCCCGCAGCTCCACAATGTGCTGATAGTTTCCGCTGGTCTCGCCCTTGAGCCACAGCTCCTGCCGGGACCGGGACCAGAAGCAGGTGAGCTTCCGCTCCAGAGAGATGTTCAGGGACTCCCGGTTCATGTAGGCCAGGGTGAGCACCTTTCCCGTCTCCGCGTCCTGGACGATGGCGGGGATCAGCCCCCGGCTGTCAAATTTCAAAGTATCCAGATCGATCATAGCCGCACGCACACTCCATTCTCCCGCAAAACTTGCTTCAAATCGGGGATGGCCACCTCGCCGAAGTGGAAGATGCTGGCGGCCAGCCCGGCGGACATCTCTGGGATTTTCTGAAACAGCTCCACAAAGTCCTGGACGCCCCCCGCGCCGCCGGAGGCGATCACCGGCACATGGACGATCTCACTGACGTCCCGGAGCATCTCAATGTCGAAGCCCTGCTTCACCCCGTCGGTGTCGATGGAGTTGACCACCACCTCGCCGGCCCCCCGGTCCACCCCCTGGCGGATCCACTCCAGAGCGTCCAGGCCGGTGTCCACCCGGCCGCCGTTGAGGAACACATGGTACTTGCCGTCCACCCGCTTGGCGTCCACGGACAGCACCACGCACTGGTCCCCGTACCGCTTGGCCGCCTGGCCAATGAGCTCTGGATTTTTGATAGCCCCGGAGTTGACGGACACCTTGTCCGCCCCGCAGGCGAGCACCCGCTCAAAGTCCGCCACGCTGTTGATGCCGCCCCCCACGGTGAGGGGGATGAAGATGGTGGAGGCCACCGCTGTCAGAATATCGGTGAACAGTTTCCGCCCCTCAAAGGAGGCGGTGATGTCATAAAAAACCAATTCATCCGCCCCGGAGCGGGAGTAGTAGTCCGCCAGCTTCACCGGGTTGGACACGTCCTGGAGGTTTAAGAAGTTGACCCCCTTCACCACCCGGCCGTCCTTGATGTCCAGACAGGGGATGATCCGTTTCGTCACCATGGCTCACTCCACCTCCTCCAGGGCCGTTTTCAGGTCCAGGGCCCCGGTGTACAGGGCCTTCCCTAAAATAGCGCCGTACAATCCCAGCGCCTTCAATTTCTGTAAGTCTGAAATACTGGACACGCCGCCCGAGGCGATGAAGTCCAGGGGGAATTGCTGGGACAACGTCTGGTACAGCTCCACATTGGCGCCCCCCAGCATCCCGTCCCGGGAGATGTCCGTGCAGACCACGGTTTTGACCCCCATGCCGCACAGCCGGGAGAAGAAGTCCTCCGCCCGCTGGGGAGCGGTCTCCTTCCAGCCCTTGATGGCGATGGCCCCGTCCTTCAGGTCAACCCCCACGGCGACCTGGCTTCCAAAGCGGTCCAGGGCGGTCTGAAGAAACGCCGGGTCAGTCACCGCCTTGGTGCCCAAAATCACCCGGGCCACTCCGGCGTCCAGATACTTCTGGATGGTGTCCAGCGAGCGGATGCCCCCGCCGATCTCCACCTTCAAGTTGGTTTTCTGGAAGATGGAGGAAATCACCCCAAAGTTGGGGGTGGTGCCGTCCTTGGCCCCCTCCAGGTCCACGGTGTGGAGCCACTTGGCCCCGGCGGACTGGAAGTCCTCCGCCTGGGCGGCGGGATCGTCCCGATAGACGGTCATCTGGGCGTAGTCCCCTTTCGTCAGACGGACCACCTTCCCGTCATATAGGTCAATGGCCGGAAGCAGGATCATGTGTTTCCCTCCAATCGGCAAAACGCCTTCAAAATCTTCAAACCCGTCTCCCCGCTCTTCTCCGGGTGGAACTGGGTGCCGTATACGTTCCCATTCTGAACCGCCGCCGTCAGCTCCGCGCCGTACTCGGTGGTGGCGGTGCAGTGTTCGTTGCAGTCAAACCCGGCGAAGGAGTGGACGAAGTACACATGCTCCCCCTCCTCCAGGTCCGCAAAAATAGGGCTGCGTGGCTTGCCGGCAGGGAAGTGGAGACCGTTCCATCCCATGTGGGGGACGGCCAGCTCCTTGGGGATCACCGTGCGGATGTCCCGCACCTCCCCCTGGACGAGGGCCAGGCCGTTGTGCTCCCCGTACTCGAAGGAGCGATCAAACAGCAGCTGCATCCCCAGGCAGATACCCAGAATGGGCGTTCCCTTGGCCGCCTGGGAGAGGACCACCTGGAACATCCCCGTGCCCCGGAGCTTCTCCACCGCGTCGCCGAAGGCCCCCACCCCGGGGAGGATGATGTGCCCGGCCCGGTCCAGGACGCTCTCGTCCCGGGTGACCACAGCATCTTCTCCAATAGCCTTCAGGGAGCTTTTCAGGGAGAACAGGTTGCCCACCCCGTAGTCGATGATGGCGATCATGTCTTCGCCTCCTGTTCAAAGCGGATGTCCACCGCCCGGGCGTGGGCGGTGAGGCCCTCCTCTTTCGCAAAGCGGCTGACTTTTTGGTAGTCCCGCTCCAGAGCCTCCTTGGTGTAGTAGCTGAACTGGGACTTTTTGATGAAGTCGTCCACGGACAGGGGGCTGTAGAACCGGGCGGTGCCCATGGTGGGCAGGGTGTGGTTGGGCCCGGCAAAGTAGTCCCCCATGGGCTCCGGGTCATAGCGGCCCAGGAAGATGGAGCCGGCGTTCTCGATCTCCCCCAGATAATCGAAGGGGTCATCCACGCACAGCTCCAGATGCTCCGGGGCGATGCGGTTGGCCACGGCGATCCCGTCCCGAAGGGTGGGGGCCACCAGGATCTTCCCGTTTTTCTCGATGGAGGCGCGGGCGATCTCCTCCCGCTCCAGGGTCTGGAGCTGACGCTCGATTTCCTGGGAGACCGCCTGGGCAAGCTCCCGGGAGTCGGTGACCAGGACGGCGGAGGCCATCTTGTCGTGCTCCGCCTGGCTGAGCAGGTCGGCGGCCACCCAGGCGGGGTTGGAGTTCCCGTCGGAGAGCACCAGCACCTCAGAGGGGCCGGCGATCATGTCGATGTTCACCAGCCCAAAGACCTGGCGCTTGGCTTCGGCCACATAGGCGTTGCCGGGGCCCACGATCTTGTCCACCTTGGGCACGCTCTTTGTCCCGTAGGCCAGGGCGGCGATGGCCTGGGCCCCGCCCATTTTAAAAATACGGGTCACCCCCGCTAGCTTGGCCGCCGCCAGAATGGCCGGGCGGATCTTCCCGTCCCGGCCGGGGGGAGTAGCCATGACGATCTCCCTGACTCCGGCGATGTGGGCGGGAATGGCGTTCATCAGCACGGTGGAGGGGTAGGCGGCGGTGCCGCCGGGGACATAGATGCCCACCCGAGCCAGGGGGGTGATCTTCTGGCCCAGGAGGACGCCCTCCCGCTCCGTCATCAGGAACCCCTCCCGCTTCTGCTTGGCGTGGAAGGCGCGGATGTTGCCGGCGGCTTCCTGAAGGATCTGAGTGAACGCCGGATCCACCTGGGCGGCCCCCTCCTCCAGTTCTTCGGGCGTCACCTCCAGGGCGGAGAGCTCCGCGTGGTCAAATTGCTTTTCATACGCCAGCAGGGCCGCGTCCCCCCGCTCCTTTACCGTGCGGAGGATGTCCGCCACCGGGGCGGACACGTCCACGGCCTCCTCCTGCCGGTTCAAGATCTCCTCCTCCGAGACCTCCCGGAGGTCGTAAATTTTTATCATCCTGGAACACCTCACAGATTTTTGGCCAGGGCGTCCCGCATGGCAAGAATTTCCTGGTATTTGAATTTATAGCTCACCTTGTTGCAGATAAACCGGGCGCTGATGTCCACAATGGTCTCCAGGGGGGCCAGGTGGTTCTCCGCCAAGGTCTTTCCCGTCTCCACGATGTCCACGATCACGTCGGACAGGCCAAGGATGGGGGCCAGCTCGATGGAGCCGTTGAGCTTGATGATGTCGATGTCCCGGGAGCGGGACTCGTAGTACTCCCCGGCGATGTGGGGGAATTTCGTCGCCACCCGCAGGGTCTTGTTGGGGTCGTCATAGAAGTCCTCGGGGCCGGCCACGCACATGCGGCACTTACCCATCTTCAGGTCCAGCAGTTCATATACGTCCGGGCGGTACTCCAGAAGGATGTCCTTCCCCGCGATGCCCACGTCGGCGGCGCCCCGCTCTACATAGATGCTCACGTCCGAGGGTTTTACCCAGAAGTACCGCACCCCCTTCTCCTGGTTTTCAAAGGTGAGCTTCCGGTTCTTCTCCAGAATGGAGGGGCACTCATAGCCCGCGGCGGCCAGGGTCTCATAGGCCTTTTCTCCCAGCCGCCCCTTGGGCAGGGCTACCTGAATCATAGGGACACCTCCTCCGGCACTGCGCCGTCGTGATAGCGGAATTTGCACCGGCACCGGGCCGGGCAGGGCTGGCCGCTCTCCCGCTGGCAGCGGACAGTGTACCCCTTGGCCCGAAGGGCCTCGGCGAAGGCGGCCAGCTTGGCCAGGTCCGCGTCCGGCCCGTAGGTGAGGAGCACGTCCGCGTCGTAGCTGCGCTCCTGCCGGAAGTACTGCTCCAGCCGGCCCATGTACAGGGCAAAGCCGATGGCCCCCACCTGCTTGCCCATCTTTTGAGGCAGGTTGTCGTACCGGCCTCCGGACAGGGCGGGGAAGGGGATGTTGGGCAGGAACCCCTGGAAAATCACCCCGTTGTAGTAGTCCATGCTGTTGACCAGGGAGAAGTCCAGGCGGATGCGGCCGTTAAGGCCGAAGGCCTCCAGCATGGAGGCGGTCACCGACAGCTGCCTTAAAATCTCCCAGCTGCGGTTGTCCCGGGCCAGGGCCCCCGCCTGGGCGATGCCCTCTTTCAGGGGGGCGTAGATGCCCATGAGCTCCTGAATGGCCTGGGCGTCTTGAGTAGTCAAAATTCCCCGGTCGGCCAGGTCCTGGATGCCCGGGGCGTTTTTCTGGGCGATGAGGGAGAGGGCCTGCTCCTGGTCCTTCTGGGACAGGTGCATCCCCCCCAGCAGACAGCGGATGAAGCTCACGTCGGACAGGTCCAGTACATAGTCCTCCGAGAGGATTTTCAGGGACTTGGCCGCCAGGGCGATGACCTCCGCCTCGGCGTAGGAGTCGATCTGTCCCACCGACTCCACCCCCACCTGGAGGATCTCCTGAAAGGTCCCGCCCATCTCCCGGTAGACGTTCTCGTTGTAATAAACTTTTTCGCTGTCCCCGTTGTTGTTTTTGATGATGGACAGGGTAATATCCGGCTTGAGGGCCTTTAAAGAGCCGTCCACGTCGGTGAAGGTGATAATGTGGCCCTTTTTCAAAAAGTCTTTGTTCTGGGCATACAGGTCGTAGTCCTCAAACTTGGACATGCGGAACTTCCGGTACCCGTAGCCCTCATACAGTTGGTTGAGCTGTTCTTCTAACATGTGTCTCCTCGCTTACAGCATCCCTTTGGTGGATGGAATTTCGTCTTTAAACTGCTCCTCAATAGAGACGGCCTCGTGCAGGACCCGGCCCAGGGCTTTGAAGGCCCCCTCTACGATGTGGTGGGAGTTGCGGCCGGAGAGCTTACGCATATGGAGGGTCAATTTGGCGTTGACCGCAAAGGCCTCCATAAACTCGTATACCAGCTGGGTGTCAAAGGAGCCGATCTTCTCCGTGGGGATCTCCAGGTCCTCATAGTACCCGCCCCGGCCGGACAGGTCCACGGCGCACAAAATCAGGGCCTCGTCCATGGGCAGGCACAGGGAGGCGTACCGGCGGATGCCCCGCTTGTCCCCCAGGGCCTGGGCGAAGGCCTGGCCCAGGGCGATGCCGATGTCCTCCACGCTGTGGTGGTCGTCCACCTGGGTGTCTCCGCGGCATGTGAGGGTCAGGTCCATCCGCCCGTGGCGGGAGAGGAGGGTGAGCATGTGGTCCAGAAAGCCCACGCCGCTCTGGATGGAGCTCTCCCCCCGGCCGTCCAGGTTCAAAGCCAGCTGGATGTCCGTCTCGTTGGTTTTACGCGCGATCTGGGCCGTTCTCATAGCAGTTCCCTCAGTTTCTCTAAAAAGATGTCCATCTGCTCTTTGGTGCCGATGGTGATTCGATTATAATCCCGGATGCGGTCCTTGTCAAAGTGGCGGATCAGCACGCCCCGCTCCTTCAGACCCTGGTAGATGGCCGCCCCGTCCATCCCGTCCTTTTTGGCGAAGAGGAAGTTGGTTTTGGAGGGGAGCACGGCAAAGCCCAGCTTTCTCAGCTCCCCGGCGGTATACTCCCGGGTCTCCATGATGGCCTTGCAGTTGGCGTCGTAGTAGTCCTGTTCCTCCAGGGCCGCGACACCCGCCTTCATGGTCAGGCTGTTGACGTTAAAGGGGTTGGTAGAGAACTTGATGGTCTCCAGATCCTGAATCAGAGCCGCGTCCCCGATGGCGTAGCCCAGCCGGGCCCCGGCCATGGAGCGGGACTTGGAGTAGGTCTGGATGACCAACAGGTTTGGATAGGCCCTGGTCAGCGCCACACAGCTCTCCCCGCCGAAGTCCACATATGCCTCGTCGATGACCACCACGCTGTCCGGGTTGGCCTTCACGATGCCCTCCACCTGGTCCCGGCTCAGGGCCAGGCTGGTGGGGGCGTTGGGGTTGGCGATGACGATGGTCTGGTGCAGGCCGTAGTAGTCCTTGGGGTCCAGGGAGAAGTCCTCTTTCACAGGGATGATGTTGGCCTCAATGTGGTACAAATCGCAGAACACCGGATAGAAGCTGTAGGTGAGGTCCGCGAAGGCCACCCCCCGGCCGTCGGTGGCGTAGGACAGGAAGGCAAAGTTCAGAGCCTCATCCGAGCCGTTGGCTACAAATACATTCTCCGGCCCCACTCCATACTGCTTGGCCAGGGCCGCCTTCAGCTCTTTGGCCGCCGCGTCGCCGTACAGCCGCAGATTGGCCGCCTCCTGGGCGTTCAGGGCCGCCGCCACGCCGGGGGAGGGGGGATAGGGGGATTCGTTGGCGTTGAGCTTCACATATTGCTGGTCCTTCGGCTGCTCCCCGGGGGTATAGGGGGACAGACGGCTCAGGCTCCCGCTGAAAAATTTGGACATGATACGCCCTCCTCTTTTACATTCTATTTCATTAGTTCGCTAAAGTGATGGTGTAATGATACATCAAACTATCCCACTTGTCAAGGGCAATCGGCGGGGTGGGGAGGGAAGATTGCTGTACCAGGATAGAAGCACACAAATAGGCGGCCCCATTGGGCCGCCTATTTGCGGATTACGAAAAGGATAAGGAATTACCGGCTTCTCTGGCTAAAACGATGAATCAGCGCAAAACTGACCGCGGTCAAAAGAAGGCTGACCGTAACGGCTGCGCACAGCCCCCAGAAATAGCTCGGGGCGGCGCTGTAGGGAATCCGGTCATTGATCTCAAACAACCCGCCGAACACATATAGGGCGGTACCGGCATGATCCACCTGCTCGGCCGGGTCCCACTTTACAAGAGAGAAGAAGGAATACAGGTCATGCAGAAGAAGGAGAGAGGCCGCTGCCAGAACGCCGGGGATCGCATACCACTTCTTCAATGTGAATTGCTCCTTTCCATACTTAGTTCAGGAAATCTTTCAACTTCTTGGAACGGCTGGGGTGGCGCAGTTTTCTCAGGGCCTTGGCCTCGATCTGGCGGATGCGCTCCCGGGTGACGTTGAACTCCTTGCCCACTTCCTCCAGGGTGCGGGTGCGGCCGTCCTCGATGCCGAAGCGCAGCTTGAGCACCTTCTCCTCCCGG
>CALWWF010000084.1 GCA_944385165.1 uncultured Oscillospiraceae bacterium
CTGCACTCCGGATTCCCACGGCCCCTTCGGGGCCTCGGAATGACGGAACGAGGCATTAGGATAGGACCCAAATCCAGTTTGCGGGAGGGGGTAGGTGGCACCGCCGGAGGCGGTGACGGAGGGAGAATACCAGTCGCCACGCACCGCCCGTTCTTCCACTCTCCAACGTTCCCCTCATCCGCCCCAGTGTGCGCACTGGGGCACCTTCCCCCAGGGGAAGGCTCCCCCATCCCCCATTCTCCATTCCCTCACCCTCCCAGGGTGACGAAGTCGTCCATGGCGTAGCCCACCGTCCCCTTGTAGTTCACCAGGTACCAGCCCCCGGCGTCGTTGAGGATGGTGAGGGGGGCCCCGTCCGGGGCCTGGGCCAGGATGGCGGCGTTCAGGTCGGGGCGGGAGCGGATGTTCAGCACCCCCCACTCCACGTCCACCCGGCCGGCGCGGCTGGCCTCCGGCGCCAGGAAGGGGACGTCGAAGAAGTCCGCGAGGGAGAGGACGATGTTCCGGGCCGCCGCGTCCAGGTTGGCCTTGATCCAGTCGGCGTCCTCCAGGTTGTCGTGGTAGCCCAGCTCCAGGAAGGCGGCGGGGGCCCGCACCCGGCGCACCTCCCCGATGGAGGTGGTGGACCGGGCCTGCACCAGATTGGGCAGGGGGTAGATGGCCTTCAGGTTGTTGGCCAGGATGGTGGCCGCCCGCTGGCCCGGCTGGCTGCCCGGGTAGTGGAACACCAGGATGCCCCGCACCTGGCCGTACTTCCCCTCCGGGGCGGCGTTGGAGTGGAGGGCCAGATGCAGGTCGTAGTTCCCCGCGTTGGAGGCGGCGATGGAGGAGGCGGCGGTCATGCCGGGGGTGTTGCGCACATACCGGATGCCGGAGGCCTCCAGATAGGGGACCATTTTGTCCGCCAGCAGGTTCATATACTCCTCCTCGGTGCCGCCGTTCACGTAGTAGTTGTTCTCCTGGGTGGAGGGGGAGAGATAGATGATGGGCATAAGAGGTTACCTCCTGACGTTTTTCCCATCCTATGCGCCGGATCGCGGGAGAGTGAAGAGTGGAGAGAGCGGCGTCTCCCGCAGGCAAAAAATAGGTTCCGGCCGCAACCGGCGCCTCCCGTTTTCGTCTAAAGAAGTAAGAGCGTCCATGTCCATCCCGAAACGGTACAAGAGAAAGGAGCGAGCCCCATGAAACCAGCGGCAAACACCCTTCTGGCCCTCATACTGGCCCTTATCCTCTCCGCCTGCGGCGGCTCAACCGCCAACAGCGGCGCGGCGGATACCAGCGCCGCCACCGGCGGGGACGGCCTCTCCCTCTCCGTCCAGGAGTCCCAGGAGGACTCCGCCCCGGCCTCCCCGGGGGCAGTGGAGGAGGGAGAAATCGCCCCCCAGCCGGGGCAGAACGCCAAGCTCATCCGCCGGGCGGAGCTGTACATCCAGACCGAGGCCTTTGACGAGGCCTCCGCCGCCCTGGAGAAGCTGGTGGCGGAGCGCGGCGGGTACTTCCAGTCCGCCCAGGTGGAGGGAGGGAGCCTCCGAAACCAGAACGCCCAGCGGTACGGGGAGTACGTCATCCGCCTGCCCCAGGAGCGCTTTGAGGACTTTCTGGCCCAGTCCGGCTCCCTGGGCTATGTGGTCCGGCAGCAGGAGAGCAGTGAGAACGTGAGCCAGGCCTACTACGACACCCAGACCCGCCTGGAGACCCAGCGCACCAAACAGGAGCGGCTGCTGGCGCTGCTGGCCCAGGCGGACACCATGGAGGCGATCCTTGAACTGGAGGACGCCCTGAGCGACGTGGAGTATGAGATCCAGTCCCTTTCTTTCCACCGATCTGGAGCACTACGACGGCCTGGTGGACTACGCCACGGTCACCCTGACCCTGGAGGAGGTGGCCGCCATCACCACCCAGCCCGGGGAGACGGCGGGACTGCTGGAGCGGATGGGAGCCGGGATTTCGGCCAGCTTCCAGGGGTTCGTTTTGGGGGTCCAGGACCTGCTGGTGTGGCTGTCCTACCACCTGTTCCTGGTGGGGGCGGCGGTGTTGATCGCCCTGGGGGGCGTCTGGTACTGGCGGAGAAAGTTCCGGAAGAAGAATGGCCGCCCGGAGGACGGTCAGGCGTGAACTCCATTTTGCAGAGATGCCCGGCGGCGGGAGCGGTGAAGAGAGACCGCTCCCGCCGCTTTTCTGCGCCCACATGAACGGTTTCAGCCTGAAAAAATCCTTGACAAAAGGAGGTTACGAGTGTAACCTATAGACAGGTTACAGCTGTACCCTGTCTATAGGAGGAATCAAGATGAAGGAATTGGCGGCCAAAATTTCCGGCTCAGAGCTGGAGGTGCTGGAGGTACTGTGGCAGGCGGACGCGCCCATGCCCATCGCCTCCATCCGGGGGGCGCTGGAGGGCACCCACCAGTGGGACGCCTCCACGGTGAAGACCCTGCTGCGCCGCCTGTGCGAGAAGCAGGCGGTGGCGGCGGAGAAGCGGGAGGTATTCTACTACCGCCCGGTGCTCACCCGGGAGGAGTACCAGGACTGGTCCACCCGGGCCCTCATTGACAAGGCCTACCGGGGGAGCGCCAAGGACCTGGTGGCCGCCCTGGTGGAGCGCGCGGAACTCACACCCAAGGACCTGGATGAGCTGCGGGCCATCCTGTACCCACCCAAAGAAGGAGGAACGCCATGAGCGGAGGCCTGGCCGGCCTGCTGTCCGTGTCCCTGTCCGGGGCCTGCCTGTTTGGGGCGGCGGCGGGATTGGCCCGCCTGCTCGGAGGGCGCATCTCCCCAAACGCCCGCCGGGCCCTGTGGGCCCTGGTGCTCCTGCGGCTGCTGTGCCCCTGGAGCCTCCCCGGCGGGGTGCTGGACGGGGCGCCGCCGGTCCTTCCGGTGGAGACGGCGGCCCAGTCCGCCCCGGCGCAGCCGGAGGCAGTTGCCGGGGAGTTAGAACAAATTAAAATTTCAATTATCCCAACGAGTGAAAAGGAAACTTACTTGACAGTATGGACGGGACTTACCGTCCTGTGGGCGGCCGGCTTTGCGATTTCGCTGGTCCGCCGGGGCCGGGCCTATGCCGGGCTGCGCCGGGGACTGGGGCAGGGGGAGGGGCCCGCCGGGGCGGAGGCTCAGGCGGTGTACGCCCGCTTGACTGCAAAAGAGGGCGGACCGCCCCGGCTGCGGGTCAGTCCCGCCGCCCCCTGTCCCATGCTGGTGGGGGTGGTCCGGCCCACGGTGTACCTCCCCGGCGGAATGGACCTGACAGGGGAGGAGCTGGAGGGGACTTTGGCCCACGAGCTCTCCCACTGGCGGCGAAAGGACCTGTGGCTGAAGTGGGCGGCGGCCCTGGCCGCGGCGGTACATTGGTTCAATCCGGCGGTGTATCTGCTCATCCACCGGCTGGACCGGGACTGCGAGCTGGGGTGCGACCTGGCGGTGGTCCGCTCCTGGGATACCCACCGCAGGGCCCGGTACGGGGAGCTGCTGATCCGGTTGGCCGCCAATCAGGGGCAAGGGAAAATCCCTGTCACCATGCTGTCCCAGAAACAACGACTGGAAGAGAGGCTTCGTACCATGATGGAAGGGAAAAAGTATGGCAAGAGGGCGGCGGCCCTGGGGATCGCAGCCTGCCTGGCCCTGGCCCTCACCTCCACGGCCCTGGGGGCCTACACGGGTTTGGAGGCAAACCGTCCGGCCCAAGAGAGCGGCGGAAGCGAGATGGAAACCCCAACCGTTCTGGCCTGGCCGGTGGAGACGGGGGACACGGTGGAGCTGTCCAGGCTCTTCACCCGGATCATCCACCCCATCACCGGGGGCAGCACACAATATCCCGGCATCGACATCCCCCAGCCCTCCGGCACGCCGGTGCTGGCGGCGGCGGACGGGGCGGTGCTGGAGTCCGGCTTTGACCCAGGCGACGGAAATTACATTCTGCTCCAGCACGGGAGCATGACCACCAAGTACACCCACCTGCTGGCGCGGACGGTGGAGGCGGGGGAGACCGTCGCCGCCGGAGCAGAGATCGGCCAGGTGGGAAAGACCGGCAGGGCCACCGGGGACCACCTCCACTTTGAGGTGGCAGTGGACGGCGTCCTACAGGACCCCCTGCTCATTCTGGACTCCTCGGTGGATGCTGTCTGGCTGGGCGTTTCAGTGAGCCCGTGAGCCGGGGCGCGGCCTAAAACAAGCGCGGTACAGAGAAAGGGAGCAGCCCAAACAATGGGCTGCTCCCTTTTGTTGCAATGATTGAAAAGTAAATATCCTTTACGAAAATTACACCTTCAGCTCGGTCTCCTTGGCGCTCAGAGCATCGGCGTACTTGTCCAGCACCGGCTGGACCTCGTTGGCCAAAAACTCGTCCACCTGCTCCGGACAGCGGCCAATGTAGCGGCTGGGCTCCAGGTGGGCGGTGAGCTCCTCTCGGGTCATGCCGAAGGCCGGGTCGGCGGCGATCAGGTCGATGAGGTTGTTGGACAGCCCCAGGTCCTTCACGTTCCTGCCCGCCTCCTGGGACAGCACCCGGATGCGCTCGTGGAGCTCCTGCCGGTCGCCGCCCCGCATGACCGCGTCCATCATGATGTTCTCGCTGGCCATGAAGGGCAGCTCCTCCAGCACATGCTTCTCGATGACCTTGGGGTGGACCACCAGGCCGGAGGCCACGTTGAGGTAGATGTTCAAAATGGCGTCCACGGCCAGGAAGGCCTCGGGGACGGAGATGCGCTTGTTGGCGGAGTCGTCCAGGGTGCGCTCGAACCACTGGGTGGCGGCGGTGACGGCGGGGTTGCCCGCGTCCACGATCACATACCTGGCCAGGGAGCAGATGCGCTCACAGCGCATGGGGTTGCGCTTATAGGGCATGGCGGAGGAGCCGATCTGGTTTTTCTCAAAGGGCTCTTCCACCTCCTTCAGGTGGCACAGCAGGCGCATGTCGGTGGCGAACTTGCTGGCGGACTGGGCGATGCCGGACAGGACGGACAGGACGTTGTAGTCCATCTTCCGGGAGTAGGTCTGGCCGCTCACCGGCACCACGGCGTCAAAGCCCATCTCCTTGGCGATCTTCCGCTCCAGCTCCTTCACCTTCTCGTGGTCGCCGTGGAACAGCTCCAGGAAGGAGGCCTGGGTGCCGGTGGTGCCCTTGGAGCCCAGCAGCTTCAGGGAGGAGATGCGGTGCTCCACCTCCTCCAGGTCCAGCAGCAGATCGTTCATCCACAGGGTGGCCCGCTTGCCCACGGTGACCAGCTGGGCGGCCTGGAAGTGGGTGAAGCCCAGGGTGGGCAGGGCCTTGTACTCCTTGGCGAACTTGGCCAGGGCGGCGATGACCTGGACCAACTTGTTCCGGACCAGGACCAGGCCCTCCCGCATGAGGATAATGTCTGTGTTGTCCCCCACATAGCAGCTGGTGGCCCCCAGGTGGATGATGGGCATGGCCTTGGGGCACAGCTCCCCATAGGTGTGGACGTGGGCCATCACGTCGTGGCGCAGCTTCTTCTCCCACTGGGCGGCCCGCTCATAGTCAATGTCGTTGATGTGGGCCTCCAGCTCGTCCACCTGCTCCTGAGTCACCGGCAGGCCCAGTTCCATCTCCGCCCGGGCCAGGGCCACCCACAGCCGCCGCCAGGTGGTGAACTTCTTGTCCGCGGAGAAGAGATAGAGCATCTCGTCGCTGGCGTAGCGGGAGGAGAGGGGGCTCTCATAGGTATTGGTCGGCATCTTGCATCGTCCTTTTCTCATTTGTATTTCTGGTTTGTTATTTCTTGGGGCAGGGGGAGGCGCTCCCGCCGCCCCACGGTCAGTTCTTTTTATTATAGCGTATTTTACCCCGCTTTGCCAGACTTTTCTTCGCCCGCCCGGGGCAGGCGGTTCTGGCTGCCCCACTCGCACATCCCGTCCAGGATGGGGATGAGGGACTTGCCCCGCTCCGTCAGGCTGTACTCCACTTTTGGGGGGATCTGAGGGTACTCCTCCCGGTGGACCAGCTGGTCTGCCTCCAGCTCCTTGAGAGAGGCGCTGAGGGTTTTATAGGAGATGTTCCCGATGTACCGCTTCATCTCATTAAACCGCACCGTCCCAAAGGACATGAGGGTATACAAAATCGTCATCTTATATTTTCCGTTGATGAGGGACAGGGTGTAGCTGAACCCCGTGGTCTCCAGCCTCTCGTCGGAGATACAGCGTCCTACCATGGTTTTTACACTTTCCTTTCGGTAAGTATTGCACCTGAAAGTGCGTACTTGTTTTTCTGAATCACTATGCTACCATTATATACGCGACCGGAAGAAAGTCAACCGGAAGGCGATCTAAATGCAGATGCAGCATTATTTAGGAGGGTTTACTTATGAGCAAAAAAATTGTCGTCATCACCGGCAGTCCCCGGAAAAACGGCAACAGCTTCGCCATGACCGAGGCCTTTATCCAGGAGGCGGAGCGGCTGGGCCACACCGTCACCCGCTTTGACGCGGCGGACAAGCACTTCAACGGCTGCCACGCCTGCGAGACCTGCTTCAAAACCGGCAAGGCCTGCTCCTTTGACGACGACTTCAATACCATCGCCCCCGCCATCCTGGAGGCGGACGCCGTGGTGTTCACCACCCCGGTGTACTGGTACTCCATCCCGTCCCAGATCAAGGCAGTCATCGACAAGCTCTACTCCTTCTGCGTAGCCGGCAAAGACATCGCCGGCAAGGAGTGCGCCCTGATCGCCTGCTGTGAGGAGGAGGATCAGACCGTGCTGGACGGCGTGCGCATCCCCATGGAGCGCACCGCCGCCCTGCTGAAGTGGAACATGGTGGGGGAGGTCCTGGTCCCCGGCGTGCTCAAAGTGGGGGAGATCGCCAACACCGACGGCTGCCAGCAGGCCAAGGAGCTGGCGGCGAAGATCTAAGGGAGCAGAGTGTCCTGTATCACATAACAATATGGAAAAGGAGACCGTCCGCCGGGCGGTCTCCTTTTTTGGCCGTGGGGGATGAGGGGCTTTGGAAACCCGGTCATCCCCCCAAGGTCACATCCTGTTTTTGATACCACTGAAGGGCCTGAAAAAAGTCCTCCGGCTGAAAATCCGGCCACAGCCGGTCCACCACGAAAAAGTCCGCATAGACGGACTGTACGGGCAGAAAGCCGGAGAGCCGCCGCATCCCGCCCCAGCGGATCACCAGGTCCACCCGTGAAATGTCGTGGGAGCGGAGTTCCCGGCAGATCTCCTTTCGGCGGCTGCCGGGGCGGTCCAGCTGCGCCAGGTCCCACTCCCAGCCGTAATTGACTAAAAAATTGACCCGAATGCCCCCGCCGTTCAGATCGGTGCGCGTGGTATAGGGCAGGAGCGCTCTGGGAAATGTAGGCGCGTCTCTGTCGCCGGAGACCAGAAGGGAGACGGGTTCCCTGGCGATCCGCTCCACCGCCTCCACGCACGCCCGGGAGAAGGCCTTGACCTGCTCCGGGGGCCGCCCGCAGTTATCCGTGGTGAACCCATAGTATGTGATCTCCTGGACCCCCGCGTCTCTGGCCAGGTGCAGCAGCTCCAAACCCGGCGCCAAGCCGTGGGCATAGCCGTCCTGCTTGGGCAGTCCCGCCCCCTTGGCCCAGCGCCGGTTCCCGTCCGGAATGATCCCGATGTGATTTGGGATTCGCATAGCATCACCTTCCTCCCAGGCAGTATTTCCCTTCCGGCCAGAGATGATGCATGCAGGCTCCCTTATTTTCCGTCACAGCGGGCCTGAGATCACCTCGATCCCAAGCACGCGCGACTCCGGGCCAATACCGTTGAGGTGGCGGCGGTACTCCAGATTGACTTTAAGAAGGTAGGCGTCCCCATTTTCCGTAAACACCTGAAAGGACTTATAGCCCTCTCCATTGGCATCAAACCCGCTTTCCAGGTATTCCCCGGAGGTAATGGCGCTGCCGTCTACCTCATAGTGGGATTGGACGTACTGTAGGACTTCATCATCCCCGGGGAGCCATCTAAACCAGGAATCAAGTATGGTGCCGGTCCCGGCGAGCAGCAGAATCAACAGTAGGATGATCGTAAGTTTGTGCTTCTGGATCATAACAGGCCGTCTCCTTTCGATTCCCTGGGAGCGTTTTTCGTGTCTCTTACTGTCTTCATTGCAACTCTGCGGGCAGGATCAGGCAAGTCTTTTCTGTACCGTCCATGCCGCAGAAATTGGGGGGCAGTAAACAAGAAAAGCGCGTAAATCGGAGTTCATGCAAAATACTCTTTCGCACGGGCAAGGAAGGCTTTCAGCGCCGGTTTTCCCTGCACCGACTGATAGTAAATTCCAAAGGAGATCGGATCAACATCCGCCAGTGGGATGTGGGAGATCAGTGGCATCTCGGGGACGAGCAGATCCGGCAGAACGGAAATTCCATACCCCGCGGTGACCAGCGCCGTGATCGCCTCCGCCGATTCGCAGAAGTAGAACTCGGAGGGCGGACGCTCTCCCATCAGCTGTCCCTGCAGCTGGGCGATGGCAAGGGAGGTCTTGGGCGGCACCAGCAGGACGAGCCGCTCCTGTTTCAAATCCGCAAGGCTTACCTCTGTCCGGCCGGCCAGTGGGTGCCGGCTGGAGCAGACGCACACCACGGGAGCTTTGGTCAGCTCCCTGTAAAGAGCAGAGATTTTAACGGTGGACGCCTCTTTGAACCCGATGACTGCGTCCAGATTCCCATCCTCCAGCAGCTGGTAGATGTGCTGAAATGGGATCACCTGCAGCCGGGGATGCAGGTCCGGCCGGTCCATACGGAGCTGTTCCAGGGTGTCGGACAGCAAAAACAGGCAGGGGAAATTATAGAAGCCCAGGGCCAGCGTCTCGATGTCCCGGGATCCGGCGCTGTCAAAGCGTTTTTTCGCCCGCTCGGAGATGGCCACCATCTGTCTGGCGTCGTTCAAAAACGCTTTTCCCTCCTCGGTCAGCTTCACGGAGCGGGTAGTGCGCTGGAACAGCTTCACATTCAGCTCCTTTTCCAGCGACTGGATCTGCTGGCTGACCGCGGGGTGGGTCACATGGAGCGACTGCGCCGCCTTTGCAAAGTTCAAGTATTCCGCCACCGCCAGAAAACAGGAGAGCTGAAATATATTCACGGGAGACGCCTCCGTTCTAATTCGTAAGGTTTCCTTTCCAATAGTAACACATTCTAAATTCCCTTTCAACCGGAAATCCGTATAATCAGATTCGGACGGACGGTCAGGGCCCGGATGGTTCGTCCCGAAACAGAGCAGTTGGAGGAACAGTTATGATCAAAACACTTTTGGCGCAGATCAAGGAGTATAAGACCGCCACGATTCTCGCGCCGATCTTTACCATATTTGAGGTGCTGATGGAGGTGCTGATCCCCTTTGTCACCGCCTCCATCATCGACAAGGGCATCAACGCCGGAGACATCCAGCAGGTGTTTTTCTACGGCGGCATCATGCTGGTGATGGCGCTGCTGGGCCTGGTGTTCGGTGCGCTGGCCGGACGCTATGCGGCAAAGGCGTCTTCCGGCCTGGCCTGCAATCTGCGGGAGAGTATCTATGAAAAGGTTCAGACCTTTTCCTTCTCCAACATCGATAAATTCAGCACCGCCGGCTTGGTTACCCGTATGACCACCGATGTGACCAACGTGCAGAATGCCGCCCAGATGATTTTGCGGGTGGCTGTCCGGGCGCCGCTGGTGATGATCTGCAGCATGGTGATGTGCTTCTTGATCAGCACCGAATTGAGCATGATTTTCTTAGTTGCGATCGTCATTTTGGCTGCGGCGTTAATTTTCATCATGGTCAAGACCACAAAGGTGTTCAGTGAGGTATTTCGCAAGTACGACGACCTGAACGCCAGCGTGCAGGAAAACGTCTCCGCCATCCGGGTGGTCAAGGCCTTTGTCCGGGAGGAGTATGAAAACAGCAAATTTGGAAAAGCGGCCGAAAAACTCTATTCCCTGTTTGTGAAGGCAGAGAGCAGACTGGCATGGAACAATCCCGTGATGATGCTGGTGGTCTATGGCTGCATTTTGGCGATCTCCTGGTTTGGCGCTCAGTTTATCGTGGCAGGGGATCTGACCACCGGCAATCTGACCTCTCTGTTCAGCTATGTCATGAGCGTGCTCATGTCCCTGATGATGTTCTCCATGGTGTTTGTCATGATCACCATGAGCGCCGCCAGCGGCCGGCGTATTGCGGAGGTCTTGAATGAAGTGCCGGATATGAACGACCCCGACCAACCGGAGACTGAGGTGCGGGATGGACGCATCGACTTCAACCATGTGAGCTTCTCCTACAAGCATGGCAGCGGAGAGGAGACGCTCCATGACATTGACCTCCACATTCATTCCGGCGAGACCATCGGCATCATCGGCGGCACTGGCTGCGGCAAATCCAGCCTGGTCAGCCTGATCAGCCGTCTGTACGATGTAGATACGGGCAGCGTCTGTGTGGGCGGCCGGGATGTCCGCGACTACGACATGGAGGCGCTGCGCAATCAAGTGGCCGTGGTGCTGCAAAAGAATGTGCTGTTCTCCGGCACCATTCTGGACAACCTCCGCTGGGGCAAGGAGGATGCCACGGAGGAGGAGTGCGCCGAAGCCTGCCGCCTGGCCTGCGCCGATGAATTTATCGAACGCTTCCCGGACGGGTACAACACCTGGATCGAGCAGGGGGGGAGCAATGTCTCCGGCGGGCAGAAGCAGCGGCTGTGTATCGCCCGGGCCCTGCTGAAGAAACCCAAGGTGCTGATTTTGGATGACTCCACCAGCGCCGTGGATACTGCTACGGATGCCAAGATCCGAGAGGCCTTTGCCAAAAAGATCCCCGGCACCACAAAGCTGATCGTGGCCCAGCGGATCTCCAGCGTCCAGGACGCGGACCGCATTCTGGTACTGGACAACGGGGCGGTCAATGGGTTTGATACCCACGAGAACCTGCTCCAAACCAACAAAATCTATCGAGAGATCTATGAGGCCCAGACCCAGGGCGGCGGCGATTTTGACCAGCCCGCTCAGAATGGAAAGGAAGGTGTTTGATCATGGCCGCTCAGAATACAGGCAAAATGAGTCTGCGGCAGCAGATGGCCGCGATGAAGCGCGTCCTCGGCTATATGCTTCGGGACTATAAATTCTCCTTTTTCATGGTTGTGGTGTGTATTCTCGGCTCCGCGCTGGCCACCCTTCGGGGAACGCTTTTCATGCAGAGCCTGATCGATGACTATATCGTTCCGCTGACTCAGGACCAGTCCCCGGACTTTTCCCAGCTGGCGGCCGCCCTGGTGTCCGTGGCGATTACTTACGGCATCGGCATCCTGTGCGCTTACGGCTACAACCGCATCATGGTCAATGTCAGCCAGGGCACCATGCGCAATCTGCGCGTGGTGCTGTTCCAGCACATGGAGTCCCTGCCCATCCGGTATTTTGACACCCACGCCCACGGGGACATCATGTCCATCTATACCAACGATGTGGACACCCTGCGACAGCTGATGAGCCAGAGCATCCCCCAGGTCATCAACTCCGGCGTCACGATCCTGACCTCTTTTATCAGTATGCTGGTGCTGGATATTCCTCTGACCATTCTCACCCTGGCGATGATCGGCGTCATGGCCTTTGTTACCTCGAAAATTGCGGCGAAGTCCTCCATCTATTTTGCAAAGCAACAGAAGGACCTGGGCGCTGTCAACGGCTATATCGAAGAAATGATGGATGGGCAGAAGGTGGTCAAGGTGTTCTGTCATGAGGAAAAAAGCGTGGAGCAGTTCCGCCGGCTCAATCAGGAGCTGCGGGAGAGTGCGGACAAGGCCAACACCTTCTCCAATATCACCATGCCGGTGAATATGAGCCTGGGCAATGTCAGCTATGTGCTGTGTGCGGTGGCGGGCGCCATGTTCGCATTGAACGGATACCTGGGTCTGACCCTGGGCACCTTGGTCTCTTTCCTGACCCTGAACAAGAACGCCTCACAGCCGGTCAGCCAGATCAGCCAGCAGATGAACAGCATTGTCATGGCCATGGCTGGAGCCCAGCGTATCTTCGACCTGATGGACGAGAAACCGGAGGAGGACAACGGCTATGTGGAGCTGGTCCATGTCAGGGAAAATCCCGATGGCAGTCTGAGTGAGACCAGCGAGCGCACCAACGTATGGGCCTGGAAGCACCCCCATCAGGCAGATGGGACGGTCACATACAAGAAGCTGGAGGGTGACATCACCTTTGACGATGTGGACTTTGGCTATGAGGAGGGCAAGATCGTCCTACACAACATCAAGCTGTACGCGACGCCGGGACAGAAAATTGCCTTTGTGGGTTCCACCGGCGCGGGCAAGACCACCATCACCAACCTCATCAACCGGTTCTACGACATCGCAGACGGTAAGATCCGCTATGACGGTATCAACATCAACAAAATTAAGAAAGGGGACCTGCGCCGCAGCTTGGGCATGGTGCTTCAGGACACACACCTGTTTACTGGTACGGTCATGGACAACATCCGATACGGGCGGCTGGATGCCACGGACGAGGAGTGCATCGCCGCGGCAAAGCTGGCCAACGCGGACGGATTCATCCGCCGCCTGCCGGACGGCTACCAGACGGTCCTGACCGGCGACGGGGCAAACCTCTCCCAGGGACAGCGGCAGCTGCTGGCCATTGCCCGCGCCGCCGTGGCCGACCCGCCGGTGCTGATTTTGGATGAGGCAACATCCTCCATCGACACCCGGACGGAAACCCTGGTGCAGCAGGGCATGGACGGCTTGATGTATGGGCGCACCACCTTTGTTATCGCTCACCGGCTGTCTACCGTCAAAAATTCTGACTGTATCATGGTTCTGGAACAGGGCCGCATTATCGAGCGGGGCACCCACGATCAGTTGATCGCCGAAAAGGGGCGGTACTATTAGCTCTACACAGGCAATCAGATTGGAGCATGAGCGGGAGCGTTTTTTCCAGTTACGGTTTTTCCGAGTAATTCTGCCCCATCTCGGGGGGCGGCTCCGCCATCCGCAGGGCCGCTCCCCGGACGTGGTCCTTCAAAAGCTGATCGGTAAACCGAATCAGTTCCTCGGGCGTTTCCTGAATATTCCCCAGCAGCCACTCCTCCATCATGCTCGCCAGCGCCCCCACATAGAACTTCGTCAGCAGATCAACTTCTCCGTCGGAAACATGGTAGTTCAGTTCCTCGGTGATCCTCTGGATCGTGCCCTGTATGATGACATGCACATCCGTCTGGAAGAATCGCCTCAGATGCTCCCGGCTGATGGAGTGCAGGGCGCACAGGCAGACCGCCCGGTTCTCCTGGAGATACTGGAACAGCTGGAGCAGGCCGTCCTGCCACAGCATGACCCCCTCGTGCTCCCGCAGCAGCGCCACAGCCTCCTGGTCAAACATCCAGCGCACCGCGTCGTAAATATCTTCAAAGTGGTAGTAAAAATGCTGCCGGGCCATGCCGCAGGACTGCATGATCTCCGCCACGGTAATTTTATTTAAGGGCTTTTGCGCCATCGACACTTTCAATGCGGCACAGATCTCCCGCTTGGTAGCCTCACTGGCCTCATACGTCCGTTTTCTCATCCCAACTGCCACGAACCTTTCCGTCAACTGTTCCTTGTTATTTTAGCACAGTTCCCGGAACTTATCATAGATGCAGAATGGGGGCAAGTGTCAGAAATCTGACACTTGCCCCCATTCTGCACCTTGCATTCTCCAGCCCGGTTTTCTATGCTGGAAAGAGCAAATGGAAAGGAGCGCGGCGCTATGAGGGAGCAGTATCAAGTCACGATTCAGAGCCAGATGGGTCCGCGGGAGGGGGTTCTGACCCTCCGCTATCAGGGAAGCTACATCACTGGTTCACTGGAACTGGTGGGCTATGTCAACACAGTGCAGGGCGTACGGGCGGAGGATGGGACGCTTCACCTCTTCCATCCCATCCAAACGGCGGTGAGCACCATTCCCTGCGAGACTGTTTTGAACCTGCGGGCAGGGAGTCTGCGGGGCGCATCCACCTCAAAATCCGCCCGGATGCAGTGGGAGGGCACTCTCATCCATTCAGAATCCCAGGAGGAATCGGAGCTGTGAGCAAAGGAACGGAAAAACCATCCTTTTTTGAGAAGCTGGCCACGGTCATCGTCGACAAGCGGAATCTGATCTTTTTTCTCTATGCCTGCGCCCTGGTCTTCTGCCTGTTCTCCCGGAACTGGGTCAGCGTCTGCAACGACATTACGGAATATCTGCCTGAAACCACGGAGACCCGCCAGGGGTTGACCCTCATGGACGAGGAGTTCACCACCTTCGCTACCGCCCGGGTCATGGTCTCCCATGTGACTTACGGGATGGCGGAGGACCTGGCGGAGCGGATGGAGCAGATTGAGGGGGTCGCCTCAGCGTCCTTTGGGAGCAGCGATGTCGATGCAGATGCGGAAGATGACAGCGAGCCGGAGACGCCCGAGGACATTGCGGAGTATTTCAAGGGGGCGGATGCCCTGATCTCCGTGACCTTTGAGGGGGAGGAGGAGGACGAGAGCAGCCTGGCGGCCCTGTCCGCCATCCGGGAGCTGCTGGAGCCCTATGACTTCTACATCGACAGCGCCGTGGGCAATTCCCAGGCGGATTCCCTGGCCAGTGAGATGGGGATCATTCTGGCGGTGGCGGCGGTAATCATCGTGCTGGTGCTGCTGCTCACCTCCCGCTCCTACGCGGAGATCCCGGTGCTGCTCCTCACCTTTATCGCGGCGGCCCTGCTGAACCTGGGGACCAATTTTATCTTTGGGGAGATCTCCTTCGTGTCCAACTCGGTGACCGTGGTATTGCAGCTGGCCCTGGCCATCGACTACGCCATCATCATGCTCCACCGCTTTCTGGAGGAGCGGGAGTACGCCGGGGACCGGGAGGCCTGCATCGCGGCGGTGAGCGCCGCCATCCCCTCCATCTCCGCCAGCAGCCTGACCACCATCTCGGGCCTGGCGGCCATGATGTTCATGCAGTTCCGCATCGGCTTTGACATGGGTATCGTCCTCATCAAGGCCATCCTGTTCAGCATGCTCTCGGTCTTCACTCTGATGCCGGGCCTGCTGATGCTCTTTTCCAAGGCCATGGCCAGAACACAGCACCGCAGCTTTATCCCCAAGATCGACCGCTGGGGCAAATTCGCCCTGAAACTGCGCTATGTGGGAGTGCCCCTGTTCTTTGCAGCCATCGCAGTTGGCTTTCTGCTGTCCAACCAGTGCCCTTATGTCTACGGCTACAGCCAGATCGAGACCGCCCGGCAGAACGAGACTCAGATCGCCGAGGAGAAGGTCAACGAGACTTTTGGCCCCCAGAATGTGATGGCCCTGCTGGTGCCAAAGGGAGACTATGCCAGCGAGAAGGCCCTGTTGGACCGGCTGGAGCGTTACGAACAGGTGGACTACGCCATGGGTCTGTCCAACGTGGAGGTCATAGACGGCTATATGCTCACCGATTCCCTGACGCCCCGGCAGTTCGCCGAGGCGACCGATATGGACTATGAGCTGGTGTGCCTGGTCTATGCCGCCTACGCGGCGGAGGGGGAGGAGTACGGCCGGATCGTGGGCGGCCTGGACGACTATACGGTTCCGCTGATGGATATGTTCTTCTTTGCCTACGACAAGGTGGAGGAGGGCTATGTGGATCTGGACGAGGAGGACCAGGCCGATTTGGACGACCTCTATGAACAGCTGTCCGACGCCCAGGAGCAACTGCTGGGGGAACACTACACCCGGATGCTGATCAGCCTGAACCTGCCGGAGGAGGGGGAGGAGACCTTCGCCTTCCTCCAGACCATTCATGACGAGGCGGAGCGGTACTATGACGCAGACCATGTCTATCTGGTGGGGGACTCCACCAGCGACTACGACCTGTCAGTCTCCTTTGCCAGGGACAACGTGATGATCAGCGTGCTGTCGGTGGTCTTTGTCATCCTCGTGCTGCTGTTCACCTTCCAGTCGGTGGGTTTGCCGATCCTGCTGATTCTGGTGATCCAGGGGAGCATCTGGATCAATTTCTCCTTCCCCGGCGTGACGGGGCAGCCCATCTTCTTTATGAGCTATCTGGTGGTGACTTCCATCCAGATGGGCGCCAACATCGACTACGCCATCGTCATCTCCTCCTGGTACAACGAACTGAAAGAGAAGCTGTCCCGGCAAGAGGCCATCATCCAGGCGCTGAACCTGTCCTTTCCCACGGTGCTCACCTCGGGGAGCATCCTGTCCGCCGCCGGATTCCTGATCGGTCGGATCACCACGGAGCCCGCCATCGTGGGCATCGGGGAGTGCCTGTGCCGGGGGACCCTCATCTCCATGTTCCTGGTCATGTTCCTCCTGCCCCAGATCCTGTACCTGGGGGACAAGATCGTGGAGAGGACCCGGTTCAACATCAAGGTCCCGGAGGTTAGCCACAGCGCCAGCGGAACCGTCTATGTGAACGGCCGGGTCCGGGGCCGGGTGTCCGGCGTGGTGGACGCCCATATCCAGGGCGTGATTTACGGCGACGTCTCCGGCATGCTGGAGACCGGAACTTATCAGACCAAGGAGGTTCCCGAAAAAGATGAAACAGAAAGCCAGTAAATTCCTGAGCCTCCTGTTGGCGGCGGTCCTGCTTCTCTCCCTCATAGCTCCCGCCGCTCTGGCGGCTGGGAGTTCCGATACCGTCTACCTCCGCACGGCAGAGGACCTGGCGGAACTCTCCCGGAACTGCACCCTGGACAGCTGGTCCCAGGGAAAAACCGTCTATCTGGAGGCAGACATCGACCTGACCGGCGTGGACTTCGCACCCATACCCACCTTCGGCGGCACCTTTGAGGGGCAGGGACACACCATCTCCGGCCTGTCCCTCACGGGCAGCGGCAATGTGCGGGGGCTGTTCCGGTACATACAGCCCACCGGCGCTGTGCGGGATCTCCATATCTCAGGTATTATCGCCCCCAGCGACCGCAAAAAGACCCGGGGCGGCCTGGTGGGGGAGAACCAGGGCACCATCACAAACTGCTCGTTTTCCGGGGCGGTGAGCGGGGCGGACAGCATCGGCGGCATCGCGGGCATCAACGAGGCCCAGGGACAGCTCATCAACTGCACCTTCTCCGGGTCTGTCACCGGGGAGCACTATGTGGGCGGCATCGCCGGGCAGAACTACGGCTCCATCGTCCAGTGTGAGAACCGCGGCAGCGTCAACACCACGGAGGTGGACGCAGAGCTGAATCTGGACAATTGGAATCAGGAGCAGCTCAACGCCGCGGAAAACGTGCCCGTATGTACCGACATCGGCGGCATCACCGGGTTTTCCTCCGGCATCCTGCAAAGCTGCGTCAACACCGGAGCGGTAGGGTATGCCCATGTGGGGTACAACATCGGCGGCATCGTGGGGCGGCAGTCCGGCTATCTGAACGGCTGCACCAATTCCGGGACGATTTTGGGCCGGAAGGATGTGGGCGGCATCGCCGGGCAGCTGGTGCCGGAGGTGCGTCTGCTCTATAATGAGGGGCAAATTGGCGACCTGCTGGACGAATTGGATGTGCTGCGCGAGCTGATCGACCAGACGGGGGACGACGTCCGCGGCTCCTCCGATGAACTCTCAGAGCGGATGCAGGCCATCTCCGACCGGGCGGGGAAGGCCCAGGAGGCCATGAGCAGTTTGATGGACTCCACCACAGACTGGGCCAATGAAAATATTGACGAGATCAATGACCTGTCCGCCCGGCTCTCCTGGCTCACCGACGAGCTGACCCCCATCCTGGATGACGCCGCAGATGCGATGGACTTGATGGAGGAATTGGCCGGCCAGATGAACGATGTGATGGGCGAGGCCCAGGAGGCCGGCGACCTGGCCCCCGATGTGGCGGACCAGTTTGAGGATGTTATGGATGATCTGGGTGCCGCCGCCCGGCATGGCAGGGACTCCGTGGAGCACCTCAAAACGGCCCTGGCCCACCTGCGGAATGTGCTGGGAAAACCGGAGCATACAGCGGAAGCCATCATGGCCGCCGCGTCCGCGGCGGCCCAGCTCTCCGATGCGCTGTCCGCGGCGTCCGATGCGATCGTGCAGGCTGTGACCATCTGGGCCGAAGCCGGCGGGGCAGACAGGAGCGACGGGGAGGTCACTGCACTGGAATCCGCGCGGGCTGCAGTGCGCAGCAGTTTGGCACAGGCAAAAACCGCAGCGCAGGCACTGGGGGCCGCCGCGGCAAAGCTGGTACTGCCCACGGTTCATCCGAAAGAATGGGAGGCCGCCCGGCAGGAGGCCCAAGCCGCCGGGGATAGCCTGTCCTCCGCGCTGCGGGCGGTGAAGCGCGGTGTGGACAGCGGGGAGGACGCCCTGCGCCGGCTGCGGGAATTGCTGGAGCAGGGCGGAGACGCCACGGATGAGCTGCGGGATGCCGGAGATACCATAGAGGAACTGTCTTCTCTGGCTTCGGGCATCACGGAAGACCTTTCCGATGTGTTTCATGAGTTATCCGAGATGCCCACCATCACCGTTCAGCCCATCAGCAGCGAGATCCAGGAGCAGGGGGACGCTCTGGGAGACATCTTCTCCAGCCTGCTGGACGACGGGGACGCCCTGCGGGAGTCCATGTCCAGCCATACGGATATTCTACTGGACGATCTGGAGGCCATCAACCAGCAGTTCGGCGTCATTACCGACCTGCTGCGGGATATTCTGGAGGGTTCTGACGAGGAGCTCGAGGACCGGTTTGAAGATGTATCAGATGAAGCGCCTGAGGCCACAGATACGGGGTATCTGTCCGACGCCTGGAATGACGGGGCTGTAGAGGGCGACATCAATGTGGCCGGGATCGTGGGCTCTATGGCCATTGAGTACGACTTTGACCCGGAGGACGACCTGATCCAGGAGGGCGACCGCTCTCTGGACTTCCGGTATCAGACCAAGGCCGTCGTCACCTCCTGCATCAATACGGGAGAGATCACGGGAAAACAGGACTACGCCGGCGGCATCGTGGGCCTGATGGATCTGGGACGAGTCGGAAATTGCGAGAATTACGGCGCCGTCTCCAGCAGCAACGGCGACTATGTGGGCGGCATCGCCGGGGCCTCCTGGGGCAGTATCCGGGACAGCTGGAGCAAGTGCCGTCTGTCCGGCGGGGACTATGTAGGCGGTGTGGCCGGACTGGGGGCCACCCTGGTAAACTGCCATACGCTGGTGACCATCGACGAGGGCTCCGCCTATCTGGGCACCGTGGCGGGAGATGTGGACAGCGGCGGCACCATATCCGACAACACCTTTACCAGCCAGAGCCTGGGCGCTCTGGACGGTATCAGCTATGCCGGGAAGGCGGAGCCGGTGGATTTTGACGCCCTGTGCAGCACGGAGGGTGTGCCGGAACTGTTTTCCCAACTGGAGCTGACCTTTGCGGCCGACGGGGTCACGGTGGCCGTGGTCCCCTTCCAGTACGGGGAGGGGATCGAATCTCTGCCGGAGATCCCGGCGAAGAAGGGGTACTCCGCCGCCTGGCCGGATCTGGACTATACCCATCTGACTGCCAGTCAGACCCTGGAGGCGGTGTATACCCCCTACACCTCCGCCCTGACCGACGGCGGGGAACTGCCGGAGATCCTGGTGGACGGCAGCTTCAGCAGCCGGGCGGAGGTCTCCCATACGACGGAGGATGTGACTTGGACCGATGACCAGGGGCAAACATACACCGGAACCGCCTATACTGTCACAGTGGACGACCCGGATCTGGAGCAGGTATCCTACACCGTTCACTACCGTCTGCCGGACTCCGGCAAACGCTACGCGCTGTGGGTACGGGATGAGGACGGCTGGTCACAGGCGGATTGTGAGATCGACGGAAAATATCTGCTGCTCACCAGTCAGGCCGGGGAGATCACCTTCTGCGTGACAGAGCAGTCCGGTAATCTCTTCGTCTGGATGATCGCTGGAATAGGTTGTCTGCTTCTTTTGATTGTCATCTTCAATATAATGCGCCATAAGCGAAAAAAGCGGCACTAAGTCCACAACGACAACGAATGTCAAAAAAGCAATGCGAAGCGATATTCGTTGATATGACCGCAGATACCGCAAGAAGACCCGGATGATTTTCGTATTTGGACTGCATAACGGCCTCGCTCCAGCCATAGAGCGTTGCCTCACCAAATCCGAAACACCTGTTTCTAACTGCGGGCAAAGAAAAAGCATCCTGCCTATGTCAGTATTTTATGACTGATACAGGCAGGATGCTTTATCGTTTTGTGACGCTCAAGTCGCACGTCTCTCCACACACCGCTCCCGCAACTGTTTCAGAAACAGGTCCGCCGCCGCGGAAAAGACCTGATATTTCTTCCATACCACATCCAGCCCGGACTCCAATCTGGGCTCCAGAGGGAGGAAACACAGCGGACTGTCCTCAGAGGTGTCCACCAGCTTGTCCAGGCTGACCACATAGCCGAGGCCCTGCTTGGCCATGACGGCGGCGTTGTAGCAGAGGTTGAAGGTGGTGACGATGTTAAGGTCATTCCATGCCGCTCCAAACCACCTGGCCAGCTCGTTGGACTCAGCCCGCTCCTCCAGAGCCTGCCGGGAGAAGAACTGCTCATCATCCCCGGCGCGGTGCATACCGACCTGTACGACAAACTGAATGTGATCCCCTTCGATAAGATGGAAGCGTTCTTCCGCAAGGCCATGGAGTAAGCGGACCGGCAGCACTTTTCCAGATGAAAGAATTGGACTATTTCACTGTAGACAGAGCCCTGGGCTGGAACCAGAACTGGTTTCCCGACTGGTCCATGTATGATGGCGGATGCGCCGCGGTCACCGCCTGCGACCTGTGTATTCTGCTGGCCCGACTGCCCCGCTTTGCCGCACTGTATCCCGGCGACCCATTTCATGTCACCCGGGAGGACTATCTGGCCTTTTCCCAAGAAATGAAACCGTACCTGCATCCCCGCTGGCAAGGGATCGACACTTTGGAACTCTACCTCTCCGGTCTCACCGCCTACTGGCGGGACGCGGGCGTTTCCGGACTGCGTGGAAAGGGATTGCCTGGGTCCGCATCTTGGACCCAGGCGCGGGAGCTAGTGCGGGCGCAGATAGATGCCGGTATCCCGACGCCGTGTCTGCTCCTGTATCACAGGAATCCAATCTTCCGGGATTTTCAGTGGCACTGGTTCAATCTGGCGGGATACGAGGAGTTCGACGGAGATTTCCTGGTCAGGGCCGTGACATACGGGACCGACTTCTGGCTGGACCTGCGGGAATTATGGAACACCGGCCGCCGGAGGAAAGGCGGCCTGATCCAAATTGAGATGGAAGGAGCGTAGACCTATGAAGATCATCGCCGTCAACGGGAGGAACAGTTCCCGTTATGCTTCAACCCCTGCGGGACAGGAACTCCTTCCCCAAAGAGGCGCCCTTCAAGTAGTCAAAACGCTCCCTCTCTTTTGCCGGTGTTTTACGCCAATGGTGTGGAGCAGTTTTATGCCTCTGGTTGCCTGCATTGTAACTTGCAAATTGGACAGGTTCTCATTTGTCTGCTTCCCCATACCGTGACAGATAGAGATCCTTTGCGGTCTCCTCTGATCCTGCTTTTGCCGCAATTTCATAAAACGCCAGTATCGGATGGTTGGAATAGACAGGCCGGTCATCTCTGAGACCTTCTTGATGGTGTAGTTCATGACAAATCGCCCCTTGGGTGCAGTATAGCGAAAAAAAGAGCGTTCCGTCAAGAAAAAAGGATTGACTCTCAAGTTTACTTTACCCTTATACTAACTCTGAAAAGGGGCTGTTTTACAGCCGTAAATACGATGAGAGGATGGGTCAACAAGTATGCAGTATCACAAATTTGACGGTATCCAGCTGTCTCAGCTGGGCATGGGGGCAATGCGGCTTCCTCAGACAGAACCGGGGTTTGCAAAGCCCATTGATGAACCGAAGGCCATGGAACTGATCGACTACTGTATCTCCCACGGGGTCAACTACTTTGACACGGCCTACATCTACCACATGGGGCAGTCCGAGGTGCTCCTGGGCAAGGCGCTGAAAGGGTATCCCCGGGACAGCTTTTATGTGGCCGATAAATTCAACGTACAAGCGGAGCCGGACTACGCAAAGCAGTTTGCCCGGCAGTTAGACCGGCTGCAGATGGACCGCATCGATTTCTATCTGCTCCACGGCGTGACGGACAAGCTGATTTCCGACTATCTGGACCACGGCGCGCCGGAGTATTTTCGGGAGCAGAAGCGGCTGGGGAAGATCCGGTATTTCGGCTTCTCCTTCCACGGCTCCCCCGACGCCCTGCGGCAGATGCTTGCCCGCGGCCCCTGGGACTTTGTGCAGATCCAGCTGAACTACTACGACTGGTTCCACGGGACGGCCCGGGAGCAGTATGAGATCCTCCGGGAACACGACATCCCCATCATGGTGATGGAGCCAGCCTACGGCGGGATGCTGGCCGACCTGCCTGCGGCGGGCCGGGATCTTCTGCTGACCGCCAAGCTTGACGCTGCGGCAGCATCGTGGGCCTTCCGGTTCCTGCGGACGCTGCCGGGGATCGCCGTGGTTTTGAGCGGAATGTCGTCTCTGGAACAGGTTAAGGATAACATCCAGACCTTTTCGGACGACAAGCTTCTGTCTGAGGAGGAGATCTCCCTGGTGCGGCAGGTCAGCGACGTGATCCACGGCCTCTATGCGGTGCCCTGCACGGGCTGCCGCTACTGCTGTGCCGACTGCCCCCGACAGATGGACATTCCTTTCCTGCTTGCCGCCTATAACGAATACAAGACTGGGGGAGAAAAGGACCTGTCCTCCTGGTGTCTGGCGCGTCTGGGCGCCCTGCCGGAGGACAAGCGGCCCTCCGCCTGTATCGGCTGCGGCGCGTGTACCGCCCACTGTCCCCAGGGCCTGGACGTGCCCGCCTATATGAAGGAGATGGCGTCGTTTCTGTAATTATCAAATAATATGATGTTGTTCTTGACTGAGAATAACCTTCAAATCCTGCGCCACAGTAGACAAAAGAAGGGCACTCCTTCCGAAAAGGAGTGCCCTTCAAGTGGTCAAAACAGAAATCCGTCTGTGGTTAAAACAAAGACCCCTGTTTTTGACGACACTTTTCAAAGAGAAAAGCAAAGAAAAAGTGCTGTTTTCACAAGAAAACAGCGCTTTTTTGGTCGGAGTGCCGGGATTCGAATGAGGAAATATACCTTCCATAGCTTTCCGTGAAATTCCTGTAAGCGTTGAGCCGCAAGGGATTTGTGGCTTTCTTAAACTTTTGTCCTTTTATAGTTTTCCGTACTTGTCCTTTAAAATAAAGGACAAAAATGAATAGAAAGCACTACAAATAGTATTATATGGAAATCTTCACAAAAAGTCATCATATCTCTAAGTATACCAGATAAAGGAAGAATAATTTTAAGGGAAAGTATTGGACATTCAAGAAAAATTGTGGTATACTTTGTGTAGAGTAATACCGGCGGCAAATGACTGAAAAACTAGGTGTTACCAGATGCGCCCCATCACTGGATGGGGAAGAGAGGACCAGAGGGTCACAGGTAGTGCGTGATTGTACTGCCTGTGGCCCTTTTTATTTTTTTAAAAAGGAGTGATTTTAAAGTGAAAGTGTCCATTCATGAAGAGGCGGTATACCAGGGCCGGAAAGAGACCATGCGCTTGACCGGGCTTAGCCGTAATGCCTTAATGAGCGGCGAACGGCAGGGAATTTTCCCACACGTCCGCGTCGGGAAACGAGTCCTTTACAACGTGCCCGCCGTGCTGGCGGTGCTGGATCGTATGGCGCAGGAGGGAGGCTCTATTTAATGCCCAATGTAAAAAAAGACCCGCCCCAGCCGGTGACGCGGCGGAGCGGGAGAGTTGGGGGCCAGGGTATAAAGAGCCCCTCTGTATTTAATTCGTATTTATTTTACCATGATAACAGCCCAAAGGCAAGGGGTAGGGGGTGATAAAAATGGAAGATGGGCTTAATTTTTTGCTGGAAAACGGCCTCTCGCCTGATGACGTAGAAAAGCTGTTGGGCGATGGCATTCCAATGGAGGAGATAGTTGATAGTGCAAAAAGGATGATAGCAAGGGGTGAGATTCCGACAAATAATCCTTCTTTACCTTTTTCCCTTTTTTCCTCCAGTGGGAGGACCCAATTCCGTTTGACGAGATCGACACCCCGCCTTTTCCAGTTGACTGCCTTCCGGCTCCAGCAGCGGCGTTTGTGGATGAGTTGTCAGAGAGTACACAGACCCCGCCGGAGATGTCGGCAACGATGGTCCTAGGGGTTATGGCTATCGCATTTCAAAAAAGATACGTGGTCATTATAAACCCAGATTGGGTTGAGCGGCTTTGTCTTTATCTGCTATCAATAGCAGCTCCAGGGGAGAGAAAAAGCGCGGTATCTTCCGCAAGCACGAAGCCGGTATTTGTATGTGAAGCTAAACAGAGAGAGATTGAGGCCATAGAGATCATGCAGAATAAGACGGAGCGGGACTTGCTGGAAAAACGCCTGGAGGCTGTCAAGAAGGTAGCTGCAAACGCAAAAAACCGAGAACAGATGGAAGATGCCCGCGCTGAAATGTTGGAGTTATCCGCACAAATAGCAGAGTTCAAAGACCTACACCCAACCAGGTTAATTGTGGACGATACTACACCCGAAAAACTGGTTGACATAATGAACGAGCAGGGCGGTAGCATTGCAATCATCAGCAGCGAGGGCGGTATATTCGACGCAATGGCTGGCAGATATGACAGGACATATAATTTCGATGTCTATTTGAAGGCTTTCACTGGAGACTTCATTTCTATTGACCGTATTGGACGGAAATCAAATCACGTCGAGAACCCCCGTCTCACTATGGCCCTAACTGTTCAACCCAATGTAATCCAAGGACTTATGAGCAATGACGTTTTCCGGGGCCGTGGTCTTTGTGGGCGCTTCCTGTATGCCGTCTGTAAATCTAAAGTTGGACACAGAAAGGTTTCGCCAAAACCAGTGACGCCGGAGACGAAAAAAGCCTATTACGATTTTGTTACTAGGATTCTGCTAGATCAGGGCAGCGGAGAAGTACATCTTTCAAAAGAGGCTGACCGGCTCCGGGAAGAATATCAAAGTTGCATTGAATCCCGCCTTCTGGATGAGTTTGAGTCCATGCAGGACTGGGGAAATAAAATCGTTGGCACAATGATTCGTATAGCTGCCCTTCTTCACCTGTCCAGTTTTCCAGCCTGTGAACCAATAAGCGCCGAGACCATGACAGCAGCAATCAAGATTGCAGAATTTTATTGCATCCATGCCCAAGCGGCCTATCAAATGATGGGGGCAAACGAGGAAGCAGAAAGCGCAAAATATCTTTGGAACCGCATTGACAATGCAGGAAAAGAACTGTACAGCAAGAGCGAACTTGTCAGACTGTGCAAGGGCAAATTCAAGAAGGCGGAGGACATGGGTCCAGCCCTTCAAATGCTTGTCGATATGGGTTATTTGAGAGAGGCGGAACAGGAAACCGGGGGCAGACCTAAGACGATGTACATCGTGAACCCAAAGGGAAAAAAGGGAATTAAGGGTAAAAAGCCCAGTATTTTAGAAGGGGGTCTGTCAGCATGAAGAAGCTGGACTTCGCCAAGCTGGAGTGGGTCAAGGTTGACCCCTCCACGCTGGGCCCCATGTTCATCACCGCCGTGGAGACCACAGGGGTCCCCGGCCTGGTCAATGCGGTGGTACTTCATACCGCAACCGCTGCCTACTCCATCGAGGCAGGCAACCCCGGCCTGGAGGTCTACAAAGGGAAGGAGGTGACCTAATGACCTTTTACCAGTTTCTTGAATCTATCAAAGATGAAGATACCCCAGTGGGCGACCTTGCCCGCGACGCGATGAGAGACCAGTATTTTCCCAGAGCGGCGACCAGCAGGAAGCAGTTGAGGGACTACCTGATGGGGTGCCGTGCCTGTTCTGGAGCCCTGGAGGCACTGGATCAGGCGTGGAGCCGGTACAGACGGCGCAATGGTTAGTTTACATAAAATATTTTTTCGTGGGCAAAGGCACCGCGAAAGCGTGAGGAGTTGATAGTATTGTCCGACAAAAAAGGCCTAAGCCGAGAAATCGTGTCCGTCCTGGAAGCCCAGAAGCAGACCGGAGGCCGGAGAAAAATTTATAAAGAGGTCTCCGACGAACACAAAGGCGAGATGCTGGCAGCAGACCTGGAACGCAAGATTGCAGGCTTGCGGGAGACCATCAGGCGGGACCGTGTGTCCTGGGATGACCTGGAACAGGTACAGGACAGATGCCTGGAGTATTTGCAAAGATGCCAAGAGGCAAAGTGTTTGCCTACAGTGGGCGGGCTGGCGGTTTTTGGCCTGGGGTACACCCGGCGGGGGCTTAACTCATATATGCAAACCCATCCAGACAGTGAGATGACCCAGTTTTTACTGTAAATCAAGGACCTGATGGCCGACACCCTGGAAACAGGGGCACTCAACCGAAACCTGGACTCTGTTATGGCGATTTTTACTATGAAGAATGACCACGACAGGGCGGACAAGGTGCAACTGGAGCCGGTGGTCAGTGAGCCCCTTGGGGCCACCCCCGACCAGAGGGCACTTGAGGAACGAATTGCTGGCTCTGTAGTTGTAGACGATGACTGAAAGGAGAATTTTAAATGATTCGAAAAGTAGATTTTAGCCGGACTGGTGACTGCAAAAAAGTGCTGGACTTTGTGTTCTCGCTTGATTTCCAGATGTGTGACGAGCGAGAGCGACTCGCCACGGATTCGATCAACACGTTGAAACTAAACAGCAGCCCGCAGGGCCCCAACCCGCTGGACTATGTGAAGATCGGTTTGGCGCTTGCTGATATGTGCGACAACGAAAAGGAGTGATTTTTATGGAAAACGGAATTAAAAAGATTTTTGGAGATGCCCGCGGCAGGTACGACAACATGAAGAACGATATTACCGGGACGCTTTCCGCTTACAAGCTGGGCCTGGAGCGGGTCAAGAGCAGCGCAAAAGTCTATAAAGATGAAGATACCTATATCAGCGAACACAGCGCCGCCCTGGTATCTGATACCCGGCGAAAAATCGCGGAGGCCGAAAAGGGTTTTTGTGATTACATTAGGGGCGTGACCGTCCCGGCGCTCCGAGAGGCCTTGGTTGACCGGCTGACCGCACAGCCTGACAAGGCTTTCATGCAGACTTTGCAATACTACCAGCAGTTCGGCATCAAGCTGGAGCCGGACGAGGTAAAGGTTCTTGCCTACGACGCCGCCGGAAACAACCTTGGTTTGCGTTGCCTTGCAGCCGTCGCCGACAAATCCGGTATTAAGGTTTCTTTCCCGCCCATGTCCGATTTGTCCGGTATCATTGACCGGCTGGAGAGGATGGCACAGCCGCCCTTGATGTTCTGCCCGTCTGAGTTCTTGGCCGAGGGCGTTGCAATCTTGGGGAATAAGCCCCTGCGCCGCGCAGATGGCACGAAGTACGGCGAGACAGGGCCGGTTGACTCCCCGTATCTCATTATGACTACACAGAACATGGAGTCCACCATGAAGGCCGCAGACGAGGCCGGGGACACCTGGAGCGCGGCAACGGTTCCTTCTATTTCCTCTTATGATGTTGTCCGGGGCGAGAACGGCGAGAAGATCAGCAGGGAGGCGCAGCGAGCCGCCGACAAGCTGACCGCTGCCCAGCGTGTGAGCATTGAGGACACCAGCGCCGCCCAGCAGATCGCCGATGCAGTTACCGCAGAGCAGAAGGAGGCAGACGCCAAAGCCGCAAAGGGGCGGGCGCACTATTTTGGTACATAATAGGTGATAAGTAATGGGTGTATATAAAAAATCTGATTTGTACGAGTTGTGGTTCAATTTTCGGGGGCAGCGTGATGAATTGCAAATGATGTCGGATTTTGCGTTGTGCGATAAGAAAGAAGCCCAAGCCCTCATCAATGAGTTCGCAATCAAATTGGAGGCCGAAACCCTGGACGGCGCCCACCGGGGCAGGGAGGATCGTGGTGCCGTGGAGTAAGGCAAGCCGCCCAAGAAGCCGAAAAAGGCAACTAAGGCAGAGAAGCCTAACCCCAAGTATCAGCCGTTCCGGGACCGGTTTCCCGAACTGTCCGCTTTATTGGACAACGGGAAGCCGCCCACCGGCGGGACCCTCAGCACCACCCTGATTGACCGCGAGACGGCGGCTAAAATCATTGAAAAAGTACGGGAAAACACTGAAATTAAATAACTATAAAGGAGATATGCTTAATGACTATCAATGGAAATGAGTACACCGCCCCTACCTTTACGTTTTCCGATGTGTGCCAGTTGGAGGAGTGGGGCATTGATACAACCAGTATGGCCGCACGGCCTCTGGCCTTGTTGGCTGGCTTTGTGGCACTGGCCGTCGGCGGCAAGAGCTTAAAAGACGGTGAAGCCGCGATTGATGTCCATCTGGCGGGAGGGGGCAAGCTGGACGACATTACGGCGGCCATGATTGATGCCATTGCCAATAGCGGTTTTTTCAAGGCAACGGCGGGGGAGACCGCCAAGACCTAAAAACACAATGGCTGACCGTCGCGGCCTCTGTTGGTGTGTCTTACTCTGATTTTTTGCAGATGACCCCGGCGGAGCTCGTGGCGGTCAGCCACGGCTACCAGAGGCGCATGGACACGGAGGCGTGGTTGTTTGGCCGATACACACAAGAAGCCCTCTCCGCTGTTCTGTCCGCCGCTTTCGGCAAAAAAGGCCATACACCATACCGATACCCCGACCAGCCCTACAGTGTCCAGGATGACGCGCAAACGCCCAAAGACGAGGACCGCGAAGCATTAAGGGCAAAAATTTATATGCGTCAGATGATGAGGGCGGGGAAGAACTGGGGAACACAACAAAAAGGCAGGTGATTATATGCCAACCGATATTGACAAGTTACAAATTGAGATTGAAGCCGACTCCGCGCAAGCAGGATCAGCTATTGACCGCCTGACGGCCTCTCTCCAGCGTTTGCAGGGTGTTGTGGGCAGCAACACGGCGCTGAAACAGACTTCCCAGCAAATCAGGAACATTTCAAAGGCTCCTAGCCTGTCACGCCTTGAGCGAGAGTTAGCGAAGGTCGAGAAGCAGGCAATCCGGGACGGAGACTCCCTGGTGGAGCTCCAGAAGAAGCTGGAGGAACTTCAGGGTTACAAGGGTGTTGGCAACCGTCTGACCCAGGCCGATACCAACAAGCGGATTGCAGAGACCACGGCCAAGATCCGGCAGTTGTCCGACACGGTGGACAGTGCTGACGCTAAGATTCGGGAGCTCCGTCAATCTATTAAGGATGTGCAGGCAGGCAGCATTCCAACTATTCAGGTGCCCAAAACCAGCACTAGCAAGCAGACCTCCATACCTACCTCCCAGACAGCGGCGCAGATCAGGCAAGCGGCGACTGCTACCCAGGGTGTGGGCAATGCGGCGGCGCAGGTCAAGGCCAATCTGGACGAGGCAAGCAAAAGTGCGGACCATTTTGGGGCGCAAATTAAGAAGACCACGTCTTCCGGCTCCGGTGGCTTTGCTAGTTTGGCCCGGTCCATCGCTGGCATGGCAAAATCCTTTATCATTTTCGGCGCGATTTTCTCAATTTCTGGCGCAATTGGAGACAGTTTTCAGCGAATGGCCCAGGAAAATGAGAATGTAAACGCTAC